>JANPIO010000033.1:0-10306 GCA_031425055.1 Phormidium sp. VAR_61_metabat_6
CGACAAACTGATCCAGCAGGTTACGATTGGATAACGACATTGCTTGATACCGCGCTTACCAGCCTGAGCCCATCACCATGATTACGAGCGAGACTGCCCAGGATGAACCACCTGTAGCATTAGGGCCATTGCATGAACAGGCCCTTGAAATTAAGGCCAATGCTGTTGGAGTTCCCGACGAACTAGACCAGCTAGAGAAATTGGCGTTACAGGCTGACGGGGCAGAGCAAGAGGCGATCGGATGGCAGATTGAAGGGTGGATTGCTCGACACGGTAGCTCCCTCATCCCACCTGCACTCCCAGATTAGTCATCGCCCAAGATTTCTTCCCAGCGCTGCACACCCAGCGCTTTTTTTGTCTCGCGCAATTTTTCTACTGCGTCCCTAAAATCTTTGCCTCGGCCCCAGCGAGTTTCCATGCCGGTGTAGGTTCGCCGCCAACTGGCCACAGAGATTTGTAGGCGCTTGGCCATGTCGGCATCGGTTAAGTCCTTGGCCTCTTGGATTTGTTTAATCCGCCGCTGCACATCGCTAGGGGCTGGTTCTCTTCGCTGCGCATCCATGGGCGGGCATTGGCGGTATTTCTCTGCTCAATTGTAGCTGCACTATTCCTTAGGGGCATCAAAGCGTTACGTCCTGTCTCTAGCTAGGTACGCTGGTTGCAGGATAAACCCTGTGTGTTCCGTCCATGCCTAAAACCTCGACTCGTACAGAATCCCAGCTCCAGCGCAGCGTCTCCCTGTGGATCAAAACTCAGGCTGAGACCGTTGAAGCTGGGGTTCTGGTTCCTGCCCTCTTATTTACCGAGGGCGACTTTGTAGACGGGGCAGGCAACGAGGGCAGCTTTAACCGGGCCGACCTTAAGCGCATTGTTCAAGCCACCACGAAATACCACGGGGCCGGGGCCGACATTCCCCTGTTCGAGAGCAACCACGATTTTGACGGGGCCTATACCAATGCCAACAAGATTGGCCGGTTAGATGTAGAAGCAGGGCTAACCGTCGAAGAAATCACCGAAGAAAATTTGCCCGACGCTCGATTTGCTGACCTGGTAGGGCGCTATGGCATTTTTGGCCATGGCCACATCACTCGCACCGATGCAGTTGATCGTTATCAGCAGACCCTCATCAAGCCCCTGAGTATTGCCTTCGACCCTAGCGGCCAATTCACCGACGGCAACAAGTGGGCCATTTTCGAGGTGAGTGCAGTGCCCTGGGTGCGGTGCGCGGGGCAATGTTTTTTGGCAAGCACCTGGAACAGCTTGCCCCTGGCTACAAAGCAGCGCTGACCCTTAGCGGTGAAGCAGCAGAAACAGAAGACCGGTATAGCGACCCACTAGATGAACAGGTGTGGCTGTGGCTGATGCGCTTTAACGAAGTGCTAGGCGCTATCCGACGCACCACTGAAGAAGAGCTGATGGGGCGCGATCGCCAAGAGTTAACCCGCCAAGCGATTACCGACATGGGTAGCAAGCTGACCGAGATGCTGGGTGTAGCGCGCCCTGCACCGACGCCTGTTTCCCTTAGTGCTGCCCCTCGTTTCACCCTCGACACCGTACCCACTGACACTGGAGAACCCGACACCATGACTGATGCTGCGAATCCTGTTACCCCTGCTGAAGAGCCCGCAACTCCCAGCGTAGACATGAATGCCCTGCTGACTCGCATTGATGCCCTTGAATCTTCGGTGGCTCAGCAAACGGCTCGGGCTGAAGAGGCAGAGCAAGTGGCCCAACGACTGAGCTTCGAGCGTCAAGTCTCTGACCGAGTGACCAAGCTGCGTAACTGGGCTCAAAAGCTGGTGCGGCTGGGCAAGGTGACTCCGGCTGCGCTGACCGAATGGTTCCCAGAACAGGAAGAGCACAGTGATGCGATCGTGCGGTTCAGTCAGCCTGTTGAGGACGGAGAGCCTGTTGGGACGGAGCACCTTGACGGGATTGAGGCTGCCCTTAAGTACGCCGATAAGTACGTTGAGCCAGTGAAATTTGGCAGCTCCTTTGGCCAAGTGCCCCTGGGTGATAACCCCAACTTGAACTTGAACGATGACGGCATCTCCGAAGAAGAGCAGTCCAACATTAACGCAGTTATCAAAGCTGCGGCCTCCAAGCGCCACTACTAAATCGGCATCGCGTTGCCAATTCTGCTTCGTCCATTTGATCCCTAGGTAGCCGTTATGCCCGTAAACCTGATTCAAAAAATTGCCGATTTTAGCCAAGAGGATGTGATTCTGGCCTCGGATGCGAACCTGGCCTCTCGTCGAGCGCTCACCATCGACCCTGACAAAATTCAGGCTGGCCCCAACGGAGAAAAGGTAGTTCGCTCTGGGGTAATCCTCTACAAAATTGCTGGAGCCACCAAGCACCGGGTCGGGCTGCGGGCCAACTTGGCAGCCGCCGTCACCGCCTCGTCTACGACCTCTCTCAATTTGGGCGATATCGGCAAGGTCTACCAGAGCAAAGCGGCCCAGTATTTTGCTCCCGGCGATGTGCTCAAAGTGCTACGGCCTTACGGCAGCCTGACGCTAACGCTGACATGGGACACCGACGATACGCTAACTGTTGTCATCGCCGGGCAGAGCGTCACCTACACCCCAGGCAGCGCTGTCTTAGCGACCGGAGCCGCAACGGTGGCAGCGGCCATTAACGCCAGCCCTATCCATAGCAAGCTGGTGACGGCTGTTGCCTCGGGCGCGATCATCTACCTGTTTTCAAAGTCGCGGCAAGCTCACTCCCTCGCGGCCACCGCAGCTACAACCGGCGATGGGGAAGTCACTGTGTCGGCTGCGCTGTTGGCGGGCAATACCACTATCGGCACCATCGACACCGCTGGCGTAAACGTGACGGCGGGCACTGTGACCCTGGCGGCGGCATCGGCAGTCACTCTCCCGGTGGGTGCTCCCGTGGGGGTTGAGGGTGAGCCGTGGGGTTTGATTGTTGGTGCGCACAATGCGGCCAAGTTCGATACCGATGTGGCGGGCTTCACTGGCGGGGCTGTTTACGGCGATCGCCTGCCCTACTGGGATAGCGAAGTTGCTGCTGCTCTTGCCCAGATTTATTTCGTTTAGGGCTTAGACCCTCTCGTTTAGTTCTTTTGTTGGAGGCCTAGACCCTAATGCCCAGCTTTGTAGATTACTACAACCGGAACACTCGGCAGACTACCGCAGCAGTGAATCAGACCGATCGATTGCTGATGGAATCGACTGCCCCGCTCGACACTCTTTTCCCCGTCACCAGCTACCAGACTACAGAGTTGCTTTTGCTCAAGATGCAGGGCAACATCACTGTGGCCTCGATCGTGGCTCCAGACCAGGAGCTACCCAA
Organism: Phormidium sp. VAR_61_metabat_6; assembly: GCA_031425055.1. Taxonomy (GTDB): domain Bacteria; phylum Cyanobacteriota; class Cyanobacteriia; order Phormidesmidales; family Phormidesmidaceae; genus Nodosilinea. The sequence continues at coordinate 3,319 of JANPIO010000033.1, forward strand.
CGACAGCGGTAAGTTCAGTTTGACCGAGGAACTACTAGGCCGCACTCTCATTGGTAAGCAGCATGTGTTTACCGACAAAGAATACGAGGGCCTGGAGAAAATGCGTACCTACTCAGCGAGTGGGGGGCCACAGGGCACAGCCATCGTCAACGCCTATGAACGCTATCTGTTGGGCATCGCTGCCGACATGCCAGCGGCTATCAATGCCAAGCACTTAATCTTGCTGATGCAGGTAATGACGACTGGGGCTTGTGACTACCTCGACCCGCTGACCGAGTTGAAGGTAGAGCTGACCTATAGCGATCGCGTTACTGCCCTGTTCCCAGCCGCACTGACGGGTAATGCCCGATGGAGCCAGCCGACTACTGCTACTGGCCTTGCTAACCTCGAAGCGCTTTCTGAAGCTTGGCGATTGGTGCATGGTAGCAAGCCCACCTTTTTGATGGCCCATTACGACGATTTGCGCAACCTGGCCAACCAAACAGCCACATTGAATGCGCTAGGGGCGATCGCGGGCACCGACACCACGCTGGCGGCCAGCTTGTATCTGTCGAGCATGTACGATCGCAACACTCTAGAGCTGATGCCTGGGCCACTACTGGAGCTAATTCAGGCGCGCACCGGAGTGGCCAAAGTGCTCATTGTTGATGCCAAATATTCAGAGACACTGAAGAACGGCACTAAGCGCGATGCCTACTACCTACCCGAGCAGTACGTTGTCTTTGGCGACGAAGCGGGTAGCTACGAAAGGGCTCGTGTCCCTTTCAAAGAGAATAACTGGGCACCTGGAGTCTATGTCGCGACAAAGGAGTTGGACGACGCTCCTTTACGCGAGCGGATTGCAGGCATGTCGGCCGGTGTGCCTTTTGTCCGCGATGGTCGTTACCTGTGTGCGCGAAAGATTGATGGTGCGTTGTAATCTGCCCCAGCCTGTCACCTACACAGTGACTGCCGATGGTGCTGGGCAGTGCATCTTAGGCAGTCGCTACCAGGCAGGCACTTCCCTGGTAGGCAACCCCCATTTGCTGGGGGGGTACGTGTCCCAAGGGCATCTAGAGCCAGCCCAACCGAAAAGCCGAGGCCAAAAGAAACGTGAAGTACACGACGCTGGACGAACTGAACCGACGGCTTGATGGCCGCTTGAAAATTGGCGGAGTCGTTTCGTCGTTGGGTGAAACTGCCATCACCGCTGACCTGGTAGTGCAGGTGGCTGACCAGATTGAAAACTTGATTGACGGCATGCTGAGGATGCGCTACCAACTTCCATTGGTGGGCCTGCATCCTTTTTTGGCAGGCATCGTAGAAAAGGGCGTGGCCTGCCAACTGCTCTCTCAATATTTCGTAGGCCAAGGCCCATCGGAAGGCCCCCCTAGCGATGCCTTTGTCTGTAGCGACTATCGCCGCGATTTGAAGCTGCTTGATGCGATCGCCCTGGGGGGAGAGATATTGCTTGACCCTGAGATTAATCAAAAAGGTTTTAGCTGGGGCAGCATCCAGTCAGGGCCACGAGATACCCCAGGAGTAACGGTGCTTTGGTAATGACACGTCGCGAGCTTTTATTTCCTTGGGTATTGCGGTCGCCATTGTCACGGCTTTGTGGTGCCCTGCTTATGCCCGACAGATGCCTGAGCATAGTCGCCGAGCGGTGCGGCCATGAGTAATTACATCCCCCCTGACCAAGACAATTACGCACCCCTATCCCACGACCAGGCTCAAGCGCTGAGCGATGCGCTTGACCAGTACCAGTTGCAGCAGCGCCCCTGGTGGCAGCGGATAACTGATTGCCCCTGCTTTGTGGCGATCGTACTGGGTCAGGTGGTGCGGCGTCGGTGGGCTGAATTGCGTGGAGGGCGGCAATGAGTTTGGCCAAAATTACTGCCCTATCGCCTTGCACCGTAATCGGCGAGTCCGATCCTGTTTATGCCACTGAGGGGAACCCCGCAGGCGAGATCGCATTGTTGTGGCTACATCCTGGGGCAGTACTCACCGTCAGTGTCGCCTTGTTTTTTGCGTTGGCTGCTGCTGCTGGGGCAGCGGAGGTTGAGGATGTCATATTTATCCCTGGTGGCGTGGCAGCAGCGACCGACTCAGCGCAATCCGTTGCCGCTGCGGATGATGTCATATTCATCCCGACTGCGACGTTTGCCGCGGATTCTGCTGCCGCGGTGGCTGCGGTCACTGATGCCACGCTTAGCCCTGGGGCAATCACCTTTGCCGTTGACCCTGCAATTGCAGCGGCGTCTGCCGATGCCACTATCACTCCTGGAAGTGCTGCGTTTGCGGCTGATTCTGCGATCGGTGTTGGGGCTGCTAACGATATTGCCTTAGCCCCTGGGGTGGCAGCCCTGAATGCCGATTCTGCCGTCTCAGATGCGATCTCTGGCGATGCCGTATTCCTGAACGCTGGGCAGATGGGGGTTGAGTCCGCTATCTCTGCTGCACTGGCAGACGGCATTGCATTCATCCCTGGCCCCACTACATTTGCTGTGGGATCGGCGGTAGCTCAAGGTGCTGCCGATGATGCCACTATCCCCACCGGCACAGCCAATCTGGCTGTTGATGCTGCGGTGTCCGCTGGGTCCGCTGACGACTGCACTTTAATCCCCGGCTCAGTCACCTTTGCCGCCGCATCTGCTCTGTCAGTGGCCTTGCCCGACGACGCAACACTGCTGCCTGTCGCCACGTTCACCGTCGATTCTGCTGTGGCTGTGTCCACTGCTGACGATGCCACGATGCGGGCCGGGGTGGCATTGCTGGCTACTGACCCTGGGGTGGCAAATGCTGGTGCAGGTAATGTCGTCCTGACCACTGCCCAAGGGGGCTGGATTGTCCCAGTTACGATCGCTGCTCGAATTATTTAAGAGGTAAAAATGGCTAGCAAAGTTTATCCCAAAGCATTGGAATTATTGAATGCAGGCACACTTCTTTGGACATCTGACACCATCAGAGTGATGCTTGTAAATGCTTCCGCTACTTACAACAGAACCCATGATTTTGTTAACGACCTGACGGCTAACGAACTCTCAGGGGGATCTTACGCCAGGCAAACGCTAGGATCCAAAACCAGCGCTGACAACGGCACCGACAAATGGATTTTTGATGCTGCGGACGCAATCTTCACCGCTGTTGCTGGTGGCCAAACTGCGGGGGCTGCGATCGTCTACAAGTTCATCACCAATGATGCGGCTAGCCCGATCCTGGCCTTCGTTGATGGAGTAGACGTGGTGGCCAACGGTGGCGACATTACCGTGCAGTTTGCAGCAACCGGCATATTCTATATCTCGTACTAATTATGCCTAAGCAAATAAATGCCGCCACTGATTTCTATGTAGCCCTTGAGGGCGACATAACGGGTGCCGATGCTACAAATGACGGCACTACATCGAGTAATGCCAGCATTAGCCCAGCTCTTTTGGTGGCCTATTACAATGCCACACTACCCACTGTAAGCAACGGGGTGGCTGGGGCATTGCAGATTGACGCTAACGGGCGATTGATTGTTGCGCCGATGCAAGGCAGCCTCCCCGCTGGCACCAATAATATTGGCGATGTGGATGTGCTGACGCTGCCAGTCGATTACAACTCTGGGGCGGCGGGTGCTACCACCCTGCGATCGGTATTGGCAACCCGTCACGAGGCAGCGGCAACGCCTCTATCTGTGCGGCTGAGCACAGGCAGCGCCTTTGACCCTACACTCACCGTCACCAATACCGGCACCGGCACAACTGCCGACGCCGCCGCCACTAGCGAAACGGGCACGTTCAGCCTGATTTCATTGTTCAAGCGGCTGCTTTCCAGGCTCTCAGCGACTCGGCTTTATGTCGCAACAACCATCTCAACCAGTGGAGACAACACCGTCATTGCGGCCCCGGCTGCTGGCACACGGATCGTGATTACTGGGATCAGGATTCAGAACAATACCACCACGGCCACAGTCTCGCTCATCAAGGACGGGGCATCAACAATCCTAGCCAGGGTTAGAGCTGCGACCGATGGGTCTGGATTAAGTGAAAACTATAGCTTTGGTGATGAGCTCAGGCTGACGGCAGCGACGGCATTCATTATCAATTTATCGGGCGCAAATACTCACGGTGTAAGCGTTCGTTATTGGCTAGAAACCATATCTACAGGGTTGCCCGCATGACCAGTTTAAGAACCGTTATTGAATCAACGCCGGAACTTATGGCGCTAGGCAATGATTATCCAGCGATCGCCAGGTGGCTAAATGAAGCGCCATTGATTGACAATCCAGCGCCTCAGCCAGTCATCTCTAAGCCCTGTACCGTAGCGGGGCTTTTTGCGGTGCTGCCTGCTGCTGACATTTCTCTCTTATCTCAACTATCTGATCTGCTGAGCGTCGGCCAAGGTATCGCGGATGCGACTGGGATGGAATACGGCAGCACCCCACAGACGATGCTGGCAACCTTGCAGGGGCTAGGGCTTAGTGCAGATGGCGTGGCGGCGGTAACGGCTGAGCTAGAACAGACGATTCCTGATCCAGACTGGCAGGCGCAAATCCCAGGGCCACCCCGCTATTTAGGGCTAGGGCTAAGCGACCCAGTCAGCCCCGATCAAGTGCAGGAGTCACTGCACTAATGCCATTACTTGGAAACACTACATTAGCCGGGCTGCTAAACGTTGCGGTGGCTGGCGGGGCTACCGCCACGGGTGGAACTATCTCGGACTCTGGCGGGTTTCGCATTCATGTATTTACGAGTAGCGGAACATTTACGGTAGCGGGTGGCACCCTAGCCAACGTCGACACGCAAGTCATCTCAGGCGGCGGCGGCGGCGGACGGGCTGGTAGTGCCAACGGGACAGGCGGGGCCGGTGCGGGCGGGTTTCTTCAGGCGTTAGCGCAGAGCTTTGCGGCTGGTGATTACGCGGTAGCAATCGGCATAGCCGGGGCTGGCCGCACATCGTCGGCGGGCAATGGCCTCAATGGCGGAAACAGCAGCCTTGTTGGGGGCTCAATATCCCATATCGCAGCTGTCGGTGCTGGCGGGTCAACCTCGGCGGTGGGGCTGTCAGGCGGTTCAGGTAGCGGCGGCGGATCTAATACCACATCTGGATCCGCGGGTGGTTCAGGGACTGCGGGGCAAGGCAATGCCGGTGGATCTGGCTTTGGTAGCGCGACTAACTCTCTTAGAGCGGGCGGCGGCGGTGGCGGTGCTGGCGCAGTAGGGGCCAACGGAGCTTCAAGCGTTGGCGGCAATGGTGGTGCAGGCTTGGCATGCTTTGATGGCGTGACCCGTGCTGGGGGTGGCGGTGGCTCAACTCCAAGTGGCGCTACGTCTGCGGGCACTGGGGCGGCGGGCGGCGGCAATGGTGGCTTAGGCGGGGCAGGCGCATCCGCCACTGCGAATAGTGGCAGCGGCGGCGGTGCTGGAACAAACGCCGATGGTGGTAATGGTGGGTCTGGGATTGTGATTATTCGGTATCCGATATAATGGCAAACGAAATCTCGCTACCAATAGGGGAGTCAGGCCTGACAGGCTTGTACTGCCGCACTCTGCAAGGCGTGACCTTAGGTAGTCCAATGCCGTTGGCTGAGGTGCCGGGTGCGGGCGGGGTTTATGTCGGCACCATGGCGGGGGAACCAGGCCACTACGTCCTGTTGGCTTACGATTCGACTGACAAGTCAATCGCTAGCAGTACTGCCAGTTATCAATGGGATGGTGAGGCATTTTTGCCCTCTGGCGGTTTTGGCGATGGCGATCGCGCCAGTCTCACTGCCACCAAGACCGCAGCTGAGGCAGCCCAAATTGCATCTGAGTCTAACCAAAAGAATCTGAACGCCGACGAACGCATCAGGGCCGATCGCTATCAAAAACTTGAGGTTGGCACCGACACCGTGATTCTGGACAAAGATGTGACAAAGAACGGCGACAACATTGATCTTGTGGAGCACGTTTAGCGATGGCCTGGAATTTCCTTTGGTATAAGCAAGGGTCCGGACGCAATGTTGTCGTGGCCCCACCCATCAAAGCAGTAAATGTCGATCGCATTAGAAAAGCTAAAAAGGTGTGCCCGTGATACCCGAAGTTCGCTTTGTGCTCTACCAGGGCAACCCCGAAACCAAATTGGTCGAGCTGTTTACCCACTCCGGCCCTGACATTATTTCTGCTGGCGATGCGGTCATGCTATACGCCCAAGTCCCGCAGGCCAGCTCGATCGCATTCACGGTAGAGTGCACCGCACTGGGCAACGTGCTGTCTATCCCCTTTGGCGACTTGCCACCAGGGGCCTATAACTACTCGGTCTATGTAGAGCCCGAGATGGGCGATCGCACCCTAAAAATGCGCGGCGTGGTTCGCAACGGCACCGGCATAGAAGTGGTGCCTACTCCTGTTCCTGTGGTCTAGCGCCCTTGCACCGATCGCCCCCCGGTTTGGCGCTGTTGCAAATTCACCTGGTGCTCTTTGCCCTGCTGAGTAATGGTCAGCGTTGTGGCCGTGGTCTTGAACTCGGGCTGGGCCTGACGCAGTAGTGCTGCGAGTTGGTTGGCTGTTTCTTGGGCAGTGGTCATATCTAGTAGTTGCCTAGGGTGCGAGATTGGATGTTGAGCGCTAGCAGCCCACCCAGCGTAAAGTCGCGGTTGAAGACGTTGCCCACATAGATATTCCCTTCACCGTCGCCATCGCCGCCCGACTCCGAAGGTAGGTCTAGCGTGGTGAGTGTCAGGGCCGCGCCAGCATCTACCCATCGCGCCACCGTTAGCGATACCGCACCCATCATGCCGTCCCGTGTCCATTCGGGTTTCCATTGGCAGTCAAGCACAAAGCGGCGGCGCACCTCCCCAGCCACATCGTAGATGAGCTGGTCACCAGGGCGAATGTCGGGATTCCACAGCACCGTGATTTGCTCACGAGTGCCCTGCTCCAAATTCTCCAACGTGGCATCTGTACGAGCTGCCGTGAGTGCTTGCTCCAGTGTGGTCGCACGGGGGTAGTTTTTTTGTTGGCCCAGCGCCTGCGTGACATCGCCG
>JANPIO010000034.1:0-8472 GCA_031425055.1 Phormidium sp. VAR_61_metabat_6
GATGACCTTTGGCACCCTACACCTGGCCCCCCTGGTGGTGGAGTTTATGGCCCAGTACCCCGACCTCTACGTCGAGCTGGTGCTCAACGATCGCCGCATCGACCCGATTGAAGAAGGCTTTGACATCACCATTCGCATTGCCGTCCAGCCGCCCGGCCCTGGGTTGATTGCCCATCAGCTAGCCCCCTGTCCGCTGTTGGTGTGCGCCGCTCCCAGCTATCTACAACGGCGCGGCACCCCAAGCCATCCAGATGATCTCAAACAGCATGACTGTCTGCACTACGGCCACCGCGCCCAAGACAACAGCTGGACTCTGGTGGGCGATGAACCCCACACCATCACTATCAACGGGCCGCTGTGCTGCAACAACGGTGAGGTGCTGCGGGCCGCCGCCTTACAAGGCTTGGGCATCGTGATACTGCCCAATTTTATTGTGGAAAAGGACTTGCAGGCAGAGCGCTTGCGCCCCATCCTGGCCGACTATCCGCCTCCGCCAATCAACATCTACGCGCTGTACCCAGTGAACCGCCACCTGTCGGCAAAGGTGACCCGGCTAGTAGAGTTTCTAGCAGAGAAAATTTAGGGCTTCGTCAAACTTAGCTATATAAGATTGGCGATAGCACTACCCTACTTCGCGCGGCTAAAGGCGATCGCCGCCGCAATGATTAAGCTGAGTAATGCCAAAGGCACCCAGAGGTCATTTGCCATCATCATGGGGGCTACACCGTGTAGAGCGTGGGTGAACTGCCATGACTGTATCCGACCGGGCGATCTTTTTACAGGAGCGCACCCCCCTCAGCCTGCTGCCCGAGACGACTCTAGAACCCATCGCCCAAGCGCTCCAGACCATCACCCTCACCGCTGGGGAAACCGTCGCTGAAGCAGGCCAACCTCCCCAAGGTCTCTACATTCTTTGGGAGGGCAAACTTGGCACCGAGGCCACCTTGGGCGGTGCCAGCTTCTTGCCGGGCGCGGTGTTAAACCTGGAGCCTCTGCTGCTCGACCAACCCGCCGAGCAAACCATTCAAACCCTCTGCGACAGCACCCTCTGGTTTATCGATCGCGACCCGTTTCAAACCCTGGTGCAGCAGTACCCCGACATCCTGCAAACCTTTACCCGGCAGCTAGTCTATGTGGTCAAGCGGCTGTCGTCTGAGGCTGAGCTAGAGCAAGAGCGCCAGGCCATCCTGCGCCCCTACCTGGTGGCCAAGGCCCGGCGGGGGGTGATTGGCCGCAGCCGCTACGCCAATCGGCTGCGGGCTCAGCTGCGCGCTGCGGCGGGCGATCGCCAGTCAGTGCTGATCTTTGGCGAACCGGGGCTAGAGAAAGACAACCTGGCGGCCCTAGTTCACTTTGGCTCTGGGCAGCGGCGGCAGCCCATTATCAAAGTCAACTGCGGCCAGCTCCAGGCCAGCGGGGCCGATCTGTTTGGTCGAGCGGGGGGGCGCATGGGGCTACTGGCGGCCCTGGGGGCAGGCACCCTAGTGCTCAACAACCCTAGAGAACTGGGGGCCGATTTAGCGGCAGCTGTCGCCGAGCTGTTAGAAACTGGCCAATATCGCCCCGTCAGCCGCAACGGTGAAACCGCCCCAACTATCACCACCAAGGCCCGCATTATTTTGCTGGCTGAGCAGGCCGTGCCAGCTTTAGACGATGTGGTCAGCACAACCATCAAAGTGCCGCCCCTACGGGTGCGCAAGGCCGACATCGAAGATTGGGTCAACTACTACCTCTCGCTGATTGGCCGCCGCCGCAGCACCGGGCGGCTGACGCTGACCCCAGAGGCCGTTCGCCGCCTACAGTCCTACGACTTCCCCGACAATCTGCGCGAGCTAGAGAATCTGGTCGAGCGGGCGGCGGCCCAGCTCTCGGGCGGCGGCTTGATCACCGAAGAGATTATCTGGCCCGCCCAGAGCAAAAAGAAACAGCTGCGGCTCAACCTGCTCAACCGCTACCCCAACCTGCGGCGGTTTTTGCGCAGTCCCTGGTGGCCCGATCGCATCAACTATGGCATCACCTTTACCCTGTTCGCCGTCGTCATCGCTGTGCTCTGGTTTGGCCCCCAGCAGCGCCACGAGAATGTAGCCTTAACCGTATTTTGGGCCTGGTGGTGGCCCCTGGTGCTGCTGAGCTTCCCCTTTGTGGGGCGGCTGTGGTGCGCCGTCTGCCCCTTTATGATCTACGGCGAAGTCACCCAGTGGATCTCGCAAAAGCTGTTCCCCGGCAGGCTCAAACGCTGGCCCCGCGAGGCGGCAGATCACTGGGGAGGCTGGTTTATCTTTGGCCTGTTCACCCTGATTCTGGTGTGGGAAGAGGTGTGGCATCTAGAAAACGCCGCCTACCTCTCCGCCTGCCTGCTGCTGCTGATTACCGCCGGGGCGATGATCTTCTCGGCTCTGTTTGAGCGGCGGTTTTGGTGCCGCTATCTCTGCCCCATCGGCGGCATGAACGGCATGTTCGCCAAACTCTCAATCACCGAGCTGCGGGCGCAGCAGGGCACCTGCTCAGCGGAGTGCACCACCTACCAGTGCTACAAGGGCGGCCCTCAAAAAGGGGAAGGCCAGGAAACCAACGGCTGCCCCCTGTATTCTCACCCGGCCCAGCTCGAAGACAACCGCGACTGCGTGCTCTGCATGACCTGCCTCAAAGCCTGCCCCCACCGCTCGGTCGAGCTCAACCTGCGGCCCCCCGGCATCGAGCTGTGGACCACGCACCGGCCCCGCGCGTCTGAGGTGGCGCTGATGTTTCTGCTGCTAGGGGCGGTATATCTGCACCGCCTGCCCGAGCTACAAGCTCAATTGGGCATTCAGCTGCCGATCGATACTGTCATCGGTCACAGCCTGGTGGCCTTTGGGGTGCTGGCGCTGCCCGCCCTGCTGCCGCTCAGTGTCGAAGGCATGCACTGGCTCTGGCGCAAAACCCAGGGGCTGCCCCGGCGTCCGGCGGTGAGGCTGGCCTACGGCTATCTGCCCCTGGTGTGGGCCGCTAACCTGGCCCACTATCTGCGTTTAGGTCTGGGAGAGGGAGGGCGGATTTTGCCAGTGTCTTTGGCCACCTTTGGGGCCTCAGGGGCAAATCTGCCGGTTTGGGTTGCCCACCCCGCAGTGGTAGCCTTTCTCCAGGGTGTAACCCTGCTGTTGGGCATGGCGCTGTCGGTTTGGCTGACGGTCAAAATTTGTCGCCAATCTGGCCCCCAGCGGTGGATTCAGCACACCTGTACTGGGCTACTGGGGCTGAGCCTGTGGTGGCTAATTCCAGGATTTTGAGTAGATTAAATTAGGGCCATGGCCCCTGTCGATTGAGCCGCATCTACCATGTAAAGTTTCAATGTAAGATCGCCCCTCAGTAGTTCCCTCCACAGTTGTCCTGCGGTTGAGTCTGGTAGGGTACTGCTACCTTAAGCACACGCTCCATAACCCTCGTCCGTTTGCCGGTCGTTCCCTCCAGGTCGTCACGTTGCCCCGAGTTCCTTTTCATCGGTCTCGCCCATGTTCCAGGAAAGTTCGCTGGACTTTAAGCTGGTTCAACGGGTCTGTCTGTTGCAGCAGGCTCTTGACCAGGCCAGAGAAACTATAGAAGACATGCAGGAGCAGGTGGAAAATCACCAGATGCTCCAGGCCCACCTCTCCCAAACCGAGGAATATTCCAACGTTCAGCAAAAGATTATTGTCAACCTCAAGCAGCAGCTAGAGGCCAAAGATGAGTGGCAAGCTCAGGTCTTTGAGCAGCTGCTGGTGAGCGTTAAAGGGCTGGTGGTTGACCAGCAGCTCGAGCTCGAGCGGCTGCGATCGCGCATTCACCAGGGTCAGGCCGAGGTGCAAGACTACCTGGTGCGGTTAAAAAACTACTACCAGAGTTTGGCCATGGGCCGCGCCCCCGCCCAGGATCTAGATTTGAACTCTGAGGTCATGATCGCGCGATCGCTCACCGTCAGCCTCAGTAGCCAGCTCCAGGCCGCCCAGCAGCACGTTCAGCATCTCGACAACACTCTCACCCGCCATCAGGTAACCCTGGCCCGTATGCAGGCCTACGTCAACGGTGGTAGTCAGAGCATGGGAGAGTCAGTCGAGTCGTCTAGCACTCTCCTCGCCCTGCCCCCGGTAGCCCGGGAGCTCGACGACGACCCCATCGCCCTCAAAGCCATTATTGAAGCCCAGCGGCAAAAAATTACCGAGCTGAGCAGCCAGCTCGGCCAGCAGTTTCACCAGCAAACCAGCCTCAAGTACCGCTGCCAAGAGATCGCTGCCGAACGCGACGGCCTCAAACAGCAAGCTGTCGCCCTCAAACTGGAGAACGAAGCCCTACAGGAGCAGATCTGGCAGCAGAATTTAGATAGAGTGGGGGAATGAAAATTTTGAGTTTTAAGTTTTGAATGTTTAGTTTTAATTCACAACTCAACACTAAACATTCAAAACTCTCCCTAGTGCGCTTCCCCAATGCGATCGGGGAGCACTCCCTCCAGCAGTGGCGTCAGGGTATCCTTTAGCTGCCCAGCGCGAATGAACTCAGCGTAGGTGTCAGACTCGATCGCCAGCAGTTCTTCCATCAGCTGATTAGAAGCGTATTCGCGGATGCTGTCGTTTTGCTGCTCTAGGGTGGCCAGTTTTTCTTTGACTTCATTCAGATGCCCCTGCACCAGGGCCATCTGGTAGCCGACGAATTCGGGGTCAAACTCTTCGTTGACCTTCATCTCCTCTAGGCGCTGCATGACGCGGGTGAGGGCGACGCGGCGGGCGGCCATTTGGCTGTACTCCACCCGCAGGGGCTGATCGCCCAGCAGGCCCAAATATTCCAGCAGGGGTTTGGTGGTCAGCCCCTGCACCAGCAGGGTAAACAGCATGACGCCGAAGACAATGGAGATGATCTCCTGGCGATCGCCCAGCACGGCGGGTACGCTCAGGGCCAGGGCCACTGAGACCGACCCGCGCAGGCCGCCCCACCAGAGCACGGTTTGCCCATTGAGCGGCAGATCCATCTCGGGGCCGGTGACGGCGTTGCTGATGTAGCCCAAGCCATAGACGCTGATGGCGCGGGCGACCAGCATCAGGACGATGGCGATCGCGATTTTGTCTAGCTCGTCGATCAGCTCGCCAAAGTTGGCCTGGTCGCCAATCAGCAAAAACACAATCGAATTGATAAAAAACGACAAAAACTCCCAAAACTCAGATACCACCAGGCGGGTGCGGGGGTTCATGCCAATGCGCGAGCCAAAGTTGCCGAGAATCAGCCCCGTGGTCACCACCGCGATTACGCCGGATCCACCGAGTTCTTCAGCCACCAGGTAGGTGCCGTAGGCCGATACCAGCGTCAGCGATTGCTCCACCAGGGGAATGTCAAACCGCTGGGTGAGAAACGATAAGCCAAAGCCAATCAGCCCGCCGATGCTGATGCCCACTCCGGCAAACACCAAGAAGCGCGCTACCGTCACCGAGACATCGAACTGCTCTAGACCCAGGGCAATGCCCAGCAGCAGGTTAAAGGCCACCACTGCCACGCCGTCGTTAAACAGGCTTTCGCCCTCCATGACGGTGGTGAGTTTTTTATCGACCCCCAGCTCGCGAAACAGGGCCACTACCGATACGGGGTCAGTGGCAGATAGGCTGGCCCCCACCAGCAACGCCGTCGCCAGGGATGCCCCCGCGAAGGTTTGCAACCCCCACACCAGGCTACCGACACAGATAATCACCCCCACGATCGCATAGAGCACCACGGGTACCGCGTACTGCTTCAGCCTTTTCCAGTTGAGGTTCCAGGCGGCCTCAAACAGCAGCGGCGGCAAAAAGATAAACAAAATTAGCTGGGGCGACAGGTTGATCAGCCGCACATCTAGCACCGCCAGACCCAGGCCGACCAGCAGCAGCAGCAGGGTGTAGGGAATGTTGCGCAGCACGCTAAACACCCGCGACAGGGTGGCCACCCCCAGCGACACCGACAGCACCAGGCAAAACTGCCGCAGATGCTCTTCAATGGCGGGGTCTTCTAGCAGCAGAGCCGGATCTTCTAGAAAAGGTTCGATAGTGAGGAGAAAATCCATAGGTGCTGGCCCCAACTTTTAGAACACGACGGCTTGAGGCTGATTTTCGACTACGAAAGCCAAGTCTGGCTCAGACCTAACAGTGATTTAAGACCATTCCTCGCGACTACAGCTTGGCGCGAATGCTGTCGGCTTGGGACAGCAGCGCCTCCGCAAAGGAGAGGGACTGCTGGTGCGACTCGCCCCCAGCCAATTGGGCTAGCTCTTCGCGGCGATCGCTCGGCGACAGCGGCAGTACCCGCACCACCGTGCGTTCGGCCTCGCCCTCCCCTGCCTTAGCTCCCTTAGCCAGGGCAGCTTCCACCACATGTTTGCCCACCCGAAAGTGGGCATCGGCCAGGGCCGCCACCATCGGCTGGTGGGTGACGCAGAGCACCTGGTGCTGGCGACCGAGCTGGTAGAGCTTTTCGGCGATCGCCTGGGCCACCCGCCCCGACACCCCCACATCGATCTCGTCAAACACCAGCGTGCCCACCGGGTCTACCTGCGAAAAACAGGCCTTCAGCGCCAGCAAAAATCGGCTCATTTCACCGCCCGAGGCGGTCTCGGCCAGGGGTTGCAGGGGTTCGCCGGGGTTGGGGCTAAACAAAAACCGAATGCCGTCGGCCCCGTTGGCGGTGGGGGCAATGGGCTTGAGTTCGACCTCAAACTGCACCCGATCCATCGCTAGGGGTTTGAGTTCGCTGACCAGGCGGGTCTCTAGCTTCTGGGCCACGCCCTGGCGCAGCTGGGTGAGCTGAGCGCAGGCCTCTGTCAAGACGGTCTGGGTCTTTTCGACCTCAGCTTCTAGGCTCTCGATGGATTGTCCTTCTCCCGACAGCTCTGCGAGGGACTGCACCACCTCGTCGCGGTAGGCCACTAGCTCGGGCAGGGTGCGGCTAAAGCGGCGGCACAGGGCCTTGAGCTGGCGCATGCGGTCTTCTACTTCTTCGAGCCGCTGGGGGTCGGCCTCGACGCTGGCTCCGTAGGCGTTGATCGCCCGCCCGGCTTCTTCGATCTGGGTGAGGGCTTCGCTGACCATGCCCAAAATCGAGGTAATGGCCGGGTCATAGCGCTCCATGTCGATCAGAATCGCTTCGGCTTTGCCCAGCAGATCGGCGCAGGCGCTTTCCCCGGCATCGCTTTCGTAGAGAATTTGGTAGGCTGCGTAGCTGTTTTGCTGGAGGTCAACGCTGTGGTTGAGGCGATCGTGCTCCTGGGCGAGGAGATCTAGCTCGTTGGAGTCATCGAGCTGGGCCTGCTCTAGGTCTTGGCGGTGCATCCGCAACTGGTCGAGCTGGTCGCGGCGCTGCTGGTCGGCCTTGCGACGGGTTTCCAGGCGTTTTTTGGCCTGGGCAGCGGCCTCGTAGGCAGTGGCCACCTGCTGGCGCTGGGTAACGAGGGGGGCACCGCCAAAGCCGTCGAGCCACTCCCGCTGGCGATCGCCCGAGCCGAGCAGCACCGTTTGCCCCTGGGCGGTGATTTCGACCAGCTTTTGCCGCAGCCCCTCTAGCTGGGGTCGGGTGGCGGGGCTGCCGTTGAGAAATGAGCGGCTGCGGAGGGTCTTGCCCAGGGTCAGCTCGCGGCGCAGCACGAGGGCACCGTCAGCAGGGGGGAACTCCTGCTCGGCTAGCCAGGTGTGAATTTCTTCAGGTACGTCAAAACTGGCTTCTACCAGGGCTTTTTGGCTACCCGATCGCACTAGCCGCTGGTTGGCTTTGCCCCCCAGGGCCGCATCAATGGCGTCAAGAATGATTGATTTGCCCGCGCCGGTTTCTCCGGTCAGCACGTTTAGCCCAGCCTCTAGCCGCAGATCGAGATGATCGATCAGGGCAAAGTTCTCGATGTGCAGGGCCGTTAGCATGGGGGCAGCATGTTAGTACCCACGTATTTTAATGGGAAGCCCTACTGATACGCTGCTGAAAATGCGCAAGACTTTAAAAGGCTCGCCATTTTGCCGGTAGAGAATCAGGTAATGCCAAAACTATCGCGATGCCTTTGATGCGCTGAGGGCGGCCATGGGCGAGCATGCCTGTCGCTGTTTGCTACGACATCTATTGCGCGTAACGCATCGTTCGAGTCAGGCGAGACTACATTGCTGTTGTAGATACCCACAGGTTAAGACATGAGACTTTGATTCATCCCTTAGAATTGCGGTACCCCTTGATCTAAGCTGTCTTGCTGGATGGTGCTGCTGTGAGCGAAGACCTTCTCATTCAGATTTACAATGCTTTCGACCCCAAACGTCCGCTGGATCCGGATCACCCGTTTTATGTTGATTGTCATGACGTGCGAGGGCAGGAGAACATCATCAACGAAGTCGGGCGCAATATCACGCGAGCAGATCAGCCAAAGTATCAGCTTTACACCGGGCACTGAGGAGTAGGCAAGTCGACCGAGCTGCGACGGCTGCGGCAGTATCTTCAGAGTCAACAGCGCCAAGTCGTTTACTTTGAAGC
>JANPIO010000035.1:0-6446 GCA_031425055.1 Phormidium sp. VAR_61_metabat_6
CCCGCCACCGCGTGCAGCAAGCCAGCACAGCCAAAGTCGCGATATCCCAACTGGGTAAATAGCCAGCCGTAGGGGTTCCAGCCCCAGGAGGCGGCGACAACCCAGGTAAAAGAACCCAACACGATCGCCAGAATGGAGTACGCACCGATTTTGATGCGCTCAATCACCGCGCCAGAGAGGATCGATGCGGTCGTCATTGAAAACAGCGCAAAGGCAAACCAAAATACTCCAGTCAAGTTGTCAGCAATGTTTGGCCCGAGAGCGGGTGACCAGGGGTAAGAAGCCTGTACCAAAGCCAGAACATCTCCAACAATGCCCTCAGAGGCCGGGTCAGTCCACGGCCCAACAATGCCGCCTTGAAGGGGAAACAGCGGAAATGCGTTGTACACCCACCAGCCAAAGTAGAAAAACGTCAAGCCTACTAAAGATAAGGTCATGAGGTTTTTGACCATGGTGGCCAGCACGTTTTTGGAGCGGGCCGCACCTCCTTCATAGGCTAAAAATCCTACATGGATTAGCAGCATAAACACAGAAGCCCAATAGTAATAGGACTCTGTGACAAAAGATGCTAAAAATGCTTGAGATTCAGGAGACATAGATAACTCCTAACAGTCAGTGAGTTGTACGAAAGCAGTCATTTAAACGGAACGACCAATCAGCTTGATACAAACCTGCCAAAGGCGCTTAAAAGCACCCCCGCCCTAAGAATATCGCTGTCAGATTGAGAGAGATTTAACCTGTCTAAAGACAGTCTTAAATTCTAAGTTGAAGCATAACTCCGAGTTAAAGAGTCTCGCTGCTTTGAGGTCAACTTGTTATATCAAGAGTGTGCAATGCAAATTAGGTATGAGCTGTAGTCAGCGCTACTGAACTACCGCTGAACGATCGAATTAGGCGGCAAAACTTTTCACTTTGGACTTTGGCAAAGTGCAGTTCCAAGGCATGTTGACCGGCCACGGGGTGATGCCAAATGAGTATCGGTAGAGCCGAGAATTGGGCAGGCACAGCACAGTGCAGAGGCAGTCCATGCAGCCGATGGGGAGCCTTAACGGTAGCCTGGGCCGCTAGCGTGGGGAACTGTTCAATGGGTAACGCGATGGTTCCCATCCAGCTCAGTGGCTTGACCCACACCTGAAGCTGTAGAGCCGCTACAGTCTGGTCGAGGGCACCGGGGTAGGTGATGCGAAAGTTGCGATCGCACAATCTCAGCACCGCACAGGGCAACCCCTCCAGCGTGGTCTCCATCGACTGAAACGGGGCTAGATGATCGACCGCCTCACCAAACAAGGCCCTCGCTGCCATCAGGCCATCGGCTCCCGCCAGATCCCAAGGAGAGAAAACGGTGAACTGATTCATGCCCGCACCCGACGCTTAGTAGGATCAAATGCCGCTAGTGGCCCCACGGTTGCGGTTACTCGGCGCTTGAGGCCGTCCAACAGACCGACCTCGACCACTAGCCCAGGCTCGGCAAACTCGGGAACAATTTGAGCCATGGCAATGCTGGCGTTGAGCATGGGCGAAAATGTGGCGCTGGTGATCTGCCCCACCCGCCACCATTCCCCAGCGGCGAAAACGGGCTGGCCGTGGGCCGCCACCTCTGGCCCTTCTAGCACCAGGCCCACCGCCACCCGAGGGGGGTGACGACGGATGGCTTCCAGCGCCGCTTTGCTAATCAAGTCGGGCTTTTTCAGCGCCACGGCCCAGCCAATGCCCGCCTGGTAGGGCGAAGTCAGGTCGTCAAACTCGTGGCCCCGAGCCAGCAATCCGGCTTCGATGCGGGCGCGATCGAGCGCTTTCATGCCCAGGGGCAGCAGGCCCGCTGGTGCTCCGGCTTTCATCAAGACATCCCACAGCGCTGCGCCGTCATTGGGCTGCACAAACAGCTCATAGCCCAGTTCCCCGGTGTAGCCCGTGCGCGAAATCAGCACTGGCATGCCCTGCACCTGGGATTCTAAAAACTGGAAATAGCCCAGGGTTGAAACGTCTGGCACTAGGGCTGTGAGAATGTCGCGGGAAAGAGGGCCTTGAAGGGCAAGATTGTGGAGATTCACGGTCTCGACTGCTACCGACCACCCTTTTTGCTGGGCAATTTGCCTCAGCCAATTGCGATCGGTGTCGCAGTTGCCGACGTAGCGGTAGCGAGTGGGGCCAAAGCAAAACACAATGCCATCATCAACGATGCCGCCGTGGGGGTTGAGCAGACAGCCATAGGCCCCCTGCCCAGGGGCGACTTTTTCCAGGTTGCGAGAAAAGGTGTATTGCAATAGGGCCAAGGCATCGGTGCCGCGAATCTCAAATTTGCGCAGGGCTGAGAGATCCATCAGGGCGGCCCGCTGGCGCAGCGCCCAGTATTCGGCCTGGTCGCCTTGGTGGGCAAAGGTTTGGGGCACCCAAAAGCCGTTGTACTCTGCCAAATCATCCGTGAGCTGGCGAATGCTGGGGGTGAAGGCGCTGGCCTGGGTCATCCGCAGGGGCAAGGCCGCTACTCGCCGCCCCATGGCCCGCTCAAAGGTCTGCCCTGCTGCGTAGATGCGAATGTGAATTGGCGTCGGTTGCCAGCCGTTGGCCGGGTCAATGTCGTCGGGGCAAGCGGAACTGGCGCAGAGCAGGTTTTGGTGAGCCAGCAGCAGCACGTAGTCGCCGGGGCGAGAGAGGGGTTCTGCAAAGGCGATCGCACCCTGACCATCCACACGGGTGTTGTAGAAAAAGTTGACGGCGGGCCAGCCGGGGCGGGGCGCAATGCCGTAGGGAGCTAGTACCCAGTTGAAGTTGTCGCTACAGCTGGGGTGGCCGGGGTAGCCTGCGTCTTCGTAGTAGCGGGCGGTGCAGGCCAGCAAAAAGCTGTCGTGGCGGCCGCAGGTGTCTTGAATCACCTCCGTTAGCGGCTGCATGGATTGCGAAAAGAGTTTGCTGGGCAGCCCCGCCTGGGGAACGGCTAACCCGGTGAGCGTGCGCGTCACCGTGGCATCGAGGGGATCGCTGTGGTGCTCGCCACCAAAAGCCAAAAAATCGGAGCACTGGGAACCCGCCACATCAATAATTTGAATGAACTGGCCGGCGGTGACCGAGTAGGCGATCGCATCCCCCGGCGCAATGCGATACTCGGCCACCACGTCCCCCAGCGGCGGCGGAATGTCGGTGTGGGCTGTGGATAGAATGGGTAGTGTAGTTGTCATAACAAGATTACACCAGAGGCGCTGGCTCGCCGCAGTGGTGCAGACTACCGAACTGGCCTTATACCTCAACAGCGGTAACAACACGGTCGCTGCGTTGCTAGTTGCAATCGCCTCACTTGCCCAACAAAAGCAGGCTTAGAGTTTCCCAAAGGGCATCTAGCACCAAAGCCCACCCTGATTACCGAGACTTCAGCACTCCGCCAAAGCTAGAGCCCACAATTCGAGGCTGCCCGTCTAGCATTTGTACCGTAAACGATCGCTGTTCTCGCTGGGTAGAGCCATCGGGGTAAACGTAGGTGTTCTCGCCCACAAACTCAACGCTATCGGCGGTTTGCCCCGTCACTCGCAGATTTTCGACCGAAACGCGATCGAACTGGGAAAAGAAGCCGGGGTCAAACTGCTGCGCTAGCGGGCCGCTAAACTGCGATCGCGCCGCATCCCAAGACTGATTTGAGACGTGGTTATATAGAGTCGCTACCGTCGCCTGAGCCGCCTCGGGCGTTAGCTCGCTGGTTTCTGGCGCTGGCTCAGCGGTATCTTCAGGCTCTACAACCACCTCTGGCGCATCGTCCTCCTCTGGCTCAGGGGCAGTGGGTGAACTAGTCTCGCCCTCAGCCGACTCAACAGCGGCATCGACGGAGGCAGCTGTCTCTTCAGGTTGGGGGGCAGGTTCAACGGCTATAGGCTCAAGGTCGGCAGGTGCATCTACGGGGGGAACTGTAGCCACAGGGGTTTCGGCCTCTTCTACCCCAGAGGCTGAGCGCCACGCCTGCCAGCCGAGCAAACCTGCGATCGCCACCACAGACGCCGCCAAGGCCCCCGCCGCCAGGGGCAACCAGCTCGCCGCCGACGGCTCTCGCCGCTGCCTAGGCAGGCGGGCTACCGGCACCGGGGTCGCTGGCACCTGATCTGCCGTCAGCTGAGTTCGTTCTCGCCGCCGCCCTACCGCCACCGTTGCGACGGTGGTGCGGGGAGCTTGACCCTGGGGCATTGGCGCAGAGGGCACATACCGACTCAAAGCCGGGGGCAAACCCCTCAGGGCAGCCAAAGCCTCGGCGGCAGTGGTATAGCGGGTGCGAAAGTCGTAGCGCACCATCACCTCCAACACATCTAGCAGGGCGGGATTGGCCTGGGGTGCGTAGGGCTGCCACTCTAGCTCACCGCTGCGAGGGTCGGGATGCAGCTCCGTCGGCGGGTAGCCGGTCAGGGCCTGAATGCCCAAGATACCGACGGCATAGATGTCGCTGCTGAACTGGGGCCGCCCGGCCACCTGCTCGCTGGGCATATACCCCTGGGTGCCGATAGAAATAGTGTGGCTGAGGCCAGACCGCAGGGCGGTGGCCTGGGCGCTCACCTGTTTGACCGCGCCAAAGTCAATCAGCACAATGCGGCGATCGCTGGCGCGGCGGATCAAATTTGAGGGTTTGATGTCGCGATGAATGACGCCGTGGGAATGCACAAAGGCCAAAACCCCCAGCAGATCGCCGAGAAACGCCACAACCTGGGCCTCAGTCCACGGCGTGCCCAACTCCTCGGCTAGGGAGTGACCTTCGATCAGTTCTTGAGCCAGGTAAAACTCTTGCCCCTCCTCAAAGTGGGCCAGCAGCCCCGGAATTTGGGGGTGCGTCCCCAGCTTGTAGAGGGTCTGGGCTTCAGTATCGAATAGCCGCCGCGCCGTTTGCAGCTCTTCGGCAGTGGTTACCTGGGGCTTGAGCTGCTTCACTACGCAGAGCGGATGCCCCGGCAGGTGCAGGTCTTGGGCGCTAAAGGTTTGGCCAAAGCCCCCAGAGCCTAAGGGCTGCACGAGCCGATAGCGGCCCCCCAGCGGTCTAGATTCTGGCAGGTTGGGAAACGAAGCGGTCATAGCTATGGGCAAGTGACGTTTGAACTATTAGACGACAATCTAGCGGGTGTCGTTACCCCCCTAGGGTAGCGCTCAGCGGTATAACCATAAATGTAGCGATCGCCCTAGATGCCGACTTGGCCAATTTTAGGGTGACGCACTAGACCGTCAGCAAGTTCCTAAGAACATTGCCGAAGTTCTACCAAATCCGAATCAGATAACCCCGATTCCCAACAGGCTGCTTGTGTAGGGGCAAACGGTGTTTGCCCAGCCCAACCGGGGCTAGCCAAGGCAGATGCGGTATTAGACCTTGGCCAAAGAACAAATCGGAACAGGGGCGCACGGCTGAGCGCCCCTGTAGGGTTAGCGAATATTCCATGGTGATTGGGCACCTGTGCCCAATCACCGAGAGATTGGCGGCAAATTTAGTTGCAGCAGCTGTGTTTGCTGGTCGAGGGGGGCACGTCGTTGGCCGGGTTTTGGTCAAAGAAGTTCAGCGGCTTGAGCATAAAGCCAATGTAGGCCACCGGCATCACCGGCCAGTCTTCGGCGCGGGGCACGTGGCTGTGGGCAAAGGTGTGCCACACCACTAGGTCGGTGTTGGCGACAGAGCGATCGCCCGCCGTCCACTGGGGCAAACCCTCGCCACCGGGGCTTTGGTTGGGATAGTCGCCCGCTGGAAATTTCTCCTCGGGGCTGTAGGGCGTGACCCACAGGTGCTTGGTCATGTAGGTGGCGCGCTTCATAACGCTGGCGTTGGGTCTGGCCAGGGGCAGAGTATTTTCACCTGGAATCAGCTTGTAGGCGGTGGGGTAGCCCATGGCGTTGGTTTCTGTCGGGTTCACGATCTTCCAGTAGCGGCCCTTCATCGGGTCGATTAAGCGCTGGGCCTCGAGTTCTGACGACAGCAGAGTCGATTTGGCATAGAAAGCGTTGCCGTAGGGGTTGAGCTCGTCCTCTTCGGGTTCGATATCCACTTCGTAGACAGAATTTTGCAGGCCATCCACACACATGTCGAGGCGCACGTTAAAGATGTGCTGATGCACCGGGGCGTAGAGCTGAGGCGCAACCAGGGTGCCGTACTTGGGCACCTCGCCAGAGGGAAACGCCGCTGTGCTGATCATGCCGGTGAGCTTGACCTCGTACTGAATGCTGCCGTCTTGGTAGAAGTACCAGTAGAAGCCGTACTCGTAGTTGCCCACCGTGGCAATAAAGGAGACGACTAACCGGCGCGATCGCCTCACCTCGGTCTCCTCCGTGCGCCAGTCCACATGCTTCCAGAGAATGCCAAAGTCTTCTTCGTGGAGACAGACGGCGTTTTTGATCTGGGCCACCTCGCCGCGCGAGTTGGTCATAAAAGCGTCGAAGTAGTAGATCTCGCCCAGGCAGTCGCAGCCCAGGGTGAGAGAATTCGCCAGAGAGCCAAT
>JANPIO010000036.1:0-5161 GCA_031425055.1 Phormidium sp. VAR_61_metabat_6
GGCCCCATCCATATAGACTTGGCCACCGTGGGTATGGATGATCGCGCAGATTTCGGCAATGCCCGCCTCAAATACTCCGTGGGTAGAGGGGTAGGTGACCATCAACGCCGACAGACTCTCACTATGCTTTTCGGCTTTGGCCTGGAGGTCGGCCACATCAATGTTGCCGTCGTCATCGCAGCCAACGGGGACGACTTTCATCCCGGCCATAACGGCGCTGGCCGGATTTGTGCCGTGGGCCGACTGCGGAATCAGGCAGACGTTGCGGTGGTAGTCGCCCCGCTGCTGGTGATATTCGCGAATTACCAGCAGGCCCGCGTATTCGCCCTGGGCACCTGCGTTGGGCTGGAGGGAAACGCCGCCAAAGCCAGTGATTTCGGCCAGCCAGGTTTCTAAATCGGTGAATAGTTGTCTGTAGCCTGCGGTCTGCTCAGCGGGCGCAAAGGGGTGAATCTGACCAAATTCGGGCCAGGTGACGGGCACCATCTCAGCAGTGGCGTTGAGCTTCATAGTGCAAGAACCCAGCGGAATCATCGCCGTCGCCAGGGAGAGATCTTTGTTTTGTAGGCGATAGAGGTAGCGCAGCATCTCCGTTTCGGAGTGGTAGCGGTTGAAGGTGGGGTGGGTGAGGTAGGGGGTGGCGCGGGGGAGTGAGGGGGTGAGGGGGTGGGGAGGGAGTTTTAAGTTTTGGGTTTTGAGTTTTGAACTGGGATCTCCGGTAAAGACGGTGATCAGGTCTTGGAGATCGGCGGCGGTGACGGTTTCGTCGAGGGCGACGACGAGGGTTTCGGCATCGAGTACGCGCAGGTTGATGCGGTGGTCGGCGGCGCGGGCGAGGATGGCGGCTTGGGCATCGCCCACGGTCACTCGCAGCGTATCGAACACGGGCTCTGTGCCCAGCTCAAAGCCCGCCTCGGTGAGGGCAGCAGCTAGGGTTTGGGCTTGGGAGTGGATGCGGGCTGCGATCGCTCTCAACCCCCCTGGCCCGTGATACACCGCGTACATGCTGGCCATGATCGCCAGCAGCACCTGAGCGGTACAGATATTGCTGGTGGCAGCGTCGCGGCGAATGTGCTGTTCGCGGGTTTGCAGGGTGAGGCGCAGGGCGGGGTTGCCGTAGGTGTCTTTAGAAACGCCCACCAGGCGACCGGGCAGCTTGCGGGCAAAGCTAGGGCGAGTGGCAAAGCAGGCGGCATGGGGGCCGCCAAAGCCTAGGGGCACCCCAAAGCGCTGGGTATTGCCCACCACCACGTCGGCCCCAAACTCGCCAGGCGGGCGCAGCAGGGTGAGGCTGAGCAGGTCGGCGGCGACAGTGACCAGAGCGTGGTGGGTGTGGGCCTGGGTGACAAAGTCTTCGTAGTTG
Organism: Phormidium sp. VAR_61_metabat_6; assembly: GCA_031425055.1. Lineage (GTDB taxonomy): Bacteria > Cyanobacteriota > Cyanobacteriia > Phormidesmidales > Phormidesmidaceae > Nodosilinea. The sequence continues at coordinate 1,364 of JANPIO010000036.1, forward strand.
TAGATGGCCCCGTCGGTGGCGGGGTATTGCAGCAGCACCCCAAACACCGGGGTGTCGAAGCTAAAGGTCTGGTGGTCGCCTACGACGACCTCAATGCCTAGAGGTAAGGCACGGGTTTTGACTACATCAATAGTCTGCGGATGGCAGGTGGCGGAAACCCAGAAGGTTTTGGCGTTTTTTTGCTTGCGGGCGTTGAAGGCCAGGGTCATGGCCTCGGCGGCGGCGGTGCCCTCGTCGAGCAGGGAGGCGTTGGCAATCTCCATGCCAGTCAGGTCGGTGACCAGGGTTTGGAAGTTGAGCAGGGCTTCGAGGCGACCCTGGGAGATGTCGGGCTGGTAGGGGGTGTATTGGGTATACCAGCCGGGATTTTCGAGCACGTTGCGCTGAATCACTGCCGGGGTGAGGGTGTTGGCGTAGCCCAGACCCAAATACGATCGCCACACCTGATTTTGATTGGCCAGGGTTTTGAGCTGGGCGAGAGCAGTGGCCTCGTCTAGCCCCTGGGGCAGCTTGAGGGCGCGGGGTAGCCGAATCGTCGCAGGCACAGTGGCGTCGATCAGTTCATCTAAAGTGGCGTAGCCTAGGGCGGCGAGCATGGCCTGGGTATCGTCAGCGGTCGGCCCCAAATGACGGGCCACAAAGGGGCTGAGGGAGTCCGTCGGGGCGATGCCGTTGCTCATTGGCATGACGGCTTCGGCATCAACGGTGCTGGTCTGGGGAAAAAGTTGCGTCATACCCGTTTGCGGATGGCTCCAAAATGGTTAGGGTTGCCTCGATCGCGCCCAGGATCTAAGCGCCTCTTCATTCATATCTTGAAACATTGGCGATAAATTTGCTGCCCGTTGGCACCCTTCAAAGACAAATTCAGTCTGTCAGGGCCAGTTGGGCGATAAAGGGGGCGATCGCCGCCGCCGTCTCCTGGGGTTTTTCCAGGTGGGGCACATGGCCGCAGTTGGGAATCCAGACCAACTTACTGTTAGGAATCGCTCGCTCAAACCGCCGTGCGTCCTTTGTGCCCAAAATCTTGTCCTGCTCCCCCCAAATCACCAGGGTCGGGCAGGCAATTTTAGGAATTTTAGTGGTCAAAAAGTTGTAGCCGCCGCTCTTGGTGAAGGCAATTAAGGCCTCCTGCCAGCCGGGGCACTGGAGGTGCAGGGCGGCGCACAGTTCCGCATCGGCGGTGACGAAGGTTTTGTCGAAGTAGGCCTGACGGCTAATGCTGCGCCGCACCCTAGGACTGCGCAAAAAGGCCGTGGCCCAGCTGTCCAGCGGCGGCACCATCAAGTTGCCCATGGCGGGGCCAGCGGCAAAGCCAGCGGCGTCGATTAGCACCAGGCCAGCTACGGCCTCGGGATAGGTCAAGGCAAAGTCGATAGCGGCGGCCCCGCCCATGGAAGCACCGACCAGCACCACCGGACGGTTGATTTGCTGCTGCCAAAAGCTGTGCAGGTGCAGCTTGATGACTCCTGGGGAGAGATTGGGGATGAGCGTGCGATCGCTAAACCCAAACCCCAGCAGATCAACGGCCCAGGCCTGGGAGCCCAGCAGCGGCAGCAACCGGCGAAACTCAAGCAGCGAGCTGTCAAACCCAGGGATCAGCAGCAGAGGCGGCCTGCTGCCGCTATCTGTTTCTGCCACGTAGGCCGTGGGAATAGCGACGTCAGCGAGCGGTGTGTTGATTGCCGCCACCTGTACTTGAGCCGCCATTGCGATCGAGGTGGGTTCACTTAGCCCCGCAGCGGCGGCGGGCAAGACAGAGACAGCCATAGGTGAAGATAGTGCGAAACCTGCTGCCTATTCTCACGCATTCTTAGGCTCTGGGCCAGGCTACCCAAAGATTTGTTTTCACTGGTGCAGGTTGATCTGGTGAGACCCAATAGCGATGCCATATTCACCGTAGACGTCCTGCCCTAGCAGTCCGTAGCTGCCGCCAATGGCGACTATCACCTGTTCGCGACGGAGGCCACCCAATTCCACGGCATCCACATAGCCAACGGGCAGGCTCACCACGCTGCCGTCAGCGATTCTGGCCTGGATTGCGCCTACAGTGGTGACCCCCACTGCCTGGGCCATCTCGGCGGTAATTAAGGTGCCGGTAGCCCCGGTGTCAAATAGCATGGGGAAGGTCTGAGCGCCGCTGCTGCCCTGTAGGGTAACGGCCACAATGGGTGTGCCCCCCTGCCGCCCCTGAATCGGGATTTGGGCCGCCAACCCAGCCGGTAAAACCGTCTTGGGGGCAGGGGCAAGGGCCGCCGCTGGCACGATAGACCCCGTGGCCCGGTTTTGAGCCGCCGTCAGGTGTTGCTTATACTCCTGGGCCTTGGTTTGGGCCTGAGCGTGGTTGGGGCTGCTGCTGGGCACCTGCTCCATCAGGCCGATCGCCTGCTGCCAGCGACTGGCGGCCAGCTGCCAATCAGCCTTAGACTGGGCCGACTGACCAATGGCGACAGCGCTAGTGGCTCGATTCACGGCCTCTCGAAAGGAATCTGGGGTCGGGGCGGGTGGCACCGGAGCCGACTCGGCGGCGATAGGTAAAACGAGTGACTCAGGGGCGATCGCCGCCTCAGATGCCTCGGTAGACACCTCGGCAGGATCAACCGGCAGCAATGTATTTAATGTCTTTACAGATAGGCCGCAGCCTACCAAACCCAAGACCACAGTGGCCAGCATGAACCTACTTGCGATCGCCCCGGCACTTCCCATAGCTCGTTGCTCCACTGTTTCAATTGCTCAGCCCAAACACCAGGATTCCCCATCCTCTCGCTATCGGTGACATGTCCCGCGCAGAAGTAAGGTCAAGACCGCGTTGAGCTAGCTAATAATTTGGAGAGAATTACCTCTCAATGAAATAGCGATCAAATGGCTGAAAGCCGTCCTTTAGCCTTAGGATAATAGCGATTCTTAGCGCTGAACAAATCGCCATGGTTTTTCCTGATGCCCCTCCCGCAGTGCTTGTGTTGGCCGACGGCTCGGTGTTTCGGGGCTGGTCGTTTGGGGCACCGGGCACCGTCATGGGTGAGGTCGTCTTCAACACTGGCATGACAGGATATCAAGAAGTCATGACCGACCCCAGCTACTGTGGCCAGATTGTCACCTTTACCTACCCTGAGCTGGGCAACACCGGTGTCAACCCCGACGATGAGGAGTCGAGCCGGCCTCATATTAAGGGTGCGATCGCCCGCAACATCTGCGAAATTCCCAGCAACTGGCGCTCCACCCAGTCGCTGCCCAACTACCTTAAAACCCACAAAATTCCCGGCATCTTCGGCATTGACACCCGCGCCCTCACCCGCAAACTGCGCACGGCTGGGGCGATGAATGGGGCCATTTCGACTAGCGTGCTCGATCCCGAAGAGCTGCTGCGCCAGCTGCAAGACGCGCCCTCGATGGCTGGACTCAATCTGGTCGATCAGGTCACCACCGATCAAGTCTACGAGTGGACTGAGGTGACCGACGATGCCTGGGCTTTTGGCCCCACCGTTGCAGACCCAGGCAAAGGCGCTCCGCTGACCGTAGTTGCCGTTGACTTTGGCGTAAAGCGCAACATTCTGCGCCGCCTAGCTAGCTATGGGTGTCGGGTAGTTGTGGTGCCCGCCAGCGCTACGGCAGAGCAAATCATGGGCTATCAGCCCGACGGCATTTTCTTGTCAAATGGCCCTGGCGACCCGGCAGCAGTGACCAAGGCCCCAGAGCTGGTGCAGGCGCTTTTAGACTACTCGCTCCCCACCTTTGGCATTTGCATGGGCCATCAGATCCTGGGACTCTCGTTGGGGGCATCTACGTTTAAGCTGCGGTTTG
>JANPIO010000037.1:0-10922 GCA_031425055.1 Phormidium sp. VAR_61_metabat_6
GCCAGGCCGTGGAGCCGGGGTCGGCGGTGTTGAGGGCGATCGCCGATCGCTACGAAGCACCCCTGCTGCACCCCGACGGCACCCTGAATCGGGGCAATCTGGGGGAAATCATCTTTAACCAGCCCGCTGAAAAAGTCTGGCTAGAGCAGCAGATTCACCCGGTAGTGCGACGGCACTTTGAGTCAGCAATGGCCGAGCTGGCCGAGGCTCCTGTTGTGGTGCAGGTTATCCCGCTTTTGTTTGAGGCCAACCTAGCCGATCAGGTGAGCGAAATTTGGGTGGTGACCTGTCCCCTTGAGTGCCAGCGTCAGCGCCTGATGGAACGCAGTGGTTTGACGGCTGAGCAGGCCACCGCCCGCATTCACAGTCAGATGCCCTTAGCAGACAAGGTGGCTTTAGCCGATGTGGTGATCGACAACTCCGCCGACTTGCCCACCCTATTCGGCCAGGTGGATGAGGCGTTGCAGCACGCCCCCGAGGGCTTCGGTTGCTAGAGCCGTATTGGGCTTGGCATAGGCGGCGTAGGGGCTGCCTTGCGTTGGCCCCTGGTGCCGCAGCCACAGTGCGCAGAGCGTTGTGCGAGAGGGCACATCGGGCCAGAGCTTTTGGTGGTTTGATAGGTCGAGCACGGTGGTCAGATCGGTTTGACGCTGTAACCAGTGGCGCAGGGGTGCGCTATTGCTCTGCGCCCAAAAGGGGTCGAGCAAAGCCCCGCAGCGACCACCAGGCCGCAACAATTGCAGGCTGCGTTCTAAAAACAACCGTGACCAAGAGAGTCGGCCCTGGCTCAGGCCCTCAGGCCCCGAGCTGCTGTAGGGATATTGGTCAGAGCGGCGTAGGTAGTTGTTCAGCCAGGTGAACTGACCCCGGTACTCAGTCCAGGCCTGGGTGAGGTCGGGGTCAATGGTGAGCACGGGCTGGCGGTTGTGCCGAAAGGTAGAAGGGGCCACGTTTTTTTGCTCAAACAGGGTGGCATAGCGTTCCACAAAGCCGGTTTGGGTCGCCTCTACGACTCCAGGGGGAAAGTGGCTGAGCACAATGTCGAAGCCGCCCTGGTCGCGCAGCTGCTGGTGAAAATAGAACCCCCAATGGAAGGGCTGGGTGGCATCGACGTCGGCCTGGCTGAGGGGGCGAGTGGGGCGATCGCCCGTCGGATCGGGCACCCGCAGGCCTAGCTGCTGACTGCCCTCGCTCCACAGCAGATGGGTGAGTTTGCTCTGGGCAATGATGTTGAGTTCGTCGAGGCGATCGCGCAAAAAGTCGGTCTGGGCGTAGGCGGGCACGCTGCCCACCTCGGCTAACAGCTGCGTCTGGCTGCGGTAGTGCTCTAGCCGCACCTGGCGCTCAACTAGCGCAGACTGGTAGCTGTCGGCGATCAAGGGTTGGAGTAGATTTCCCTGGAGCGGGGCGGTTTGTTCTGGATCTTTAGCGCCGCGCCGGGGCAGCACCTGGTCAAATCGTTCGTCATCGACGCGCACTAGACCAATTAGAGCGTTGCCTTGAAGCACAGTCAGGGTCAGGTCAGGCAGTGCGGTGAGTTCTGCCGGTTGGCTGGTGTGCTGCATGCCCTGGAGCCATAGCTGCAGCCGAGCTAGCTCTACCGCTGGGGGCCACAGGTCAAGGCCGTAGATAACATGGGTGGTCAGGTGTTGGTAGAGGCCTAGGGTAGGGTTGCTGGGGGACGGTTTGGCCCATTTGGGCACAGTTTTGGCGGCAGCTTGAATGGCGATCGCCCGCAATCCTAGGGCCAACTCCATCAGCTGATTGAGCGCCGCCACGAGAAAGCGCCCTGAACCACAGGCGGGGTCGAGCAGGGTGAGCTGCCCCAGCTCTGTCAACAGCGCTCCGGCTGCGTCAGGGGAAAGCTCCTTTAAAAGCTGCTCGGTGGAGCGATGGCGACGCCCGATCAGCGCCTCGGCTCGGTCGAGCAGCGTGGCATGGATGGTGCGATCGCACAGCGCCCTCAGCAGCGGCTCTGGCGTTGCGATCGCAGCTCCATCATGACCATTGATGGCCTGCTCTAGCAGCATGCCCAAGCCTGCATCTAGCCCAGTGGGAACCGCCGCTAAGTCGGCCAGCCAGTGCAGGGCCGGCTCAAAGGCAGCATCGGGCAGGGGAACATGGCCCCAGCGCTGATCTAGCTCGGTGAACCGAAACGGTCCCGTGGGCAAAAAGGGCAGCGGCCCAAACCGCTGGTGCAAAGCTGAGGGGCGTTCCTCCGCGGGTAGGGTAAACCCCTGCTGGCAGAGCGGTTGCAGCACTTGCGAGAAGAACCCATCCAGCTCGCGCTTCTGGCTCTGGCCAAACTGGTTGTGCAAATACCACTCGTCACCGCTCAGGTAGCCCCGCTGTTGTAGCGCCGCCACGGCGATCAGTCGGGTGAGCAGCAGCGTAGCGTAGGGCAAGCGTTGATCGCCAGGCAGAGTCCCCAGCACGCTAGTTAGCGCCTGCCAGCTGTGGTAAAAGCCTGCCACTAGGTCCGGGGTGGGGATCTGCTCTACCGTAAGGCCCATAGTGCCTAAGCCGAGGGGGGCTGTTTATTCGCCATAGCGTAGTCGCGGAAGCGGTTGAGGTCGTCTTGCAGAGTAGCTTCGACCAGCCGACCCAGGAACAACCCATCCATCCACTTAATGACGGCGGGCACCGAATAGGACACGGTGAGCTTAACCGTAGACTGGCCGTCTTTGCCGTAAAAGCGAATCGCTCCCCGGTTGGGTAGCCCGTCGATCGCCTCCCACTGAATAATTTGGTGAGTGATCAGGTTGGTGATTTTAGAGCGCCAGGTGAACTCTAGCCCCCGCGAGGCCAGCTTCCATTCTGAAATTTCAGGGTCAGCGTCAGAGATTTTGACGGAGTCAATCCACTTCATCCAGCGGGGCATTTGCTCCAGGTCAGACCACAGATCCCAGGAGGTTTCTACTGGTACATCGACATCGACTAATACGCTGTGATCGAGCCATTCACCCATGGTTTATCCCTGCTGTTACTGAGGCTGTGCGGATGGCGGTCTGCGAACTGGAGTTGCGATCGCCAACTCTGTGCAAAAGCAAGGTGTTCCACGCCAGCACTGAACTTATTCTACCCGCATTTCTACGGACGCACTTTGTCCAGATTGGTTTTGTCAACACTACAGAGGTTGTCCTAGGCCAAGCCCAGTGATCCTCACCCCCTCCGGGCTACCAACGTGCGATGGCGAGGATCACTGGGCACTGTGACAGGTGACTCAAAGCCTGACTCCACCAGGGCGGCTTCTAGATCAAAGGTGTAGTAGTCGTCGCTCCAGGGCTCGGTGCTTTTCATCAGCGTAAACAGCACCGGGGGCAGGGCTTGAATCACAGGCGATTTGGGGTTGTTGTCGACAATGGCGATCGCCCCACCGGGCCGCAGCACCCGTAGGGCTTCGGCAAAAATCGCTCGGGTGGCGGTGCGGGGTAGCTCGTGGGTGACAAACTGCATGGCTACTACATCAAAAGATGCATCGGCGAAGCCGGTAGCTTCTGCTGCCCCGTGCATCCACTGGGAAATTTCACGGTTGGTATCCTGAGCTTGAGCCACCGCCAGCATGTAGGGCGACAGGTCTAGCCCCACGGTGCGCACCGGATGCTTCTGGGCGTAGTGGCGGTGCAGGCTGAGGGTTGAAATGCCCACCGAGCAGCCAATATCCAAAATGTCGGTCACCTCGGCGGGGCCGTGCTGATCGAGCACATCTAGAAAACTCTGGCGTAGGCGAACTTGGGCGGCTTGCCAGGAAATCTCCTCCTGGGGCCAAACGCGCAGGGCCATGGCGTAGGTGGCGGGGGCGGCCTCAAAGGCGGCCTGCCAGCAAAGGTTGCCCTCGCTATAGGCGTGAAAGGGCACCTGGTAATAGTCGGGGTAGACCACCGCTGGATTGGTGATCTCGGCCAATCGCTGGCGCATCTCGGGCTGATCAAGGTCAATGCAGGTCTGCCGCCAGGGCACACCATTTTTTTCGGCGGTTTTAATCAACACCTGACGGGCCTGGCGTTTCATTAGGCCATAGAGGGCCGGGGTTTGAATGGCGCGGTTGACGAGGCGAGAGAGCAGATCGTCGCCGACCCAATCGGGCTTGAGTTTGGTCGTAGTCATGGACGCAGTAAGGAGGGTTTAGGCTTACTGTACCGGATTGCGAGGAACCAGGGGGAAGACCGCCGAACGGGCCTAGCTGGTCTCTACGGGTGGTCAAGGGCCACTAAAACCTGCCGCAGCAGGGCAATCAAACTGTCGCGATCGCCGGGGCTGGTGAACTGGCTGAGCAACTGCTGTTCACTTGTTAACAGCACCGGGATCACGCGGTCGGCCAAGGCAATGCCGTTGGGCGTCAGCCGCACCATCACACCCCGGCGATCGTCAGGATCGCGGTGGCGCACCACAATGTCGTCTTTTTCGAGGCGATCGATGCGGTTGGTCATCGCCCCAGAGGAGAGCATCAGCAGCCCGTACAGATCGGTGGGCTTGAGCTGGTAGGGCGGGCCTTGCCGCCGCAGGGTGGCCAGCACATCAAAGGACCAAACGCTGAGCCCATACTTGGCCAGCACCATTTCTCGATGTTTTTCGAGCAGGCGGGCTATGCGCAGTACACGCCCCACGATCGCCAGGGCAGAGGCATCTAGCTGGGGCGATTCTTGCCGCCACTGGTTCAGAATGTGGTCGATTTTGTCGAGTTCCATAGGGTGATTATATCTTGATATCAAGACTCTTGATTTTTATCTTTATGACAAGTATCTTGATATTGAGATAAAGATTTAGGGATAAATCCCGAAGGAGCGACTATGAACGTATTGCTAATCAGTGCAACGGGCTCGATGCGGTTATTCACACGGCGGCGACCCAGTCTGCCGACATGGCAACGGTCGATCGCCTGGCGGTGAAGACTCTGCTGGCGGCCCTGGCTGGCACTAAAAAGCCATTTTTCGTATCGGGCGATCGCGCCAAGCACCGGCTGAATTGGCCCCCATCGGCCCCGTCTGTCTTAGTCGAGCTAACCAGCGTTTTGTGCCGGTCTATGACCGTCGCGGCCTAAGCCGTTGGTACGCCGCAGCCATTAGTTAAAACTCCCTCGGGTGGAGCCAGCCTCCACCCGTAACGCTTTTGAGGTCTTTTATGATTACGCTCCGGTTAAATCGTCTCCAGGCGATCACTTCACGCTGCCAAATTTGTCTATACCTGCTGCTGGCGCTGCTCAGCGGAGTGCTGTTGCCCATTCAAGCGAGCTGCAATGCCCAACTGGCGCGATCGCTCAATTCTGTGCCCCTAGCGGCGGATATTTCTTACTCGGTTGGGGCCTTGGTGCTGGTAGCGCTGCTAGTGAGCGGGCAATTTGGCCATCCCCACTGGTCTGACCTGGGCCAAGCGCCCCGCTGGAGTCTGCTGGGTGGGGTGCTAGGGGCCTGGTATATCGGCTCTAGCACTTACTTTGTCTCGGTGCTGGGTACCACCCTCACCCTGGGGCTGGTGGTCGGCGGGCAGGCAATCGCAGGCACCGTCATCGACCACTGGGGGTGGCTAGGGGTGCCCCGCCACCGCTTCACGCCCCTGCGCTGCGCTGCCATGGGGCTATTGATAACGGCCATTTTCTTTTTAGCTCAGCCGAGGTAACAACCGATGAATTTACTGATTGCGTTACTAGGTGCCGGTTCGGGCGGCAGTTTTTTGGCCCTGGGGGCGGCGGCCAATGCTCGCCTGCGGGGCACGTTGCACTCTGCCCTGGCCGCTGCGACCGTCAACTTTACAGTGGGCTCGGGCACGCTCACCCTGCTGATTGGGCTGGGCGTCTTTGGCCCTCAAAATTTAGATCGTCTGGCCCTGGTGCCCTGGTGGGCCTTTGTGGGCGGTTTGTTGGGGGCCACCTTTGTCACCCTAAATACCCTGGTAGTGCCACACCTGGGGTTGACGACTACCACCCTGGCGGTGGTGTGCAGCCAGATGGTGATGTCTTTAGTCATTGATCAGTGGGGCTGGTTTGGCATTGCCCCCCACTCCCTGAGTCCCTCTCGGGTAGTAGCCATTGGGCTGTTGCTAATCGCGATCGCCCTAACCCAGCTCGATCGCGATCGCAGCGCCAAGCTTTGTACCCCGTCCAAATAATCTCGTTGCCCCCAGATTGTCCTCAAATCACCCTCAACTCCAGGAGCTTTACCCATGTCTCGTCCTCGATCGCCCCACCCTCAGCCCCCAGTGCCGCCGCTGTGGATTGGGGTGGCCATTTCCTGTTACGCGTTTATTGCCATTGGCATTGCCGAAGCCGGGCTAGGGGTGCTGCTGCCCTCTATTCTGGTCGCCTACGACCTCACCCCGGCCACGGTGACCCTGCTGTTTGTCAGCCAAATTAGCGGGTACATTCTGGCGGCACTGACCAGTAGTTTGGTCAGTAGCCGTCTAGGGCTGGGGCGCATGCTGCTGTTGGCGGCTAGTTTGCTGACTGGGGCGCTGATCACCTATGCCTTGGCACCCGTTTGGGGGCTGATGGTAGCGGCGGGCACCCTGCTGGGTCTGGGTATTGGGCTGATTGATGCGGGCATTAATACCGCCATGGTGCAGGACGATCGCAGTGCCCACTTAATTGGCGTGCTGCACGGGTTCTACGGCGTGGGTGCCTTGTTGGGGCCAGCGATCGCTACTACGCTCTTGGCCCTGGGTGTGCCCTGGCGACAGGTGTATGGGGTGTTAGCAGCGATCGTCAGCCTGCTGGTGGTCGCACTGTTGGTGGCTTTAATCTATCGCTACCCCTCCCTCATGAAGCAGGCCTCGACCACCTCGACTCCAGCGTGGCACAACCTGAAGCGATCGCTGCGAACGCCCGTGGTGCTGCTGACCGGCGGCCTGCTGCTGGTCTACGTCGGCATTGAGGCCTCGATGAGCAACTGGGCCTACGCCGTGCAGGTGATGGCGCGCTCCACCCCGGCCCTGGTGGCGGGGTACAGCGTTAGCGCCTACTGGCTGGGCCTGACGGTGGGGCGATTCATGCTGGGCTATTTTTTGCGATCGCTGGGGGCGGAGCGCACCATTACGCTGGCCTGCCTGCTGCTCATGCTCGGTCTAGGGGCCTGGTGGCAGATGTCCGACCAGTGGCTCAGTCTGCCGCTGATTGGGTTTGCGCTGGCTCCCATTTTTCCAGCCACCATTTGGTTAATTCCAAAACGCTTGCCCGAGGCGCTGGTACCTGCGGCGGTGAGCTTTGCCACCAGTATGGCCAGTGTGGGTGCCGCCCTGATTCCCTCGGGGGTAGGTTGGCTGGCCAGCGGGGTAGGGCTAGAGGTAATTCCGGTGGCGATGGTGCCATTGGCGATCGCGATGGCGGGCATACATTTCTGGCTGGTGCGCTGTGCTAGGAGTGCGATCGCCCTGAGGGCGGGACTTCAGCCATCGCCCGATCACCTTATTCGTTAAGGCTGTCGATTGGGGCTGTTGGCTATGACGATCGCTGAAGCGCGCCTCACACCAGGTTAGGATATCGACGTAGCAGTATGGCGATCGCTCTATGGCTCCCAATGTCTTACCGCTTCACACCCTGAACCCGCTGGGGCGCTTTTCTGATCGCGCCCATGACTACGCTCGCTATCGGCCTGGCTATCCTGAGGGGGCGATAGCCGCCATTTTGGCGGATTTATGCAACCCGCGATCGCTAGTCATCGCCGATATTGGGGCGGGCACCGGCATTGCCAGTCGGCTGCTGGGCAATTACGGCCCTAAGGTGATTGCGGTGGAACCCAATGCCGCCATGCGCGAGGCGGCTGAACCGCATTCCCAGGTTGCCTTTCACCCCGGCACGGGCGAGCAGACGGGGCTGGCGGATGAGTCTGTTCATCTTGTCACCTGCTGCCAGTCGTTTCACTGGTTCAATGCACCGCTGGCGCTGACGGAGTTTAGCCGCATTTTGCCACCGAGGGGGCGTTTGGCTCTACTTTGGAATGACTGGGATTTAGAGGACTCGGGTACGGCGGCCTACTATCAGATCATCCACGCCGTGGCGACCCGCGCCATTGACCACCGCGACCATACCCAGGGACTCAAGGCGATTGAGCAGCAGGGTGAGTTTTCGCGGGTGCGGCACCTGAGCTTTGACTATGGCCAAACGCTGACGCTGCCTGAGGTGGTGGGGCGATCGCTCAGCTCGTCCTACATTCCTAAGGAAGGGCGAGCCCACCTCCAGTTTTTAGACACCGTCGCCGCTTGGCATAGGGCCTGGGCGGCGATCGACGGCACAGTGACGCTAAAGTACGTCACCAACCTCTACCTGAGCGAAAAAATTGACCCTGAACCAGCCAACGCGTGATGGTCTAGCACCCTGCCCCGCCGTCGGGCTTCAACCGGGTCGAGGATGACTACAGTTTACTGTCTGGGACTAGGGGAGAGCGATCGTAGTGGTGGAGCAAGTCGGCGGGGTCGTCGTAGATGGCGATCGCACCGGCCAATTCCTGATCGCTAAAACCACCGCAGCGCACGGCAATTACCTTCACCCCGGCTCTGCCCGCCGCCTCGATATCGTAGGGGGTATCGGCCAGCATCACCATGCGATCGGGGGTAAGCTGCGCCTTTTTTACGGCAGCTTCGACAATGTCAGGGGCGGGTTTCGAGTTTTCGGCATCGCTGGCCGTAGTGGCTTCGTGCAGCAGATCGTCTACCTCGGCGATTTTGAGCATCACCTCTAGTTCCTTAGGGCTGGCGGAGGTAGCAATCACCACGTGCAGGCCCGCGTCTAGCATTTTTTGCACTAGCGCCCGCGCGCCCTTGGCGGGGGCAATGTTGGCCACATACTTATTCAAGACCAGTTCTTTGCGATCGCTGGCGATCGTTTTGCCGGGTTCTTCTTCGTCATTGAGTCCGGGAATCACCTTGGGCATGAGCTGGTCGCCGCCCATCCCCATCAGCGATCGCACCTGGTCAAAGGGCACATCACAGCCGTGGCTGGCGAAGGAGTCAACCCAGGACTGGGCATGGGCATCGTTGCTCAAAACCAGTGTTCCATCGACATCTAAAATGACGCCATCAAGTTGCATGCCGGCTCCTACTCTAGCTTTTGTTCGATCTTGACAGGAAAGCAGCGGGCTCACATCTTCCAAGGGAGGAGTGTGTCAGGTAGTTATATCGCGGTTGTGTCAGCCCTAGGACGGTTCAGGTGACAACGCCTACGTTTCTCAATGCAGACGGCGAAAGTTGCGATCGCTGATTAGACTTAACTATTCCCCCAGCCTGTCTCTGTTGGCGTGGGATCTGACAGGTATGAAATTGACAATTTTGCGGAGCCGCAGGTTTTGGCTGCTGGTCGGGGTGGGCGCAGCTGTGGCGCTGCTGGGCAGTCAACTGCCACTGCAAGACTGGTTTGTGGGCACCGAAAGCTGGCTTAACTCGCTGGGATGGTGGGCGGCTCCAGCCTTTGTGGTGGTGTATTTGCTGGCGACTGTGTTGGGTCTACCTAACATTGTGCTGATTTTGGTGGCTGGGGCAGTCTTTGGTTTAGTCCAGGGTATTGTGGTGGCTTCGGTGGCCGACACCCTGGGGGCGATCGCCTGTTTTGGGGTGGGGCGTACGTTAGCGCGCGATCGCATCAAGCGCTGGATGACCAAAAACCCCAGCTTTGCTCGCCTCGATCACGCCGTCGGCCAAAAGGGCTGGAAGATTTTGCTGCTCACGCGGTTGTCGCCCCTGGTGCCGTCTAACCTGCTCAACTATGGCTTTAGCTGCACCAAGGTGAATTTTTGGCAGTACTGCTTTTTTTCTTGGGTGGGCATGTTGCCGGTGATTACGCTGTATGTCTATTTGGGCTCCTTTGGCGTTGCCCTGTTTCATGAGGGGCTCACCGCTGGCAAGCTGGCGGTGCAGGGGGGTGGGGCCATGCTGGCGCTCTCTGCCGGGTGGTATACCACTAACCTGACGCGAAGAGCCTTAAGAGTTGAAGATTCAAGTGAAACATCCGACCAAGACAGCAACTAAGCAACCTCCACCGTGATGCCGGAGATCCAAGTATGCAAGCAGTTGGCGTTTCTCGTAACTGAAGTTTTCATCACCCTATCTTAATCGTCTCTTCAATCAACGATACCAATCTGTCCTGATTAGCTACCTTGAATTTCCAAAACTGGCTTAGTCTTTCGATCTTAGCATCTTCAATATCAAGTATGACCAAAAATGCTCGTCCAGGCTCTATCGATAAGCGTTTTCGGTGATCAGAAAACTTCTTTAGGTGAGCATTGAAGTCACCTCCCGTTTTGCATTCGATAAGCAAAGGCTTACCTTGAACTAGAAACAATAAATCTAGCTCGAATCTGTCGCTGTTTGGGAAAATAATGATTGGATTTTTTAGATACGTGTAGGGAGCACGAAGCTCCTGAAGCAGTTCAAAAATTCTGTGAGCTATATATTGCTCGAACCATCCGCCGTTGAAAAAACTTCTAATATCGCCTCGATCTTGTAAGACAGCGTGAATAGTTTTAGTGTCTTTAGCGTAGCGATAAGACGACAAGAGGGTGTCTTCATGCAGATTTTGACAGAATTGAGTTGAAATCTTAGTCTGTAGCTAGCTCGCGTTCTTGAGGCGATATTGCAAGCCTCTATTGTTAGCAATCGTCCATTTGATTTGTTTGAGCAGTGGAGCTAAGAGTGGTTGGCTTTGGTTGTCTTTCAGATTGTTGCCAAGGTAAATAGCGTGTTTGACAAAAATCTTGTCTATGGCAGTATCTTTAGCACCATTGTCCTCTAAAGTGATATCTCTGTCTGCCAACCAAGTGATGAGAGTCTTAATGTTCTGGCGAAAGTCAGCAACCGCGCCTGGCGACTCTTCGATTACTAAGTTAGAGATTTCCTCAGCATCACTTAATCGACCGGGAGTAGCCATTTTTGGAGACGTTTTTTGCCTCTGGTCTACGCTCTCTAACGCTGTGGCCGAGACGAAGGGAGCCGCTGATGCC
>JANPIO010000038.1:0-7866 GCA_031425055.1 Phormidium sp. VAR_61_metabat_6
GATGATCACATGCGTTAGGGCCGCAACCTTCGGGGAAGCCGTGACGTCAGCAGATAAATCGGTAGGAGGTCGCGATGCAACATCGAACCCGTCAAATCGTAATGGCAGTAGCATTAACCAGCCTGAGCATGGGTGCCCTGGTCGCTCCAGCGGGGGCGGCTGAGTCGGTGCGCCTCAACTACCGGGGATTTAGCCGCACGGTGCCTGTAGCGCTGTTGACTGCCCTAGCCGAAACCGGTGATTCCTCTGGGGTGCTCGGCGGGCTGCTCAACCAGGCGGGGCAGAACCCAGCAGAGCTGCGATCGCTGCTGACTCGCCCTCTGCCTGTCAACTCGGTCGTGCTTGATCGCTCCCTCAACAGCGGCCCCGGTGAGTGGGCCCTCGACCAGCTCGGCGACTCTATTCATACGGGCAAAGGTGAGGCCGATCGCCAGGCGCTGCGATCGGCTCTGGTGCTGTCGGCCAGTGACGATAACCAGATCACCCTGCTAGAGGTGCTGCAAAAGTACCCTACCGAAGAAGTCGTGCTGGAGGGCGATCGCATTCAGGATGCCTACAATAGTCTGGCCAGTTTTCTGCGACCCTTGTCAATTTTTCTATAATTTTCGCCAGTTGAGAGCCCCTGGCAGCTCAACGATTCAAAAGCGAAACTGCTACCATCCCTACTACGATCGCTACCACCAGTAGCGTCAGTGGCTCTAGCTTAAACTCCGAGTCTTTGCTGGAGCCTGTGGCGTAAAAGAACGCAAAAAACACCAGCAGTATCACCACCAGATCTAGGCCAGTAAACACAACGCATTCTCCTAGGGCCGACTGGAACCCAATACCCAACAGTAACGGCGGCAACGGTGCCTGGCTGCAAGTGCAGCTCTGGCCACAGCCGTTTCGTTTCGCTACCAACTTTACTCAGTATTTTAGTTGTCCCAGCCAAAACTGGACTCTAAAATAAAATCGTAGATCTTGCCCAAGCAGAAATTTTACCCACGACATTTCTTCTAGGGGGAGTGATAGATATTTGTCAATGGGCCATAGGTTTTTCGCCTGAGGTCGCGCAACGCTTGCCTAAAATGCGGCGCGGCTGACCATGTCGCGGGGGCGTTTTTTGATCAGCGTGGGGTCTAAATAGGTGATGGCTTCGGCACACGATCGCACCCGTTCAATCGGCTCAAACACATTCACCTGGTAGACGATCTGGTTATCCCAGTCGAGGGCAGTAAGCCAGCCGCTGCGGGGATGGTAAACACCCGTATCGATATCGAGCCAGCCGCGCCCAGCGACGATTTGGCCGGGGTCTACGCCGGGGAAGGTAAAGGTAATGGTGTGCCCCGTGATGATCAGCTTGTCGGAGAAGAAGGGCGTCAGGCTGCTATGGAAGGTTTCACGGATCCAGCACATTTCGTAGCTGCTCTGTTCGGCGATGGGCAGCATGGGGTTGACCCCGGCATGCACCAGCCACAGATCACCCAGATCAATGTAGAGAGGCAGCTGGCGTAGCCAGTCAAGGTGGTCTTCAAGGGTAGCGGCGGACCCGTGGTAGCTGGTGAGGGTAGCCTGGCCACCGCTAAAGATCCAACCCTGAAGGGTGGGAGGATTAATTTTGCCATCGACAAAGGTGTCGAGAATCAGCTGCTCGTGGTTGCCCCGCACGCAGCCAGCGGCGTTGCGGCGCACAAAATCGACTACGTCAGCGCTCTTAGGGCCGCGATCGATCAGGTCGCCGACACAGTAGATTTTATCGTCGGGTTCGGGGGCGATCGCCTCCCACAGCCGTTGAAGACCGTCGAAGTGACCGTGAATATCGCCAATAAAAATGCGTCGGGGCATGGTGCAGGAAATCCATTGCCTTCATTATGCCTTAACCCCAAACCCAACTCCTGGTTTTTCATAATGCTTACGTGTTTAAAGGTCATTCAAAGCGGAGTTTCTAACCAAGGTTAGAGATTTGTGATTGCCTAGGGGCAAACCGCTTACTTCTGGGGACAGATGGCGTTTATTCTCATTATTCTCAGGCATAATAAAAGCCAGCTTATAGCACCTATCCTATGCGCCGTTCCCGTACTCGTAGCCCGCTGCCTACGTCGTCTGCAAATCGAATGCCTGCTCAGCGGCGACGAGTACGGCGGCAGGCAGACCCTTTGCGGCGTTTAGCTCGCCACACCCCAATGTTTGAGCTGAGCGCTCGGCTAGGGGTGAACTGTTTTTTAGTGCTGGTAGCGGCTGTGTCACTAGCGCGTTTGGTGCCCTATCTCCAGGCTCGGGTGCAGCAGCTAGAGGTAGTGCGCCGCGAGCTTGATCAAGCCGAGGTCACCCACGCCCGGCTGAGGGCCGATTTTGATCGCTACTTTGACCCAACCCAGTCAGGTCGGATCATTCAGGAGCAAACGGGTTATCGCACCAAGTCAGAGCGCCAGGTGGTCTGGACAGACTAGGGGCGTTGGGGAGTAAGCACACGAGGAGTCTTGAGGTCAGTAGGTGAGACTCTTCGGGCCGACTAGGGATAGAAAGTGGTCGTGGGTAGACCAAGGCCTTCTTCAAGACCCATCATCAAGTTGAAACACTGCACGGCCTGGGAGGCCTGGCCTTTCATCAGGTTGTCGATCGCCGACATGACCACAACTCGCCCGGTGCGGGCATCGGTTTCAAGGCCGATATAGCAGCGGTTGGTGCCCCAGGCCCACTTGGTTTGGGGGTAGGTGCCGCTGGGCAGCACCGTTACCCAGGGAGACGATCGGTAGAAGGCGCTGTAGATAGTAAGCAGGTCATCGCGCACCAGGCCGGGGTCGCGCAGGGTGGCGTAGATGGTGGCCAAAATGCCCCGCACCATCGGAATTAGGTGGGGGGTAAACTGCACAGTGACCTCTTGGCTGGCCAAATGGGTGCAAATTTGCTCAATTTCGGGGGTGTGGCGGTGGCGGGCGACGCCGTAGGCTCCCAGGGAGTTGCTGGCTTCAGCTAATAACATGCCGGTTTTGGCCACCCGGCCACCGCCGGAGGTGCCCGACTTAGCATCAATAATTAGGGTTTCGGGCTGGGCGAGACCCTGCTTGAGCAGCGGGGCAATGCCCAACAGGCTGGCGGTGGGGTAGCAGCCGGGGCAGCCCACCAGGCGAGCGTCACGAATGCGATCGCGAAATAGCTCGGGCAGACCGTAAACGGCTTCGCCTGCAATGCTCTGGTCGGTGCGATTCGCAAAGCGATCCGTCCCGGAATCGCCCCCGTACCACGACTGGTAGGTATTTAAATTCTCAAAGCGGTAGTCGGCGGACAGATCGAGCACCCGGCAGCCCCGCTCCAGCAGGGTGGGGGCCATCGTGTAGGCCAGCCCGTTGGGCAGCGACAGAAACACCACCTGGCAACGCTGGGCGATTTCGCCCAAATCTACGGCTTCCACCGTTAGATTGACTGAGCCCGCTAGATGGGGGTAGATATCGGTGTAGGGCTGTCCGGCGCTGCTGTCGCCCCCCAGGTACACCAGCTCAACTTCAGGATGCTGGGTGAGCAGGCGCACCAGCTGCACCCCTCCGTAGCCCGAGGCCCCCACAATGCCAACCTTAATTTTTCCGACGGGTGACGACTCGTTCATGGTTCTGGGGTTAGCTGGTTGAAAGAATAGGCAGGGCTGAGAGCCGGGCTTGGGGGGCGATCGCTAACCCAGTTAGCACCTTCCCCTTCGATCAGCACTGTAATAGTAAACCAGTAATCTCAATTCAACATGGTGGCTTGGGATGCTGTCATGGCCGATTGTCCCAGGTCAGGAACGGTGGGGGCGGATGCAGCGATTCTGCCGGTGAAGCGCAATCCATAAAGCTAGAATTTTAGAAGCAATCGTACTTTCTACAGGTCTGCCCCACCGTGCTCAACCCAGAAGCGGAGATGTCTCAAGCCCCTAACCCCTCATCCCCCGCCGAGCTTGAACTGCCGCCCGGTTTTCAGTTTGACTCCATTGAGTCGGCGCTCCACGACCTGGCCGCCGGTAAGTCGATTGTGGTGGTCGATGACGAAAACCGCGAGAATGAAGGTGACGTGATCTGCGCCGCCCAGTTTGCCACCCCCGACAACATCAACTTCATGGCGGTGGAAGCGCGGGGGCTGATCTGCCTAGCGATGACCGGCGAACGACTTGATCAACTCGACCTGCCCCTCATGGTCAGCCCCAGCGCCTTTGAGGATGAAAACGAGCAAACCGCCTTCACCGTCAGCATCGATGCCGCCCTGAGCTGGGGCGTCACCACCGGCATTTCTGCCGACGATCGCGCCCGCACCATTCAAGTCGCCATCAACCCCAACGCTCGCCCCCAAGATCTGCGCCGACCGGGGCATATCTTTCCGCTGCGGGCCAAGGAAGGCGGCGTGCTCAAGCGGGCCGGTCACACCGAAGCGGGGGTCGATCTGGCGCGGCTGGCGGGCCTCTACCCCGCCGGGGTGATCTGTGAAATTCAGAACCCTGACGGCTCCATGGCGCGGCTGCCCGAGCTGGTTAACTACGCTAAAGCCTTTGGCCTCAAGCTGATCAGCATCGCTGACCTGATTCACTATCGCTTGCAGCACGAGCGATTTGTGCAGCGGGAGGCGATCGCCAAAATGCCCACCCAGTTTGGCGACTTTGCCATCTACGCCTACCGCAACCTGCTCGATGGTTCAGAGCATGTGGCCATGGTCAAGGGCGACCCCGCCACCTTTGCCGACCAGTCGGTGATGGTGCGCGTCCACTCCGAATGCCTGACCGGCGACGCTTTTGGCTCGCTGCGCTGCGACTGCCGCATGCAGCTCCAGGCAGCGCTCAAAATGATTGACGCTGCCGGGTGCGGCGTGGTGGTTTACCTGCGCCAGGAGGGGCGCGGCATTGGTCTGGTCAACAAGCTCAAGGCTTACTCCTTGCAAGATATGGGCCTCGACACGGTAGAGGCCAACGAAAAGCTGGGCTTGCCCGTAGACCAGCGCAACTATGGCATTGGTGCACAGATTCTCAACGACATCGGCGTGCAAAAATTTAGCCTGATTACCAACAACCCGCGCAAAATTGCGGGCATTAAAGGCTACGGCCTAGATATGGTGAACCGGGTGCCGCTGATTATTGAAGCCACCGACTACAACTCGGGCTATCTGGCCACCAAGGCCCAAAAGCTGGGCCACCTGCTGGTGCAGACTTACCTGACCACGGTGGCGATCCACTGGCGCAGCAGTGCTCTGCCGGTGCAGGAGCGCTACCAAAAGCTGGAGCATCTGCGCGAGCTGGCTCACAGCCAGGGCCTCATGCTGCAAGAAGAAGCCCGCCCGGTGGCGGCGGCGCTGTTTAGCCAGCCGGATCTAATTGTGAACCTGGGGCTAGATACGTTGCCAGTGCCGGGGGTCGAGGCCTGGTACCACGATTGCGAACAGCCGCAGATGAAGACCGTTGCCACCCTGCTCGACAAACTCGCCGCCTGGCCCGAAATCGACCAGCTTGCGTTTTTGATCTCTAGCGGCAGCGACCCCTTCAGCGGCTTGCAGGTGGGCCTCGATCGCCAAGTGTTTCACCACGATGCGGTGCCCACCCCTGAAACTGTCAAACCCTCCGACCTCTGCGGCAGCCTAGAAAGCCAGCGCATCTACGTTTTCTCTAGCCACCTTCCAGCTGATTAGCTAGGGACTATCCGTGTAGTTTCCTAAGGTTAATTATGCGGAAACTGTTAGCCTAATAAGCTGTTAGCAGGATCTGCACAGAGATATTAAACTTGTCCTTGAAGGATAAACGTGAGTCTGACAGCATCGACAGATAGTTTGTTGTGGCAGTAGTTTGAGATGGTTTGTGGTGTTTCAAATCGCTTAAGAGGTCAACATAGGAGTGATTGGCGAGAAGCGGTCGCTGTTCATCATAATCTTTAAAACGAGTAACAGTTAGACACAAAATTTATAAAAATGTAGCTTGAAGTGCAGTTTCTCTTGACAGGTTTTTAACAAACAGTTACTGAGTCAGTTCGAAGATTCCTAAACTTTTTAGCTCTACTAAATTAAGACAGGATAAATTTAAATCATAAACACACACTTCTCAAAGAAATTAAGAGGAAGTAGTATTTATGAGCAAGGAGCAGGCATCCAGTAGTAGGGCCAAACAGGAGCATAGCGATAAGCCTGTAAATGAAAGGAACGACTCTGCTATTGCACTGGCTATTATTGGTGGTATTGTTACCATTGTTAGCGCAGCTATTGCAGTAGTTCCTTCAATGGTTGGAGAAGATGGAGTATTCCCGAGAGGCTCAGAAGATGTTTTTGCTGCTGAACAGTCAATTCCTGTAAATTTTGGGAATACGTTCCTCTACAATCCTAATGCTGAAAAGTGGACACTTACTGCAAGTGACGGTCGCAAAATTAAAAGTGGCAGGTGTAAAAGTACTTGGCATTCAATTGTTTATACTGATGATAAGTTATTGTTTTACGATCAAGATGCGGGCGCAATTCAGGTATATGAAATCAATAGTCATGGACTAGGGAAGCAACTTAAGAATCATCCTGGTGGATTTCGTAAAACTTGGACAGAAATCACTAGCCCAGTAGAGGGAGTGATTACTTTTCGAGAAGGTGTTGATGTAGAGCATTATCGGCTCAATGATGATGGGACATTCTCAGGCTACCCTTAGACTAAGAGTTGTCTATGACAGCAAGTAAGAACGTCAGCTGGTTACCAAAGATATTGCAATCCCTTGAAGGAAGGGTATCTGTGAGGGGTGCGTGTCACCTTCTATAGAGGAAAAAGAAAAGCCTTGATGCTCCCTCACAGCAAGCACTTGACGGACATGTATAATTTTTCTGCCAATAAGGTGACACGCACCATCTGTGAGTTTAAAAGCACTTAGGCAGGTAGGTGTCAGCAGAGGTAGCAGTAATTCGAGAGGGCTTGTAGTGTTTCCAGCATCCAGAAGGTAATTAGTAAGGGGCATTAATGAGAGCCAAAGGTTTAGCAACCGAGGGCAATTAATGGTGGCATCTAACTAACACATTCGCGATCAATGCCTACTCCAGCTAACAGGCTCGCTGCACACCGACCGACCAGGCAATTGATTATGATGCAGAAAGTATCTGCTACAGGTGAGGGTGTAGTTGTGCCCACAAAACGAGAGGCTACCCAATGCTGAACATAGCAGTTGGTAAAATCTAGTGCGATCAACTCAAATATTTTCAGTAAGTAGAGTCAGGTGAGACGCTTGTGATTTTTAGGGCTGACCAGGCGATCGCAGAACTCAAACCCATCATCAAAAATAAGCATCTGCGACCATTTGGTTTATGTGCGGGAGAGTTCACTGTCCCGGCTGATTTTGACGAACCTTTACCCGACGATCTCCTGAGCGCATTTGAGGGCAAATGATGATAATGGAGTCAGAACACTTAGATAACCGGAGGGAGGGCAGCAATGACTGATACCAAATCCGACTTGTATATCCCTGAAATAGGGTAGGGTTGAGGAATGCCTAGGCCCCTCCATCTCGAACCTCATTTTTCAGCTGACGAGCTCTGCGTTGACGCGCCCCCCCAGACGCTCTGCGTCTTTGTCCTCGGGGCGCAGGAGCGCCATGGGCGGCATGGCGACGTGGAACGTCGCCACGATTAGCGATTAGTAGGGGAACAACAAAAAAGCGCTCCACTAGTGAAGCGCTTTTTTCAACATCAGCCTTTTAAACAGGCCGACCTGGATCGAGGTGATCCAGCGCTTTCAGGACGGCCCCCACATCCATCGATAGGTATTCACCGAGGCGGAGGATGTCATTGACCTGGGCGCGGCTGTCTTGGCCGAGGGGCTTGCGGGCCACCGCCGCCTGCTTGAGCAGGGCAAACACCTGGCGGTTGAGGTGCTGGTAATACAGCTCCTGGGGGCGCTCTAACGAAAGACCC
>JANPIO010000039.1:0-2865 GCA_031425055.1 Phormidium sp. VAR_61_metabat_6
AAGTTAGCTATCCTAATGCGTTTTCCAGGCGTCAATATGCTGTCGATCATGGGCCGGGCGTTGGGCCAATCACCCAACGTTGTTTAACGCCCTCCAGACCTTGCACCCCGCGCTCAGCCCAAGCGCCTAGCTTTACCCCAATGTGAGACGCTAGAAACCAGTGTTATCTGGACTCGCCCCCTATGCAGGTTGCCTGGCAAGACGTTAAGCCCTACGAAGACATCGTTTACCAAAAGGCCGATGGCATCGCCAAAATTACTATCAATCGGCCCCACAAGCGCAACGCCTTTCGCCCCAAAACCATTGTCGAGCTGTACGAGGCTTTCTCCAACGCCCGCGAAGACAGCCGCATTGGCGTGGTGCTGCTGACCGGGGCAGGCCCCCACACCGACGGCAAATATGCCTTTTGCTCTGGCGGTGACCAAAGTGTGCGTGGCCACGGCGGCTATGTGGATGAGGGCGGCGTGCCCCGGCTCAATGTGCTCGATTTGCAGCGGCTGATTCGCTCGATGCCCAAGGTGGTGATTGCGCTGGTGGCGGGCTATGCGATCGGCGGGGGGCATGTGTTGCACGTGGTGTGCGACCTGACTATTGCCGCCGATAATGCTATTTTTGGCCAAACTGGCCCCAAAGTGGGCAGTTTTGACGGTGGCTTTGGAGCTAGCTACCTATCGCGCATGGTGGGTCAAAAAAAGGCTCGCGAAATCTGGTATTTGTGCCGCCAATACAGCGCTCAGGAAGCGCTCGATATGGGCATGGTGAACTGCGTGGTGCCTGTGGAACAGCTAGAGGCTGAAGGCGTGCAGTGGGCGCAGGAAATTTTGCAAAAAAGCCCGATCGCCATTCGCTGCCTCAAAGCGGCCTTTAACGCCGACTGCGATGGCCAGGCGGGGCTGCAAGAGCTGGCGGGCAACGCCACCCTGCTCTACTACATGACCGAAGAAGGCTCTGAGGGCAGGCAGGCGTTTCTGGAGAAGCGAGAGCCAGATTTTCGCCAATATCCCTGGCTGCCGTAGGGGAGTAGGGGAGTGGATGAGTGGATGAGTAGGTGGGTGAGGTCGAATGATGCTTAGAGCAATTGATCGAGACCTTTGGGTGACTGAGCAGCCCTTGCGATATTTTGGGCTGAGTATAGGCACCCGTATGTCGGTGATTCGCTTGTCAAACAAGCTAGTCGTTATTTCGCCGATTCAGGTCAGTGATGAATTAGTAGGCGAGCTAAATGAGTTAGGAACCGTCACGCATATCATTGCGCCTAACTTGTATCACTACCAGTTCGTTGCAGAGTTTAAGGCGGCGTACCCAGCGGCGACATTTTGGGCTACGGCAGGGCTAAGGGCAAAGCGGCCAGAGTTAATCATCGACCAGGTTATAGCTAACGATTCAAACGGTGCGTGGGATGGACTTGAGCGCCTGTTCCTCGATGGATTTAAAACCCTTAGCCCGAGTGGCCCAGACCCGCTGGATGAGTGGGTGTTTTTCCATGGTGCCAGCCGGACGCTGATTTTGACGGATACGGCTTTCTGCTTTGACGAGAGCTTTCCGTGGGTGACGCAGCTGGTGACTAAACTGGGTGGTGGCTACAAAAGTCTCAGCCCATCGCTGCTAGAACGTCTGGCAACTACAGAAAAAGACAGGGTTAAAGCCTCAGCAGAACAGGTGCTCAGGTGGGATTTTGATCGGGTGATTATGGCCCACGGCAGCATTGTTGAGCAGAACGGCAGGCAGCAGTTCAAACGCGGGTACGAGCAATTTTTAGGATGTTCTCTCTAGGGAAGCCCACTCACTACCGGGGCTGTAGGCAAGCCCTTGGGGGCAGATGACGATCGCTCACCTCGATGATAGGCTGCGAAAAGCCTGTTGTGATTGACTTTCATCGCCCATGAACCTTCTACTTGAGCGCATTCAGACCAGCCTGCTTGATTTGGTGGGACAGTTTATTCAGCTCTTGCCGGGGCTGGCGATCGCCCTGGTGCTGGTGCTGTTAACGGGGTACGCCGCCAAGGTAACCCAGCAGATGGTGGGCAAAATGACTAAACGCCTGGTGCCCAGCCGATCGCTGCAACTGCTGGCCGTGCAAGTCACTCGCATTGGCACCTGGGCAGTAGGGATTATTATTGCGGCGGTGATTGCCTTTCCAGATCTGCGCTTAGGCGACATAATTGGTCTGTTGGGGCTGGGCTCGGTGGCGATTGGCTTTGCCTTTCAAGACATTTTCAAGAACTTTTTGGCGGGCATTTTGCTGCTGTTGGAAGAACCCTTTCGCCTGGGCGACCAGGTGATTATGTGCGACTACGAGGGCACGGTGGAGGCGATTAAAATTCGCTCGACCCAGCTGCGCACCTACACTGGGGAGCTAGTCGAAATTCCCAATGCGATCGTGTTTACGAGTCCGGTGCGGGTGCTGACCGCCTTTCGCAGCCGCCGCACCGACCTGGGTATTGGGGTCGATTACACGACGCCACTGCCCCTGGCCAAGCAAACCTTTCTAAACGTGATCAACCGCGCCGAGGGGGTGCTGAGTGACCCAGCCCCCGAGGTCGATGTGGTGGGTTTTGGCGATAGCTCGATCGACTTTAAGCTGCGCTACTGGACGACGCCTCAAATGGCGGAGGTGCGTCGCATTCAAACCCAGTTGGCCATGGCGATCAAGGCGGCCTGCGACGCAGCAGGCATTTCGATTCCCTACCCGATTCGCACCGTGCACCTGTTTGATCAAACGCAGTTCAGCGAAAGCAAACTCCTAGATACTGGCGACTCAGTAAGGCAATAGCCGCGCTCTAGGTTCCCCCAGCGATTCATCGATCCTGCTTCCTCAGAGAAAGCCTATAAAACTCAGGCAAGGTTTGTCATCTCTTTGATGTG
>JANPIO010000040.1:0-4125 GCA_031425055.1 Phormidium sp. VAR_61_metabat_6
ACCGACCCGTTTCCGGAATTTGATAAAAAATGTGTTCAACGCTGTCGACCTCGCTCACCGAAGACCACACACTCTTGGTGATGTCGTCTTCGTCGGCGGGCATCAAATATATGTCGAGGTTGTTAAGCCCCTTATCGTCAAAGCCCTCGCCTAGATCGTAGAGGCCGTTGCCGTTGGCATCGACCAGTTCTACCACTCGCTCCCAGGCTAGGGTAGCCGACAAAAAGCTGCCCGCCTGGATGGCATCGGCAAATTCGTAGTCTTGCACCGTGGCGGGCTTGGCCTCCAGCTCGGCAAAGTTCCAGCCAATGGCGGGGATCGCTTGATCGGGGCCAGTGGCACCGGGGGTTAGC
Source organism: Phormidium sp. VAR_61_metabat_6 (assembly GCA_031425055.1). Taxonomy (GTDB): domain Bacteria; phylum Cyanobacteriota; class Cyanobacteriia; order Phormidesmidales; family Phormidesmidaceae; genus Nodosilinea. The sequence continues at coordinate 354 of JANPIO010000040.1, forward strand.
TGCTGGTAGGCGCGGTAGGCGTTGAGATGGCCAGTGCCCAGGTCGCTGTGGAGCGGAATCTTGCGATCGCGGTAGGCATCAGACTCCAGCCAGGAGCGGTTGCCGTCATCCACCAGGGTGCGGCTCATGCCCAGGCGCAGGCCGTCGCCGCTGTCTTGGATTTTGTCGGCGGAGTTGAGCAGTACAGCCTTCATCACCATGGGGTGGCGAGCGTTGAGCGACCAGTTGGGCGACCCGGTGCGAAACTGGCGATCGACCAACTGCTGCATCAGGGCAATGGTGCCCACTACGTGGGGCGAGGCAAAGCTGGTGCCGCTAGAGCGCCGCACCTGCCCGTCGGGGTCAATTAGCTCAATGTCGCTGCCGGGGGCAACTAGATTAATCGAACGGCGGGGGCCAACGTTAGTTTCGGGGGTAGCCTGGCGCGATCGCAGCGTGGGTTCGCTGCCCAGGTTAGAGTAGTCGATTTTGTTGAATTGGCCGTTGACCTGGCGTGAGTAGGCGATATTCAACCCGTTAAAATTGTCGGTGGGAATGGGAATGCCGCCACCCCCCTGATTGCCCGCAATCACGTACAGAGCACTGTGCACCCGCGACGACCAGTCAATGCACTGGGTGAGCAGGGCGTTGCCGTCGAGCACCGCGTTGGGTCGCGGATCGCGGCCCAGGGGTTCGCCAAAGCTAAAGTTGATCGCCCGCACGTCACCGCCATTTTGCGACGCCACCGACTGGGCAGCGAGGCACTCTTCGGGCTGGGCGCTGCGATCGCTCAGTTCCCCCACCGCCCCTGAGTACAGCATGGCCTCGGGGGCAACCCCGGTGTGCAGCTTGTCTTGGCTGATCATGACGCTAGCCACATTGGCGGCGTGGCCATCAACATACTCGTCGGCCATGGCCCAACCGTTGAGCAACAGCACGCGCCGCACCACCACAGGCAAGGTTTCTGAGGCCACCTTATCGAGGCCAAACTGGCTGGGGCGGCCAATTTCGACTTGGCCAATGGCAATTTTTTCGCCGGTCAGGTTATAGGGGGCGTCGTGCAGCCGCCGAGCGTCAATGCCTTCGGGGCCGACGGACTCGGTGAGGGCCAGCACCGGCAGGGCCAGGGGCACCAGAGCGCCAAGCCCTGCCAACCAAAGCAGCGCCTTCAGACGAGACTTTGGCCCTCGATGCTGTGTCATCCCCTTATCCCACTTAGCCATGACCCTACCCTGCTGCAAATATCTCTGGGCAAACTCTATCGCAAAGGCCCCCGCCTCGGGATGAAAACTGCTGAATCTATCTATTTCTTCAGAAATTCTCTGGCGGGGGCGAGATCTTTAATTGGGTGGCGGCACCACCTCGGCCTTGATCTGGGCGCGGGTAAGTCGCCGCAGACACAGAGCACCTGGGCGAAGGCTGAGGAGCTGCGTCGAGCACAGGAAGAACAGGGAAATAGAATGCCGCTACCGTAGGCGGGAGACTTGGGCAGTGGCTCCTTCGCAGACAAATTTGCGGCAAACATAGGTCAAATGGTGAGCACTATCTCAATGCAAAGCGAAATATCCTAATCTGACCCACCGCAGAACCGTACTTTGGGATTGCAATGCCAAACTGCTGTGCCACATTGGCGATCTGAGGGCGCAGATCGCTAAACTGCTGTGCCACATTAGCGATCTGAAGGCGCAGATTGCTTTGCAACGCTGCGCGATTTGCTTGGCAACGCTGCGCGAACGCCAAACTGCTATGTCACTTCGCTCAATCATGGCGTTGAGAGGCCGGGTGCTTTGGCCCATAGCCCAGTTTGGGCCAAAGCTAGCGCGGCCCTGGCCTCTTTGATCAGTAGAGCTACTCCTCTATAAACAGGGTTTTAGTCAAAATCACCATCCACGGCATGTCTGAGGAGGCTGCACCCACGGCTCCGCCCGGTGGCACGGGGATGGGATCGCTCCAGTCGTTGGGGTCGGCGTAGCCGTAGGCATGGAGAATTTTGATGGTGCGGTCTATGGCGGCCAGGCTGCCGTAGAGCAGGCGACGCACTTTCTCTGGGTGAGTTTGGGGGTTGCTGCGCGAAGACGGCGGCAGGTTAGACGCGCCGCTATCATCGGGTTCGAGATATTCAAACATCGGTTCTGTTTCCTTGACGTAGGGTGGCAAGAAACAGAACGCGAAAACCCTAGCCACCCGCAGCTTGAGGTGCAAACTGGGGGGCTAGGGTACCATGAGCCTAGCCTCGCAATCTGCTTTGGAGATTTGCGGGGTTAGCTGTCGGTTGGTGCTGGTACCACCTTCCGGCAGCGCTAAAGTTTCCGAGTTCTGTGTGGTCACCGCTCTGCTGAACGGCTTAACGTAAAACACTACTGATACAAAAGCTCCCCGTCAACCGTATAACAGCAGGCACGTTTCAGAGCGGCACAGCTTGATGCCCCACCTCTAGGGCGGGCGTCAAAATATAAGGTCATCATCCTATGCGTGCACCTAACAAAATGGAAAATATATAGATCTTCGCTGTCTATCTACCTATGTAAGGGCTATTATGCAGATTACTCGATGCCCATCTACCTCTACGGGGTGATTATGCAGCAGATAATCTGCCTATCTACTCCATAGTGGGGATATAGGCAGATTAGATCAGTCCAATAACTTGTTATGCGGCTCTATGCTCTAGCGAAGACGGTAGCCTCAGAACTTTCCTGTGATAACCAAGATTTTGCTGTGGGATGCAGGGAGCGAATGGGGCTAATGTTCCAATAAATTTATTTTTATCTTCCAGGATAATCTATGGACTACCGAAACCACATCACGATCGAACCTAATAAACGCGGTGGTAAGCCTTGCGTCCGTGGCTTGCGAATTACGGTTTATGAGGTGCTTGAGTACCTAGCTTCCGAGATGACCGAAGCAGAAATCCTCGACGATTTTCCTGATCTGACGCGAGAAGATTTAAAGGCCTGCATTGCTTATGCTGCTGATCGTGAACGGCGATTTATGACCGCTCCATTATCCGCATGAAATTACTCTTTGATGAAAACTTATCGCCCAAATTGCCAAATCGTTTAAGTGATCTTTTCCCAAACTCACTCCACGTCCGAGATGTAGGAATGAAAGCAACGATCGATCCAATCGTTTGGGATTATGCAAAAGACAATGATTTGATGATTGTCTCGAAAGACACTGATATGCACGACCTGAGCTTAGTATTTGGAAATCCACCGAAAGTTATTTGGATTCGCCTTGGAAACTGTTCGACATCGCAAGTTGAAAATTTGCTGCGTCGGAATTTTGACGTGATTAAGTTGTTTTATGAAGATAAGACTTTATCGCTGCTTGCCTTACCATAATGCACTGACGGCTTTGGATATCTTTTCACGAATTTTACAAATGGAGAATGCACAAGGGCGATCGCCACATAACAACCCCAATGCACACCGACCGCCGAGAGGTTATTGGTTGGAGTTCGAGGGTGTCTGCGGCGGGTGATTGGGAACGTTAGACCCCACGTTGACACTCAGGGCATGACTCACACACATTAAGCACACAGATACATTAAACATACAGATACCGAGGAATTTATGCCATTTTTCTCAAGACAAGCATTACTGCCTTTACTGCCTCAAAATGATCCTAATCCTGCAAGGGCACAAGATCTAGCCATCTCCCAAGGAGCCTACAGATATAACTACACCTTCATTCCAGAATTACCGATGGCGCAAAGTGTGCCTAAGGACGACCGGCCTTCTCTAAAGTGGCTTTTGGCCGTGGCAGATATTGCTCTAAAGATTCTCTTCAATAC
>JANPIO010000041.1:0-2977 GCA_031425055.1 Phormidium sp. VAR_61_metabat_6
GTCTCTTGGTCAGAGCAAGTTGAGCAGGCGATCCAAACCCTGGGCCTGTTGGCCAAAAAGCAGCTGGCCGAAAATTTCCTGCGGGACGATAGCCACCGCAGGGACAATTTGCTGACCCCTGATGTTGTTTGATACTGAATCCGCCTTGGCTACCCCCGGTTGGGCTGGGCAAACACCGTTTGCCCCTACGCCAGCCGCTGTTTGGAATCAGGGTTATGCGATTCGGATTTGGTATGAGGTCTTGGTTAGGCCTTCTTCAAGACTTTGGACTCAGCGAGAGCACCATCGGGGGCGACATTCAAAAGATCAAGAATGCGGCGCAGGGGAATGTGGATGCGGTTAGTTTGGTTGGTTAGCTCGCGGCCCAGGTTGTAGATCGCCTGCTCGATCAGGTAGTTATCGAGCAGCACTTCCAACTCTTGCCGAGTCTTGGGCAAAAAGCTATCGCGGGCAGCGGTACCTAAGTAGGCCTTGACAAAGGTGGTGCTGACCCAGCGATACCAAAATTCAGCCCACTGCTCCATTTGATGGCGCTGGTCAGGTTGCCCCATGCCGCTCTCGATTTCCTTGTTGAGGGCAACGTTGACGGCATAGTAGAACGATTGCAGCATGCAGGCGACATCGCGCAGGGGCGATCGCTTCATGCGGCGCTCGTTGAGACTGCGGGCTGGATCCCCTTCAAAGTCAATGATAAAGAAGTCTTTGCCGGTATACAGCACCTGCTCTAGGTGATAGTCGCCGTGGCAGCGAGTCCGCAGGGCGGTAATTTTGTGGTTTAACACCGACTGAAACTGCTGCAAACAGGCATCGTGCTGGTCTAAAACCAGGCTGGCGAGCGATCGCGTCTCCGGCGGCAGCGTACTTAGGCGATTCTTTAACAGCAAAAAGACCTGGCCAGTCAGGTTACGGCTGTACTGGTAGATCGATCGCTGGTAGAGCGAGGTAAAGGGTTCGGGCGTAAAGGCGGGCTGGTCCGCATCCACTGACAGGGCCACGTGGAGCTCGGCGGTGCGCTGCCCCAGCAGCTGCATGTTGGCCAGGTAGCTATTGATCGCCTTACAGGCCGGAATTTGAGAATCGACGGAGGGCAGCGGGCAGTAGGGCAGCGGGAAAAACACCTCGCTCGGGGGCGCATCCACGGCCACTGGCTCTAGCTCTAGGGGCGACCCGACGGGCATGGGCGCTTCGGCGATATCCGACTGATCCATCACCACGAGGTCGAAGTAGTCGCGCAGATGGTCGAGGGTGTAGTCCCAAGCGCTGCGGGTATCGGGGATAAACTCTTGCAGCAGACCAATGGTGATCGGCTCCGCCGCCGGACGATGGTAGGTCAGGGTGCCTGCGATCGAAGGAATGTGGGTAAAGTGCTGGTGTTCGTCCAAAAAGCGGCGCACTTCGAGGTCGGGGTGCTGACCCTCTTCGACTTTTTGGAAGAGCTTGAGAATTAGACGGTTTTGGGCGGCGACGCTGCCGGTTTTGGCGTAGGCAATCGACGTGTTGTTGTGGAAGCCTTTCATCAGCGAAGCTTCAAAGGACAGGCCATCTCCCGTGGGCTCCTCACCCAGGGATGGGTTGGGATCGCCCTTGATCAGCTCATCAAAGAGGGCTGTGGTGTCAGCCACCAGCTTGCCAGCGGCATTCTCATAGGCCCGGTGCTGGGCCATGCCTTCGAGCAGGGCGGTTAAAAACGACTTGTCGGCGATCGCATCAAACAGCACCGCTACGTTATCGCTGCTGGCCAGATTGAGTCGCGCCACCACCGACTGCGGGGTCTCATTGAGCAGACGGAGCGCCTTTTCCTCTTCGGCCATCGCCAAAAACAGCACATAGGTCTGGGGGCTGCCCTGGATGTAGTCAACCTGTAGCTCCAGCATCTGGGCATGGTTACCCCGATAGGGAATGGTGATGACTTCGGTGATACGAGCCGTCTGCACCGTGCGGGTGCGGCCACCAAACCAGGGGTGGCTAGACAAATACTGGGGCAGCAGGGTCTCTAAGCTCGCCGTAAACTGGCGCGTTTGGGCCGATTGCAGCTGAGAAAACGCCGTGGGCCAAGCTCCCGCTAGTTGTAGCATCGGCAGCTCTACCTGGGGTTTGACCTCGGGCAGGGGCACAACCTGGGGCTTGAGCATAAACCAGTAGACCGCGTAGGCCCCAATGCTCAAGAAATAGGGCAACTCATCAATAGGCGGAAACTCGGTGCGACCAAAGATCTCGACCGGCACCCACCCTTTTAACCCCGGTAGATCGAGCTCAACGGTCTGCACAAAGCGAGACAGGTTTGCCACCACCAAAATTCGCTCGTCTTCGTAGGTGCGGGTAAAGGCCAGCACCTTGCGGTTTTCGGGATGCAGAATGTGAAAATCGCCGCTGCCCAGGGCGCGAAAGTGATTGCGCATGGAGATCAGCCGCTTGGTCGCGTTGAGCAGCGAGCTGGGGTTGGCCCGCTGGGCTTCAACGTTGACCGTGGCGTAGTGGTACTCGGCCTCGACAATCAGGGGCAAAAACAGCCGCTGGGGGCTAGCGCTGCTGAAGCCAGCGTTGCGGTCAAAGTTCCACTGCATGGGGGTGCGCACGCCGTTGCGATCGCCCACATAGACATTGTCGCCCATGCCAATTTCGTCGCCGTAGTAGAGCACAGGCGTGCCAGGCAGCGACAGCAGCAGGCTGTTGAGCAGCTCGATCTGGCGGCGATCGTTGCCTAGCAGCGGGGCCAGTCGCCGCCGAATGCCTAAGTTCACCCGCATCTCGGGGTCTTGGGCATAGACCCGGTACATAAAATCGCGGTCTTCGTCGGTGACCATTTCTAGGGTCAGCTCGTCGTGGTTGCGCAAAAACAGGCCCCACTGGCAGTTGTCAGGAATGGCGGGGGTCTGCTGCAAAATATCGGCGATCGGAAAGCTGTCCTCCATGCGCAGGGCCATAAACAGGCGCGGCATCAGGGGAAAGTGAAAATTCATGTGGCACTCGTCGCCGT
>JANPIO010000042.1:0-14091 GCA_031425055.1 Phormidium sp. VAR_61_metabat_6
CGTAGAAGTGGTGATCTACGTGGGCAACGGCTGGCGCTGCCCCCTGAGAACCCTAGCCGAAAGCCTCACCCCAGCCGGGCAACCCGTGCAGGATATTTATCTCCCTCCCTGGTTGGCGGCTCGGGTAGTGGGGCTCTCGACCCCGCTGCTGGGGGTAGCCTGCCTGCTGCTATTGGCTCGCCTGCTCCTCAACTAGCGCCGCCCTAGCTCAGCACCGGCGGCAATTCTTCGCCCTTGTAGTCGCGGGTGGGCACCGGGAATCCGCAGGCGGTGCCGTCCTGGTGAACCACTTCATCCTCCCAGGGCAGGCGGTAGCGCTCTTTCACCATGTCTTTCATGTAGGTGTAGGGGCAGTCTTGGGCACCGCCCTTGACCGCCACATAGCCGCGATGGCCAAACTGGTAGATATTATTTTCCACGCCCCAGTGGATGCGGGCCTCGCGCACCAGGTCGGGGCGCACCTCGGCGGTGATAATTTCGTCGGGGCGGTGGCTGCCCATCACCAGCGGGGTGCCATCAAAATTCACGATCATGCCCTCGCCCATGGAGTCGAAGCTGCCGTCGCTGCCGCACATGCACACCGATGCCGTCACCATCAGATTGCAAAAGGCGTTGGCCTGGTTGGTGATCTGCCACGAGTGGCGAATGGGGGCCGTGTAGCCCGCCGTGCGAATCATGATCTCGGCTCCCTTGTAGGCGCATTCCCGAGCCATTTCGGGAAACATACCGTCGTGACAGATGATTAACGCCAGCTTGCTGCCGTTAGGGCCATCGCAGACGGGAATGCCCACGTTTCCAGGTTCCCACGGCTCTACGGGTATCCAGGGGTGGAGCTTGCGGTAGTAGAGATTGAGTTCGCCGGCGTTGTCGATAATCAGGCCGCTGTTGTAGGGGTTGCCCTCGGGGTTGTACTCCATGATCGAGAAGCAGCCCCAGATATCGTTGTCGATGCAGGCCTGGCGAAAGGCGGCGACCTCGGGGCCATCCAGGCGGCACATGATGGCCGGGTTAGTATCCATCGACAGCCCGTGGAGCGAATATTCGGGGAACACCACCAGATCCATCGAGGGCAGGTTGCGGCGGGCTTTGGCAACCATCTCGCAGATGCGCTGGGTCTGGGCGGCGAGATCGTCGGGGGTGACGACGTTGGGCAGTTGCAGCTGCACCATGCCCAGCACCACGCCGTTAGGAGATTTGTTTAAGCCACCAAGTCCACTCATGCTGATTTCTCTCTGGAACAACCTGACTCGAAAGTCGAAGAGCACTATAGGGCGATCGCGCCACAGCGACGGTGTTCGATATTACGTAATCATGTCCTTCCTTTTGCTGCCATCCGGCAATGGCCTAACTCTCATCAGCCAGGGCGAGCACCCGCTGTAGAATGTCTGCGGATAGCCACATGCCAGCATCACCGAGCCGATAGACCAAGGGCTTGATGGATTCAGTTAAGCCTTGCGATTTGGCTTCTAGCAAAATCTTGAGCGTTCCCCAAACTTGCAGCCCATAGGCATGGGCTGCCCGCCGAGCTAGGTTGTCATCAAGCAAAACTAGTGCAGCGTCAAAACTAAAAATTAGGGTCGCGTAGGTTGGGTGAAGCGGAGCGAAACCCAACAGCAGCAAGCCTTGTTGGGTTCTGCTAGCGCGCCACCCAACCTACAAATTTAGGCTTGACAGACCACTAGTTTGGTTGGATGCTCCGCTGCTAAAGCCATGACGGCGAGTTCACCCGAGCCTAAATCTAGAGCTTGCCAGTCAGAGGGTGTAGAGACAGGTTCTACAACTTGGAGCCAGGCATAGCGACTCGGACTTGGCACGTCATAGCCCTTCTCTTGGCCAGCTTTGAGTTCGAGCACCACTGCGTTTGGAATCCAAATCTCGTCGAAAAGCTGAGGTAGCCAGTTTAGGGCTTCTATACGATACAGATAGAGCAGGGGAGACGTATTGGAAATAGCTTCAGGCAAGGCTTTCCTCTAGATCCAACAGCTCAGATTCGAGCGGAAAAACCTTGTACTTCTTGAGGTTTAATAAAAACTCGACCCGCGACATGTCAGCTAATTCGGCTGCTCGACCAGACGATAAACGCCCTAACTCGTAAAGCTTAACTGCCGCTAAAACACGCAGATCCTGGGCAAACGTAGCTTCGTCAATGCCATCAGATAGAAAGACTGTTTCGGGAATGTCGATAACGATCTGCCGAGTGGTCATGGCTGACGTTCCTTACAAGGTGCCGATCGCGGTAGCGGGTCTTCTGATCTTAGCTTAGGGATGCAGGGCACTACCCCACCAACCACTGCCAGCCCCAGAAGGTGGCCATGCCGCCCGCGATAGTGAGCAGCAGGTTTTTGTAACCCAGGGCGAGGATGACGCAGGCGATCGCCCCCACCAGCCGCGCATTCTGCCACCCCAGCGCCAGCGTCTCGCCATCGGGCAGCACCACCGCAGGCACCACGATCGCCGTCAGCACCACCGGGGGCACATAGCCCAGCGCCCGCACCAGGGTCGGCGACAGCTGAATGCGCCCGCTAAAGGCCAGCAGCCCGTAGCGAATTGCGAACGTTACTAGGGCCATGGAGGCGACGAGCAGCCAGTCATTCATAAGGATGTAAGGGGTGAGGGGGTGAGGGGGTAATTAATTTGGTATACCCTTCGTCCGTAGGGGGCGGGTTTCGAGCCAGTAGCCGGTGGTGACGCCTGCGATCGCCGCCACCATCAGCCCCAGTTTATGGGGCAGTCCGTTCGCTAGCACTGCGACAATCCCGGCGACGACAATCGCCCCTACCATCGGCCTTGTCGTGGCGTAGGGCACGATCATGCCGATAAACGTCGCCACCATGGCAAAATCCAGACCCCAGGCGGCGGCGTTAGGGATTAATTGGCCTACCGTCAGCCCCAGCCCGGTGCAGAGAATCCAGTTGCCGTACATAGTCACGGCTGCGCCCAGGTAGTACCAGTGCTTGTGGGGGCTGGGGTCGGGCTGCCCATAGCGGCGAATGGCGATCGCAAAGGCTTCATCGGTTAAAAAGAAGCCAATTACTGCTTTCCACCGTTGGGAGGCCCCCTGCACGTAGGGCAGCAGGCTGGCGGCGTAGAGCATGTGGCGCAGGTTGACGACCACCGTGGTCAGCACAATCAAGGGCAGGGTGCTGCCCGCCGCCAGCAGCCCCAGAGCAATAAACTGCGACGACCCCGCAAACACAAAGGCCGACATGCCCAGGGTGGCCCCAAAGGATAGGCCGCTGCCCTGGGCCAGGGTGCCAAAGATAATGCCAAAGGGAATCGCCCCCACGACGAGAGGAATAATGTCTCGCGCCCCCGCGATCGCCTCTTGGCGAGGAGAGCGCACCCCAAAGTCTGACGCTATAGCCAAAAGAAATCTCCGCAAAGCAGGATGACTCTTTCCATTTTGAGTTAGAAGGTAGAGGAGGTATCACGGCTTTTGACTATGGCAGACGCTTCCCAGCAAATTTGTATCCTCGGCGGCGGCTTTGGCGGCCTCTATACCGCGCTGCGCCTCAGCCAGCTGCCGTGGGAGGGCACCCCACCGACGATCACGTTGGTTGACCACCGCGATCGCTTCCTCTTTCTGCCCCTACTCTATGAGCTGGTCACCGATGAGCTGCAAACCTGGGAAGTCGCTCCACCCTACGCCGAGCTGCTAGCCGGTACGGCGGTACAGTTTCGCCAAGCAGAAGTCACCGGCATCGACCTCGACCAGCACCGCGTCAGCCTCAGCGATGGGGTGACGCTCGCCTACGATCGCCTGGTTCTGGCCCTGGGCGGCAACACCCCAATGCACATGGCCCCTGGCGTGGCCGAGCACGCCCATGCCTTCCGCACCCTGCAAGATGCCTACCACTTAAAGGAACGCCTGCGCTTGCTTGAGTCCTCCAACGCCGAGAAAATTCGCGTGGCGGTAGTGGGCGGCGGCTACAGCGGTGTCGAGCTAGCCTGCAAAGTAGCCGAGCATCTAGGCGAACGGGGCCGGGTGCGCCTAATCGAAAGCACCGACACGATTCTCCGCACCTCGCCTGAATACAACCGCGAGGTGTCCCAAAAGGTGCTCTCTGATCTGGGTGTCTGGATCGATCTCGAAACCACCGTAGACAACGTCACCGCCGACACCATCAGTCTCACGTTTAGGGAACAAACCGACATTTTGCCGGTCGATCTGGTGCTGTGGACGGTGGGCACCCAGGTCAACCCCGTCATTGCTGACCTGCCCCTCAAGCACAACGAGCGCCAGCAGGTGGTGGTGCAGCCCACCCTAGAGGCGATCGATGTCTCTGGCGTCTACGCCCTGGGCGATGTGGCCGACTGCCGCGATGCCGACGGTCAGCAGGTGCCCACCACGGCCCAGGTTGCCCTGCAACAGGCCGACTTTGTCGGGTGGAATATCTGGGCTGGAATTAGCGATCGCCCCCAGCTCCCCTTCCGCTACCGCCACATGGGCGAAATGATCACCCTGGGCACCAGCCGCGCCACCCTCACCGGGTTGGGCATTCAGCTCGATGGCGAGCTGGCCCACGCGGCTCGCCGTCTGGCCTACCTTTACCGCATGCCCACCTTTAATCACCAGGTGCGGGTGGGCCTCAACTGGATGACCAAACCTCTGCGGGATCTGCTGGCGACAAAGTAACGCTCAGGTGTCACCGTTGGCGAGCCAGTAGGCGCAATCGTCGCCGAGCTGGGCCTGGGCCACATCCTCATACCAGTCAATATCCTCAGCCGTGAGAATGTCGCGCCAGCGGCCATTGGTGCCTTTGTTGATAAAGGTTTGGGCCCCACCTTCAAAGATCATGCCGCCCAGGGGAGCCACCTGCTCAGCGTTGCGCTTCATGTAGTCAAAGGTGCAGTGCTCCACGATCGCCTCCCACCGCGACTCATCAATGGGGGTTTCAAGAAATTCGGCAATGCGGCGCATTTGACCCGGCAGATCTGTCTTGAGCTGGGCGTAGTGCACCATCAGCACGTTGGGCAGGTGGCGCACCTCCCACCACGATCGCATGTTGTCCCACAGCGACCAAAAAGGGTAGCCGTCGCCCTGGAGCCAGTCCTGAAAGTACTGCCGAATTGAGCTAGTTGGCGGCTCAAGGGGTGGCCCCACCAGGCCAGGGGTGTTGTTCACCAGGTCATAGAACAGCTCATTGGCGTTGACGTGGTGGTTGTAGAGACTCCACAGCACGTCGCGGCCATCGCGGCCAATGTAGATGTACTTCGCCTGAGGTGAAAAGACCAGGGCATCCACCGGCAGGTGCGTCTTGAGAAAGCGGCGGTGGGTTTGGGCTTCCACGGCGGCCATTTTCTCCGGTGCAGGCGGCACCCGCAAATCCATCCAGGGCGACATCTCGCCCACGCTCAGCCCCTCTTGACCACCAAAGATCAGCTGGGCGACAATCTGCTGCATCCAGGTGGTGCCAGATTTGCCGTAGGTGGCAATCACAATGTCGTCGTCGCGAAACTGAAAGTCATTCCAGATGGTGGAGTCGAAGTGGTGACTATGCAGTTCGTGGGTCTTGACTGGCCAGCTGTTTGCCCAGGCTCGGTTGGGGTCTGCAACTGAGGTTTGAGCAGGCTTGTGGATGGCTTGGGTCATCGGTGGTTCTCCTTGGGAAGAGGTAAAATATAGTAGTTGTTACACAGCTTCAATAGCTACAAGCGGCGGCGCAGGCTTTCCTGACAGACGGTAATTTCGTTGAGTTAACGTCCGTAGCATGCCCAGCGGAGTCGGCTTAGCGTTGAGAACAGCGGAAGGGGGCATCCGGCTGACCTGCACTAGCGGGCTTCGGCGAGGGCGAACTGATCGACTAGGGCGGGCAGATGCTCGGGACTGAAGACGGACTGGTATTTAGCGGCCATGGCTGGGGTGAGCAGCTCTAGCATGAGCCGGTTTTCGACCCAAAATTCGACCACGTCAAATAGGCCATCGCGGTCGGCAAAGAGCACGCGCCAGCCTTCGCGATCGCCAATGCGCTCAATTTCTTCGAGGCTGATGGGCACCGAGATAGCGGCGTGAAATGCGCAGTAATGGGTCGGCTGCGAATTTAGCTGAAACCCTGCCTGCCCCTGGTGACTATCGGGAAGGATCTCTGACCCGGTGGGGTAGACCTCAATCGCGGTGCCATAGACATCCGCCGCCAAGGCAATATAGCTGCCTGGGTTGGGCGGAAAGGGAATCACATAGCCCTGAAAAATTTCGGCCATGACGGTGGCCACGTGGAGCGGGTCGTTAGCGCTGATAGAAATATGGTGAATCATCGAAATCTCCTTGGTTGCTAGGGGTGGCAGTAGGCGAGTTAGCGCAGTTGGAGGCCGTACTTGGTGCAAATTTCCTGCATGGTTTCCATATCGGTGGTGAGATCTGAGACGCGATCGCCCACTTCGAGATAAAACGCTTCGGCAGAGGCAGGGGCGATCAAGACCAGGGCGCGCCCTACCGGGGAGAGAATCTTAAAGCCGTGCACCGAGCCAGCAGGCACGTGGGCAATGCTGCCTACGGCGCAAATCTGCTGCTGGTTGCCAATTAGCATTTCGAACTCCCCTTCGAGGACATAGAACGTCTCTTCCCAGGGGTGGCTATGCAGGGGGGCACCGGCACCGGCGGTATCGGTGAGTTCAGCTAGAGCGTAGTAGCCGTTGGTGTCTACAGCAGTCAGCTTGCGGGTGAGGGTGTGGGTCAGCATCTGGTAGGCGCGACCCTCGTCAGATTCCAAAAAGATGGGGCGTTGGCGTTGCAGAGTAATCGTCATGGGGTTCTCCTTACAGCATTGATAACGGGGGGCTAGGCGGCAGCACCGCCGGGCATTTTGTCTCGGTAGGCCCGGTGAAGCAGAGGCACAACCGGCGCGGCCAGTCTGGGTTGGCGATGCTTCACTCAGCCGACCTGGTGTTTAACCATGTTCCCAATATCGTTAAAAAGCCCCGCTGTCACCAGAGCAGATACGGACAGTTAGGCGATTACTTAAACCCTCAGTTAAGCGTCAGTTTTGAGTTAGGCGGGCCTGCTCTAGGGGCGGTGCATTCCGGGTTGTGCAAAGGTCAAGACCGGCCCAGTGCCACCGCTCTAGCCCGTCCTTAACTCGAACTTATCTCGGTTAACTGACGTAAAATAAGTAACATTCTTGGGTTTGCTGCTGACTAGATTGCTGAGTTGTCATTTTTTGACCCACCTTGACCCTCTATGCCCGCCAAAAAGAGCCGTCGCCGGGGAGTTGTTTTATCGCTAACAGGCCAGCGCAAACTGGAGGCCGCCCGCCGTCAGCTGGAGGCCGCCATCAACAACGGCGATCGCTTCACCCTCGAAGAAATTAGCGATCGCACCCGCCTCGCCCTCAGCACCGTTACCCGCGTGCTTGACGGCCAAAACGGCGTCGATAAGCAAACCCTCGACCAATTCTTCGCCGCCTTCGACCTGATCCTAGAGCGCACCGACTACCAACACCCCAATCCTGGCGAGCCCTCGGTGCCCGAAATCCCAGCGGCATCCCACCCCCCTACTCCCTACCCATCCACCCCCTCACCCCCCACCCCCGTTACCCTCGACTGGGGCGAAGCCATCGACGCCTCCCTGTTCTACGGTCGTACTGCCGAGCTGGACACCCTAGCGCAGTGGATTGGGCGCGATCGCTGCCGCCTGGTCGCCATTCTCGGCATGGGCGGCATCGGGAAAACAGCGCTGTCGGTGAAGCTGGCGCAGCGGCTGGGGCGGGAGGAAGGTGAGGAAGATAAGGAAGGTGGGGAAGCCAGCCTACTTCCATCATCCCCACCCCCCTTCTCCGCCATCATCTGGCGCACCCTGCGCAACGCCCCGCCCCTAGAACTCTTGCTGAGCGATCTAATTCAGGTGCTCTCGGGCCAGCAGGAAAGCCCTTCGACGCTGGCCGTTGCGCCGCTGCTCTCGCGATTGATGCACTACCTGCGGCAGCAGCGCTGTCTGCTGGTGCTCGACAATGGCGAAACGCTGCTGCAAGAGGGCAAACTGACCGGGGCCTACCGCGAGGGCTACGCAGCCTACGGCGAGCTGCTGCGCCAGGTAGGCGAGCTGCCCCACCAGAGCTGTGTGGTGCTGACCAGCCGCGAAAAGCCCTCGGTGCTGGCGGATATGGAGGGGGCCACGCTGCCGGTGCGATCGCTCACCCTGCCCGGCCTACCGCCTGCGGATACTGACCAAATTTTTGATGCGATTGGGCTGTCGCGATCGCCCCGAGGTCGTTACCAGCTGATCGACAGCTACAGCGGCAACCCGCTAGCGCTCAAGATCGTCGCCACCTCCATTCGCGAGCTGTTTGGCGGCGATGTCGATGCCTTTGTGCAGGAAGAAACCACCGTTTTTAACGGCATTCGTCGTCTGCTCGACCAGCAGTACCAGCGCCTCGCGCCCCTGGAGCAGCAGATTATGGCCTGGCTGGCGATCGCCCGCGACTGGGTGACAATTGCCGATTTGCAGGCCGACATTGTGCCCGCCATCCCCAAGCAGCGCCTGCTCGAAACCCTGGAGT
This sequence comes from Phormidium sp. VAR_61_metabat_6, assembly GCA_031425055.1. Taxonomy (GTDB): domain Bacteria; phylum Cyanobacteriota; class Cyanobacteriia; order Phormidesmidales; family Phormidesmidaceae; genus Nodosilinea. The sequence continues at coordinate 8,496 of JANPIO010000042.1, forward strand.
CGCTGGCCCGGCGCAGCCTAATCGAGCAAAAACAGGCTCGCTTTACCCAGCAGCCCGTGGTGATGGAGTATGTGACCGAGCGTCTGATTGAGCAGATCAGTGACGAGATCATCACCATGCCCCAGATGGCCCCAGCCGAGGGGCTGCTGATTGACCACTACGCCCTGGTCAAAGCTACCGCCAAAGAATACATTTGCGACAGCCAGACCCGGCTGATTTTGCAGCCCATGGCCCAAAATCTCTGCGCCCGCTTTAACTCCACCGCTGCCCTCGATCGCCAGATGCGGCAGTTGCTGGCCCTGCTGCGGCAGACCTTTACCCAGAGCTATAGCTACGGCGTCGGCAACCTGCTCAACCTGATGGGCTACCTCAAGCTCGACCTCACCGGCTACGACCTCTCGGGGCTGACCATTCGTCAGGCCGGTCTGCAAAAGACGCCTCTGCACCGGGTTAACCTGGCCGAGGCCAACCTGATGGCCTGCCGCTTTGCCGAGCCAGTGCCCCACCCCAACTCGCTGATTGTCAGCGCTGATGGCGACTTCATTGCCATGGGCGGTGAAGACGGCATGGTGCAGGTGTGGCAGGCTTCGACCGGGCTGCCGGTCTTCATCATGCAGGCCCACAGCACCTACATCTTTGCGCTGGCCTTTAGCCCAGACGAGCCAGTGCTGGTCAGCGGCAGCATGGATACGGGCATTAAATTTTGGGATATGGCCACCGGCCAATGCCTGCAAAGTTGGCACTACGAACACCCCTGGGGGCTAGCCTTTAGCCCTGACGGCACCGTGCTGGCGGGCAGCCTGGGCGACACCAGCCGCTCTATTCTGCTGTGGAACTGGCGCACGGGAGAGGTGCTGCAAACCCTCACCGGGCACAGCGGCCCCGCCAACGGCATTGCCTTTGCCACCCACCCGATCGCCCTGGCCCCCGGCGAACCGCCCCGCCGCATACTCGTGAGCTGCGGCCAGGATGGCCTGGTCAAAGTTTGGGATATCGACAGCGGCGATTGCCTGCACACCATGACCGAGCACAGGGGCATGTGCTGGGCGCTGGCCATGCACCCGGCGGGCGATCGCTTCGCCACCTCCAGCTTTGACCACACCGTCAAAATTTGGGATATCGCCACCGGCACCTGCCTGCACACCCTGCGCGGCCACACCGCCGAAGTCTGCGGCGTTCACTTCAGTCCCGACGGGCAGTTGGTAGCCAGCGCCAGCAGCGATCGCACCCTCCGCCTGTGGGATATTGCCACTGGCCAGTGCCTCACCGTGCTCACCGGCCACACCGACAGCGTTTGGGGTGTTGCTTTTATTAAGGGCACCACCCCCGACGGCCAGTGGCTCCCCGGCCAAGCCCTCGTCAGCATCGCGATGGATCAAGCCATCCGCTTCTGGGACGTCAGCCGCCCCATTCCCCCCGCCCCCACAGCCACTAATCTATCTACCTCCCTCCCCACTGCCCCACCGCCCTCACCCTCCCACTCCCCCACCGGCCACTGCCTCAAAACCATCCAAGGCGGCAGCGCTGGTCTGCGCTCGATCGCCTGTCACCCCCACCGGTACCTGATCGCTAGCGGCGGCCTGAGCGGCAGCATTCGCCTGTGGAACGAGGCCGGTGAATGCGTGCAAACCTTCACCAACTACGAGGGCAGCATTTGGAAAGTCGCGTTTCACCCCAGGGGCGACCTGCTGGCCAGCGCCAGCCTCAGCGGCGAAGTGCGGATTTGGGAACTGGCCACGGGCCGCTGCCGCTACACCCTGCGACGCGAAAACAACTCGTGGATTCAAGCCTTTGGCTACACGCCCCAGGGCTACCTGCTCAGCGCCACCAGCTCCGACGCCACCATCCGCTACTGGGATAGCGACAGCGGCGAATGCTTGCGCAGCATCGTGCTCGACCCGGGTGCCTATCTGTTGGGCCTGGCCGTTGACCCCCAGGGCCGCTATTTTGTCACCACGGGCAACGACGGCGCATTGCGCTGGTGGGATGTGGAAACCGGAGCGAGTCTGCGGGTAGGCGGCAACCAAGAGGGCCACACCTGGGGAGTTGCCCTTCACCCCCACGAGCCGCTAATAGCCACCGTGGGCAACCTGTCCGACATTAAGCTCTGGCATGCCGAGACGGGGGAATATCTGCGCAGGCTAGAAGGGCACACCGGCATTCACGGCGGGTTGGTGTTTAGCCCAGATGGGTCGCTCTTAGTGAGTGGCCGCAGCGATCGCACCATTCGCGTCTGGGAGGTCGCGACCTGGCAGTGCCTGCGGGTAATCGAGGGCCACACGTCCGTCGTTACCGCCGTGATCTTTTTGCCCACCCTTGCCCCTGGCAGCCGATATCCCATTTTGGCCAGCGCTAGTCTCGACGAAACCATTCGCCTCTGGAATGTGGAAACTGGGGAATGCCTCGCCGTCATGCGCCCCGATCGCCTCTACGAAGCCATGAACATCACCGGCATTACCGGCCTCTCACCCAGCGAAATCGGCATTCTCAAAAGCCTGGGGGCGGTAGAAGGATGAGTCGTGCGCTGCCATAGCTATCGCTGGGGTCTGTCATAATAAACATTGGAATTTTAGGGGCTAGAGCGGGTCTGTGAAAATTAACGGCGAGCCGACCAGAACTATTCGTTTGCACCGAGACAACCCCCGTGTGGTGCAGGTGATCGACCAGCGCCAGCTGCCCCACCAGCTCACCTGGATGGATCTGACTTCGGTGGATGAGGCCGCCTACGCCATCAAAGACATGGTGGTGCGCGGTGCCCCGCTGATTGGGGCCACCGCCGCTCTGGGCATGTATTTGGCGGCCATGGATGCGTCTGAGCCAGACTTTCGCGAGGTTTTGCACCGGGCAGCTCACACCCTAGGTCAGACTCGCCCCACGGCGGTCAATCTGCACTGGGCGCTGACCTCCCAGCTAGAGGTTCTAGGGCAGGTGACAACGGCCTCAGAGGCAGTCGATCGCCTGCGGCAAAACGCTGAGGCCATCCTCGACGCCGACGAAGAACAGTGCCGCCAGATCGGGCTCCACGGCGTCAAGCTAATCGAAGACATCTACGCCCGCACCGGGCAGCCCGTCAACATTTTGACCCACTGCAACGCTGGCTGGCTGGCCTGCGTAGACTGGGGCACCGCCACCTCGCCCATCTACCACGCCCACGATCGCGGCCTGCCCGTTCACGTTTGGGTCGATGAAACTCGCCCCCGCAACCAGGGGGCCAAGCTCACCGCCTGGGAACTGGGGCAGCATGGCGTGCCTCACACCGTCATTCCCGACAATGCCGGAGGCCACCTGATGCAGCACGGCCTGGTCGATCTGGCGATCGTGGGCACCGATCGCACCACCCGCCAGGGCGATGTAGCTAACAAAATCGGCACCTACCTCAAAGCCCTGGCCGCCCACGACAACGGCGTGCCCTTCTATGTCGCCCTGCCCTCCTCCACCCTCGACTGGACCCTGCGCGACGGGGTCAAAGAGATACCGATCGAGCAACGCAGCCAGGACGAAGTGAAGTACATCGATGGGCTGTCTCCCCACGGCGTCACTTCGGTACTGATCTGCCCCGAATCTTCCCCTGCCGCCAACTATGGCTTTGATGTCACCCCTGCCCGCCTGGTGACGGGGTTAATTACCGAACGGGGCATTTGCCCGGCCTCAGAGGCCGGGCTGCTCGGCCTGTTTCCAGAGATGGCCTAAGGGCTATGACCATGGCTTTTGACGAAGGGGTAATCAAGTACGTCAGCCACTGGACAACTGGTGCGCCGCTGGAGGAATCTGAACTGACTGAGCTGGTGGCGTGGCGCGATCGCATGCATCAGGCCCACCACATCGGGCTCTACCCCAATGGCGTTGGCTACGGCAATATCAGCGTCAGGCGATCGCCCCGCAGCTTTGCCGTTTCGGGCACCCAAACTGGGCACCTGGCCCACACCACGCCCCATCACTACACCCTGGTCGATGACTGGGATATCGATCGCAACACCCTGCACTGCACCGGGCCGATCCAGGCGTCATCCGAGTCGCTCACCCATGCGGCCCTCTACGACTACAGCAGCGCCATTCAGGCAGTCATTCACGTTCACAATCGCCCGCTGTGGCAGCAAGGCCAGGGGGTGCTGCCCACCACCGCCGCCAGCGTTCCCTACGGCACCCCAGCGATGGCCTACGAAATGAGGCGACTGCTGAACGATGAAGATCTCATGCAAACGCGCATTTTGATCATGGCGGGACACGAGGAGGGGGTCTTGGTGTTTGGCCCCACCCTAGAGGCGGCGGCTCAGGTGCTGCACCAGCATGAGGTGAGGGGATCGGTGCAAGGCAGTTTGTAGATACTGTGTTGGCCTTGGATCGTCAAGGGGTCGCCGCCGCTGATTGAGGTGGCAACAGCTTGGTTGAATCATAGGGTTGACCCGAGGCTAACACCCCGTAGGCGATGCGAATGAGCTTGTGCAGGGCAGCCCCGATAATCGCCATTTTGGTCTTGCCCGCCGCCGCTAGACGCTCCCGCCAAAGCTGAAGTTCTGGGGCACACCGTAGAAACGCGATAGCGGGGAAATAGAGGGCTTTGCGCAGCCGAGCATTGCCAATTTTGCAGAGTCGGGTTTTGCCCTGTACAGAGGTGCCGGACGTGTGTTCTTGGGGCGTTAAGCCCGCATAGGCGGCGAGTTGGCGGGCGGAGCCAAAGGCCTTGATATCGCCAATTTCTGCTAGCAGGCGAGCGGCAGTATCGGGGCCGATACCCACGATGGAGTCCAGCAAGTCCGCCTGGGCCTGTAAGGGCTCATGGCTCTGGATGTGGGTTCGCAACTGCTTTTTTAGCGCCTTCACCTGGTCTTCAAGGAAGGTGATATGAGCCTGAATATCGGGCTTGAGCGCCTCAGGGCTAAGGGCCAAGCGGTTCTTTTCCTGGGTCAGCATGTGGGTGAGGGCATCGAGACGACGGGTGTAGGCTTGCAGGGTTTCGATGTCTGCCGCCGACGGTTGCCAGGCACTGGGCTTGAGGTCGCGGCAGAACTGGGCAATCAACGTGGCGTCGGGACGGTCGGCTTTGGTGCGCTTGAGTTGACTTTTGGCGTAGCCGTGAATCCGCACCGGGTTGACGATGCTGACCCGGTGGCCCTGCTGGTGCAGCGCGGTGGCCACCCCATGACCATAGATACTGGTTGCCTCTAGGCAGACATGGGCGCTGGTCACACCCCGCTCCTCTAACCACGCCTGCAACCCGGTATACCCGGCTTCAGTGTTATCAAACGTCTGATACTGGGGCTTAGCCCGCTCGGGAGACAGAATGGCCACATGCAAGATGGCTTTGCTCACATCAATGCCAACGGGAATCAGGTTTTCACTCATGGGTCGATACTCCTGATGATGACGGTAACGGGGCAGATCGCTCGCAGCGCTATCCTTGTTATCCAGTTTGGGAGCCTCAGGGGTCCCTGGTATACTGTCCAGTCTGCTGGCGGCAATCCTAGTCAGCGAAAGGGGGAGGCTCTTGTTCTACGTTGCAAGCTCCAAAGGGCTTTAGGGTGCATCCAGAGTCACTCCTAGGTTTATTTTGGGCCAACCCTTACATACAAGGGTGCATTCGCGAAGCAATGCACCG
>JANPIO010000043.1:0-31659 GCA_031425055.1 Phormidium sp. VAR_61_metabat_6
GCCTCGGCTACCCGACCGAGGGTGAAGAGCTGAGCATGCTCCAGCGACTTGGGGGTGGAGCCTCTCCCCACGACATTCAACCTTGCATAACCCTAGATGAGGTCATGGCGCTGCGGGCAGAATGTGCCCGGGTGACGGTGGAAGAGTCGCTGCAGCGCTATATTCTCGACCTCGTACGAGCCACCCGCACTAACAGTGATATTACCCTTGGGGTCAGTCCTCGGGGCTCGGTGGCGTTTTACAAAGCGGTTCAGGCCTTGGCTTATCTAGAGGGGCGCGGCTATGCTATTCCTGACGATGCTAAGCAATTAGCCCCCCACGTGTTGGCCCATCGCCTGATTCCGGCTGGCCACCATCGGGCTCAGCGGCTAGTAGCTGACCTGCTCGAAGCCACGCCAATTCCTTAGAACCCTGCTCATTCTGGGCGACGTGTAGCTTCTGCGTTACCAGGGCAGACAAAATTCCCCTGGAGAGAATGGTAGTTTTTATGGCCAAACAGCCCATAATAGGGGCGGTGAACTGAAGGATCGCAATTTCCTATGCCAAGAACGCCCAGTGAGTACATCATTCACATGCTGTTGGATGGCGGCCACCACGAAGAAGTACGCTTCTCTTCCATTCAAGATTTTCAAAAGTGGTATAGCGGCGAATTGATGCCCAAGGCCACCTCTGATGAGTTCATTACAGTGCCTCTGCCTAAGGTCAATCCTGGCGAATACATGGTCATTCGCCCATCCCGCGTCAGTGCGATTCGGGTGGAGCCGGTGTTTAGCTCTAGCGTTGAGCGGTATTAATGGCTGGTTGGGTTAAGGCAAGCACAACTACTCGGTTGTTGGCAGCAGGTGTGGCAACGGTAGCCTGCCTGGTCGTTCAAAGCGGTGGACTGCTCTCGCTGGCGGCTGAAAGTGGTGAAGCTCAGGATCTCTTCGTTTCAGATCTTCCCGCTGATGCTCAGCCCTCAGCAGTTCTGTCCCTGACGCCATTGATAGGGGATAGAGAGAACCCTCTATGGGCTGAACTTGTGCTGCCCGATGACCGCCAAGTATTGATACAGGCAATTAACCATAGCCTCGCTTACTTAGCTACGCCCAAGGCGGCAGCAGATTATCAGGCTTATCTGGTGCCGGGTATTACGCGCGATCGCGTATGGCGCAGTCTGCAACGGCTGCGACAGCTAGTCGCTACTTGCCCCAGCAATCAGGCTTTTCAAGCTGCTCTGAGGCAAGAATTTGTCGTTTATGAATCGGTGGGCGCTGATGGCAGGGGCACCGTCGCCTACACTGGCTACTTTGAGCCACAGTACCGAGCCAGCGCGGTTCCTACTGCCGAGTATCGCTACCCCCTCTACCGTCGCCCCTCTACTCTAGATGCTTGGCCTCAGCCCCACCCCACCCGTCTAGAGCTAGAGGGCGCGGATGGCTTGGCGGGTGGGCAAGGTGCCCTCGCTGGCTTAGAACTAGTGTGGTTAGCCAATCGCCTGGAGGCGTTTCTGGTACAGGTGCAGGGTTCGGCCAAGTTGCAACTCACCGATGGTCAAGTGATGTCGGTGGGCTATGCGGGGCGTACTGAGTATCCCTACACCAGCATCGGTCGTGCCCTAGTCAACGATGGCAAAATCGACCCAGATAACCTCTCACTGCCTAATCTACTGGCCTATTTTGAAGATCATCCTGAAGATCTGAATCACTACCTACCCCAAAACGAGCGGTTTATCTTCTTTCGTGAAGGCAGCGATGGGCCGCCTTCGGGTAGCCTGAGTGTGCCGGTGACGGCTGGCTATTCGATCGCGACAGACAAGTCATTGATGCCACCGGGGGCGATCGCGGCTATTCAGCTGTCGTTACCCCAGCAAACACCTCAGGGCAACTGGGTCAGCCAACCCACCACCCGCCTAGTACTCGACCAAGATACAGGCGGTGCCATTCAAGGGCCTGGACGCGTCGATTTATACGTGGGATCAGGCCGTCAAGCTGGAGACATAGCTGGACGTATTAACACGTCAGGGCGCTTATATTACCTGCTGCTGCGCCCTTGAGAGGGCAGCGCTATCTAACGCCGTTCCCTCGGGTTTGTCACAGTTGGGGTGTTACCCTATAGGCCTATGGATACTTCCTTTGCCCTCACCCTACAAATTGTGCTCACGGTGCTGGCCGGAGTGACTGCGCAGGTCGTCGGGGAGATCGCCAGGGTACCGAGCATTATTTTTCTGCTGCTGTTTGGTATTGGTTTGGGGCCAGATGGCATTGGGTTACTCCATCCTCAAGACTTAGGCATTGGGCTAGAGGTAATTGTGGCCCTTAGCGTGGCACTAATTCTCTTTGAGGGCGGGTTAAGCCTAGAGTTGAGCGAACTCGGCCAGGTGTCGAACAGTCTGCGCAACCTGGTTACTATCGGTATCTTTGTCACCCTAATCGGTGGCGGTATGGCCGCCCACTGGCTAGGGGAGTTTCCTTGGTCGCTGGCATTTCTTTACGCTTCGCTGATAGTGGTGACTGGCCCTACCGTAATCGGGCCTTTGCTGCGCCAGGTGGCGGTCGATCGCAAGGTAGCCACCCTGTTAGAGGGTGAAGGAGTACTGATTGATCCGATCGGAGCCATCTTAGCGGTGGTGGTGCTCGACATTATTCTCAACGGGGATGCCGACCCTATTACTGTGGTTGGCGGCTTGATTTTGCGGCTGAGCATCGGCACGCTAATTGGCTTAGTAGGCGGTGGCCTGATGGGTCTTTTGCTGAAGCAAGCAAGCTTTTTAGGGGAAGATCTGCGCAATCTGATTGTGCTAGCAGGGCTGTGGGGGCTGTTTGGGCTGGCCCAGAGCATTCGTAGTGAGGCAGGGCTAATGGCTACCGTTGTAGCAGGCATGATGGTGCGCTGGCTATCAGTGCCTGACGAACGGCTGCTGCGTCGATTTAAGGGGCAGCTGACAGTGCTGGCGGTGTCGGTGCTGTTTATTTTGCTGGCGGCAGACCTGTCGATCGCCAGTGTGTTTGCCCTGGGCCGGGGCGCGGTCTTGACGGTGCTAGTGCTGATGGTGGTGGTGCGCCCCGTCAACATATGGCTATGTACCCGATCCAGCGATTTGAACTGGCGTCAAAAGCTATTTCTGGGCTGGGTTGCCCCCCGGGGTATTGTGTCGGCCTCAGTGGCCTCTCTATTTGCTATCTTGCTGACTGAGCGGGGCATCAGCGGGGGAGAAGCGATCAAAGCTCTGGTGTTTCTCACCATCATTATGACGGTAATGGTGCAGGGGCTGACCGCTCGGTTCGTAGCTGGTTGGTTGGGCATTACCAAGGCGGATGCGGTGGGGGCCGTCATTGTTGGGTGCAACCCGCTCAGTTTGTTAATCGCCCGTTTAATTAAGGAATACGGCGACCCGGTGGTCATCATTGACACCAACGATGCCGCCTGTGATGCCGCCGAAGAGGAAGGCATCGAGCTTTTGATTAGCAGTGCCCTCGATCGCGATGTTTTAGAACGGGCGGGTCTAGATAAAGCCGGCACCTTGCTAGCCATGACGAAAAATGGCGAAGTTAATGCTGTAGTAGCGCAGCGGGCGCTGGAGGAGTTTCAGCCGGCTCGGGTGGTAGCGGTGGTGCCTCAGGAAAAGAGCTTGGGTGATCTGCCCAAACAGGGGCCGATAAAGGGAGCACAGACGTCTTACCTAGCTCTTAAGCAGTGGAATACTTACCTCAGCGATGGGGAGGTGCGTCTGGGTGAGACCTGGCTACGGCAGGAGGATAGTGAGCTGCAACAGGCTCACCTGGCTACGCTGGTTGATAACGGTGCCATGGTGCCCCTACTGGTGGAGCGCGACGATGCGCTTCGAGTTGTCCTAGGACAAGACCGGTGGGAGGTGGGCGATCGCCTTATTTACCTCTGGCATGACTCCAAACCCAAACTGCTCAGACAGCTTGCAGGCGGCATTCAGCCCACTCGGCTCACCCTAGAAACATTGCCCGTGGTCGAGGCCGTGCCCCCAGTGCCAAAGGAGTCTCTAGCAGAAACCACCATAGCAGCAACGCTCATTTCTGAAGGGCCAGTTTCGTCAGCTTCTAGATAAGCTGGATTCTTGTGACGCTATGACGCTCCAGTCTTCACCTGCATCGACTTTATGGCCTCTAACCCACTTCACGTTTCAGCGCTGGGCACGCTTACTGGCATAGGCGTTGGCCCTGGAGACCCCGACTTAATTACGCTCAAAGCACTCAAGTGCCTTCAGGCGGCTGAGGTTGTAGCTTTTCCCCAGGGGCGCAGCGGTCGACCCGGTGTGGCTCAGACAATCATTGCGCCCCACCTGGGTCAGCAACAACTCCTGCCGCTCGATTTTCCCTACATTTTCGACCCAGACCAACTCGCCAGCGCTTGGCAGCAGGCAGGCGATCGCGTTTGGCATTATCTCAGCCAAGGACAAAACGTGGTGTTTGCCTGTGAAGGCGATCTCAGCTTTTACGGCACCTTCAACTACCTAGCCTTGAGTCTTGAGCGCCGGCACCCAACAGCACAAATCAATCGTATCCCTGGCATTTGCTCACCGATGGCAGCGGTCAGTGCCCTTGGGCTACCGCTCACGGTGCAATCAGACAAGCTAGTGGTACTGCCCGCTCTTTATACGGTGGAAGAGCTGGGGCCCATTTTGGCCTGGGCTGATGTCGTAGTGCTGCTCAAAGTGGGGTCAGTGTACAACCAGATTTGGCAGTTGTTACAGCAACGGCATCTCTTGGAGCACAGCTGGGTCATTGTCAATGCCACTCAGCCCACCCAGAGGGTCTATCGCCCCCTGACGGCATACCCCGGCTTGGATTTACCGTACTTTTCGCTCATGGTCATAAGGTCGGGGGCAAATCCGTTACCCTAGAGATGACTAGGAACCCAGGTTTACAGGGTGAAGTCAATACATCATAGCGATCGCAAACAGCATAGTACGGCATGAATTCACCTAACGCGCCCAGGCTAAACCAACTGCTTAAAACCGCCTGTCAACCTCAGTGGATAGCAGCGCTATTGTCCTTGGGGTTTCATGTCGTGCTGTTTGCTGCTGGCCCCTCCTTTTCCAGCCTAAGCGCCACCGCCATGGGAGAAAGCGATTCAAACTTAGAAGAGCGTCGGGTTCCGTTAATTGAGCTCACCCCCGAGGAGCAAAATCGTCTGCCCGACTTTTCAACCCCCGCCTATTCTTTGGACGGCTCTTTGGACGGCGAGAACGATTTATTTAGTTTGTTTCCGCCCTCAGGCAGCAGCCTACCCCTTGAACCCGGTTCAGACTTTGGCGCGTCCTTGAGGATCCCTGCTCCTAGGGTGCCCTCTAGTCCTTTCCCTACAGGCATCTCACCGTATACCTCCTCTAATCGTTCTATAACGCTGTCTCCGCGCCGCACCCCTTTCCCTTCGTCACCCAATAGAAGCGCAATCCGTCGTCCAGCTGGGCCTTCCACTGGAGATGCTGCATCCCAAGGTGCTTCGACGCCAACCACTACTGCTCCAGAAGAGTCCAGCGAAAATAGTGCTGCTGATTTAGAACTAAACCAGCCTAATGGACAGGGCACTGATGCCAACAGTACTCCATTAGAGCCTACGAACCCTGCCGCCTCACCAGAAGGACAGGAGACTGAGCAAGCTAGTGAACTGTTAGCTAGGGTAGAGTTCAATGATGCTCAAACCAGTGACAGTGAGGTTGAAGTTGCCAAAGCGGCCTGGTTGCAATCCGTTCAAGAAAAATTGGGAGATGCGGTCGCTGAGGCCCCTGAGCCTATTGTTCTCAAAGTTCCTTACAGCGGCCGACTCTGCCTATCTCCTGAGCCTGCCAATGGGCTCCTGGGCGTAGTCAGCTTACCCGGTGAAACTAGCACCAGCCTTGAACTCTGGACGACAGTACTCAAAAGTACAGGTTACCCATTCTTAAACCAAGCCGCTGAACAGGTGCTTCAAAACCTTCAGCAACAAAGTGCCAACGACAGCGCGTTGGCAGTCAACACTTTGTATCAAGTCACCGTAGAAGTAGAATACGACGATCAAAACTGCATAAGTCGTGAGGCTCTCCTACAATCGCGTACAGGTGCATCAGAAGAACCCAACTCAACAGTTGAGTGAGCGCCTTTAGATAGTCGCGCTATTGGATATTAATCTTTGGCACTCAGCCACCAAATTAAAAGGTCACCAGTGAGATGTACTCAATCTCACTGGTGACCTTTTAAGAAAGATTTATCTATTTTTTAGGAGCCAGAACAACATCGGCGTAGGTTCCAGAGCGCGCTACTGTGCCTTTATCGAGGACATAGATGCGATCGCAGTGCTCAATTGTTGATAACCGGTGGGCGATGATAATTAGAGTTTTAGAACCAGCTAAAGCCCTAATCGATTCGCTAATCAGCCGTTCTGTTTCATTATCTAAAGCAGAAGTTGCTTCGTCCAATACGAGAATCTCTCTTTGGTGATAAAGTGCGCGGGCAATGCCAATGCGCTGGCGTTGCCCACCCGAGAGACGTACTCCACGCTCACCTACTGCAGTATCAATTCCGTTGGGCAAATCTTGAACCAGTTCCTCAAGCTGCGCTGCTTTAATGGCATACCACAAACGTTCGTTGTCAATCTCAGCTTTCGGAACCCCAAAAGCAATATTTTTCTCAACAGTGTCGTCGGTCAAAAAGATGGACTGAGGTATATAACCGACTAGTCTTCTCCAGTTCGACAAATCGCCATAAATTGATTTCCCGTCGAGAAAAATATCGCCACTCTGAGGAATCAACAGGCTCAAAATCACATCTACTAGAGTTGTTTTTCCTGCCCCAGATTGGCCTATGAGCCCAATGGACTCTCCCCGATTAATCTCTATTGAAACACCTGCTAGAGAAGGTTTTGGAGAACTAGGGTACTGATAAAAGATGTCGGAAATCTTCAGATTCTTAGAGAAAGCAGAAGCATGTTGACTGTCAGAGGTATGAGAAGAACTTGCGAGCAAAGAAGGGTTTTTGTAACTGTTAGACTCGTTGTTTTCAATTTCCTTCAGATCCAGGTACATCATATCTAAAGTGTGAGCTGAGTTCCGCAGCTTGCCAATGCACTCTGCCAAGTTGCTCGCGGCCGGAATTAACCTCAAAGAAGCAACAGCAAATACACCCATGCTAGCAATTGCTGACTGAAAGTCCTCCCCTATAAGTAGCTGAGAAACACAGACAAAACCAACAATAGCTGTTATTAGAAGTGTCTCAATCATTGTTCGCGGTACAAATTGAGCACTCTGAAAGAGAATTTCTACTCGAGCTTCCTCATGTACATGCTTTTCTAATTCTTTACGAAAATAATTTTCGCAACCAAACACTCGAGTTTCCTTGATGCCTCCTAATCCATGATTAACAGCCTTGATAGTTTCTTCCCGAGCAATGGTCGATAATGTACCCCACTGTTTTAATCGCTTCACTAAGAAAGAGAAGACTACAAAAGCGGGAAAAAGCGCAGCTAGTGAAACAGTTAACAATAAAATGTTAGTCTTTGCCATTAACACTAGAAGTGTGGCAACCACAATAATGTGAGAGACCGATTCCACCATTGGCAAAGAAACCATAAAGCAGAATCGATGCGTTTCGTTAGTTATCTTATTAATATAATCCGCAGTATTTCTTGTCAAGTGAAAATCGTAAGGAGCAAGTAGATAGGTATTAAAGAGACGATCTTGAACAGCGGCTCTTTGAGCAAAGAGAACCTTGTATGAATATCTCTTGCTCAAGAAATAGATAACTCCTTTCAAGAGAAAAACAACAATGATAAAAATCCCGAACCAAAGGACGAGCTTTTCTAGGCTGCTAAATCCGAGAGTTTGATAGATCCAATTAAATGTATCGCTTTGCTGAACAACCTCTTCCGCGTCACCTGCCAAATTCAGAAATGGGCCAATTAAGCCTATTCCAAAGGCCTCTAAAAGAGACGTAAGCAGAAAGATGCCAACTAGCCAAATTAGTTGTCGTTGATGCCCAGAAAAAACATAAAGGAATTTTTGAAAATAACTCACTACTTCTCCCTCAAAATAACTGCTAGATGCCCTGACTGAATTAGCCGAGCAAAAGCACTTGACAAGCCTTCTGTACTAAGGACGCAGTAGAACAAACGATCTATCGTTTAGATGCCTATGATGCTTGGTTCAACAATTATGCAATCGCTCGCCACCTAAGCTATCAGTGGAAAAACTACCAGGTATCCCATCACTATAGTACCCAGATCTTAGTAAAAATAGATTTAGCAAAGCAGATCATTCATCCTGCCAGGAAAACACTTTAGAGAAGCTTCACAGTATCTTCCTATTTCTCTAAATCTATCCTCAGCAAGTTTCTCTTTTGCTAATCTTCTGCCGAGAAAGAAAGGTTGATTAATACTAACTTCTTATCATGCCACAGGATGAACTTTATATAATAAAGGCGATCGGCAAAGAGAGTTGTGCCATAAGGCTATGTAAGCCCATACTCTCGTTGGGCCTTTTGATCATGAAATTTTATCAGATATTCACATCTACACTATCGTCACATGATACATATCCAACAAAAGGCTAATGCTCATCCATATCTAATATAATTGTTTCTAATAGACGCCCAAAAATGTTGTGCTAAAATAGCCACGCAAAACACCAGAATTTGTTCCCATATTGTTTGTTAAAGCACTTCACGCCATGCAAGCTCAAAAACTTACCCTTAACGGTAACACCGTAGTATCTGGAAAGCAAATTGATTTTGCGGAGACATGCTTTGCAATTTTCTATCTTCTATTTTTTGCAGGAGCTTTTGGCTTTGGAGCAGATCTCGCCGAAGCTTCGGTTATTCCAACACCGATTATTACTTTAATTCGATACGCTGCCTATGCAGCTGTTTTGCTGTTATTGTCACTGCGTCCTATTAAAACACTGAAGACGGCTCTTAGTAACAAATGGGCCTTGGGGCTGATTTTCATTACTTCCATCTCCTTTTTATGGTCCTATAATCCTTCAGTCACGATAGATTCTATTTGGAAAGAATTTATTCCAATGTTTTTGTTGAGTCTTTATATTGCCTCTAGATTTACGCTAGAGCAGCAATTTAAGATAATTCTATGGGTTCTGGTCATAGTTTTTCTAGAGAGCGTGGCTCTAGCGGTTGCCATGCCAGGGGTAGGGCGTCATATTCAGGGCCCTTTTGTCGGGAGTTGGAAAGGGATATTTGCTCAAAAAAATCAGTTTGGTGCACACGCAACAATGACACTGATAGCTCTCTTTATGCTAGCTAATTATGCCAAAGAGAAACAGCGATGGGTACTAATACTTCTTGGAGGATGTTTTGCGGCGTTGCTTGTTAGTAGTTCCGTTACAGCGTTAGCACTTTCTTTTGTGGGGTTAATACTAACAATTTTTTATCGTCGCTTTGCTTGGCTGGGTAAACGTTCAGTTTTGCTAGGCGTTTTGTTTGTGCTAGTCTCAGTTAGTTTCTTTTATCTTTTATTTTCCAACTGGGTAGATATTCTCGATTTTTTTGATAGAGATCCTACGCTATCTACGCGAACACTCATTTGGCATCTTGTTATTAATTCAAAGATTCCAGGCAGCCCATACTTTGGTTATGGAAGAGGTGTGTTTTGGGATTCAGCGAGTCTAACAACTGGCTTTGAGTCTTTCGCCTATCACGTTCCACCTCACGCACACAACGGCTTTTTAGATCTCATTCTAGATATTGGTTTGATTGGCTTCTCGTTCTTTTGTATTACGTGGTTTATGACCTATGTAAGGGCAGCAAGGATTGCCTATGCCCGGAAAGAAGCAGCTTACTTATGGCCCCTTTTGTTTCTATCAATGCTTGTTCTATTCAACACTTTTGAAAGTTATTTAGCTCGTCTAACCACCCTGTATTGGATTCTTTTAATTGTCTTAGCTTTTTCTTTAAGCCCAAGGGTTCTTGCATCTAAAGACTAGATTTCTCTCATATGATTTTATAGCCTTAAACGCTTTAGAATATGCATTGTAGCTGTCACGCAGTTTACTGTGTGACAGCTTTTTAGCAGACTGATGTTACAAGGACTAGTACTGCTTGGCGGAATTATTCCCCGCCACTGTTGCGCAAGCGTCCCGCTTGCAGCAGGCTAGACTGTAAGAAGACTTCCGCCGCCCGGTACTAGCATTATAACTATTCACAACTTCGCTATAGCATATTCACCAACAAATACTTGTGCTTATTATGCCAACAACATTTTAGTGGGCTGGCATTAAATATTGTTAGCTCGCCTTATTTCTCATGGCTTGCTCAACACTTTAACTGCTTATTTACTGGGCGGATTTATAGTAAAAGTCTAAAGCTGACATTCTTGTAGCGCTATAAATAGGAAAGTCGTTTATTAATAAATAGTCTGACTTTTCGGCAGTTAAGTTTAGACTGTTTATGCTGACTGATTGATAAAACCAAAAATCTGAGTATTAGTGCTACAGATTATGGGTTATTGGTTAAACCTTCTTCAGAAAGATAAGCGTGTCACGTAAAAGTTTTTATGTACACAGCCTATCTTCCAAATGGTAAAACATTATTTCTGTGAATGTTAAATATAAAAAATAACTCCTTGTTTAAACAAGGAGTTTGGGTACAATAAAGCGACTTTAACTCAAGCGCCAGTGGGTAATCTGATAAAATCTATAAATTAATAGATCTAGCTTGCATCAATTGAATCTTGCTTCAACATAGTTACTTAGTCATCATTATTGAATAAGTTAAACACATCTAGAATGTTAAGAATGCCGCCTAGGGGAGCCAAGATTGGGGTTAGTGCTCGATTTATGGTATCAATACCAACTAGGTAGCCTTTTTTAGGTACTAAAATTACATCACCATCTTGAACTTGATAATTGTCAACCAAGCTGGAAAGGTCTACTCTTTGTTCTTCAACCTGCCCTGTTTCTGAAAGGCGCACTAGACGGACTTCTCCTAGAGCTGCATCAGAATTAGGACCACCCGCAGCAGCGATCGCGCCTGCTACCGAACTGTTTGGCTGTATCTGTACTTCCCCTGGTTGGACTACGCCGTCACCAATAACACGCACTCGAACATTGTCTGGAGCAATACTTGAACTGGCTACTAAAGACGGATCGATCTCGGCACCGGGCTGGGCTTTAGGTACAAAGATAGAATCTCCATCTCTAAGCACCAAGTTGTTGCCTTGACCACCACTAGCAATTGCATCCCATAGGTTGACAGAAATAGCCTGCACCTGACCATTTGGTAATTGTCGTCGAACCATAACCGACCGAATGTCTGCTGTACGGCGTATCCCACCAGCAGATACTAAAGCCGAGGATAAGGTCGGTGTTGTTGTAGCTGCTGTAATTCGGGCGTTTACGTCTAGCTGGGTTTCAGCCGTGGTCAAGCTACTTAGCTGTACAGGCCCAGGGCGATAAACCTCACCTGCCACATCTACAACTACTGGACGCAGCGCTGTTAAGCCAACACTGACCACTGGATTGACCAGATAAGCATTAAGGCCTTGAGTAATTTCTTCAGACAAGTTGTCGACAGTTTTTCCGGCTGCTCGAATAGATCCTAAAAAGGGAAAAGGCATTGTACCGTCAGGTAAAACTACCCGTGAACCGGTAAATTCCTCATATCCGAAGACTTCAATAGCAACTTGGTCACCAGCTCCTAGAATGTAGTTTCCAGGAGCTGGTGAAGCTTGCAGATCAATAATCGGAGCATTGAACTCCATCGATTGTTGAGCATGTGCTACCCCAACACCCCATAGACAGTTGTGAGCTAATGCAGCTGAGAGCGAAATTAGCGTAATAGAACGTTTATCTAGTTTCATAGTCTTAAGCGATAAATCTAACGAACCGTTGTTTGCATTTCTGAGAGAGTTGTCTTGCCGTACTCGCCTGCCTTAATTCGAGAAACATAGTCGCCGTGCTCGTTATTAATGTCTACGCCGTTAGCGACTACACCTAGGACATTCGCCTGAGAGCGTTCTAAGAAAGACTTCGCTGCCAGTGCGTTTGAAGAATCTACTTTTCTAGGTCTTAGTACCAACAAGACACCGTCAGCCATACGCCCTAGCACAGCTGCATCCGCAGCCCCAAGAAGCGGTGGTGTGTCGATCAAAATATAGTCATACTGTCGTTTCATCTGTTGAAGCAGATCCGCCATACGCTCAGAATCTAGGATGGCTAGGGGATTAGGGGGAAGAGCCCCAGCCGTCATAAGAGTTAGATTCTCAGAAATTTGGTGTATGACATCTTGCTGAGTTTCTTCTCTAATCAGCACTTGACTCAGGCCAGCCCGATTGATGACGTCCCAAATGTGATGTTGTGATGGAGATCGCAAGTCGGCATCAATCAGCAATACCTGCTTACCTGAATGGGCTAAGGTTGCAGCTAGGTTAGCCGAGACCGCAGATTTACCCTCTTCTGCTACTGAACTAGTAATAGCAATGATGCGGTGAGGAATGTCAGAGCTGGTGAACTTTAGATTTGCTTGAAGCATCTGAAAAGCGGCCGAGACCATGGGTTGATCTCTATCGAGGGCCGGGACATAGGCAGTTCGGTCAAGTCTGCCAGCAAGGTAGGCTGTAGAGCCTTCACTCTCAGGTTTCGTACGAAACTTAGGAATTAAACCAAGCAGAGTGTAGCCCAGCAACATCTCGCCATCCTTGGCAGTTTTAACTGATTTGTCGACCAAGTCTAGGAAGAAGGCGCAAGCAATGCCGAGCAAACTACCTAGAAAGGTTCCGATGACAAGGGCTGGAACTAGTAAACTACCGGCGTCTTCTGCGGGTTCAGCTCTTTCCAAGATTTCTGCGCTGCCGACGGTCTGGTTTTCAGCTAGCTGAGTTTGTTGAAAGGCGGCTAAAAGATTTTCATAGTTTAGCTGAGCTGACTGAAGACGCTGAGTCAATTCCAACTGGCGCTTTTCAAGGGCTGGGAATGCTTGAATTCTCTCGGCATAACGATTCCGCGATTCAACTAAACTTTGCAGTTGACTAGCCAAACTAGAACGGCTTACGACTGCCGTGGCTAACTCTGTTGTGAGCTGTTGATCTAGAGGGCTCATCTGTAGATTGCCGAGGCCCGCAAGCTCAGTTGTTCCTACGATGTCTTCAACTCGTTCACTGAGCAGGCTTTGCAGCGATTTTACTCGGCGCTCTAAGTTGATAACCGTGGGGTGAGTCTCTCGATAGAGACTACGCTGACTTGCCAACTCCGCTTGGGCTAGCTGTAAATCGGCTAGTGCTTGCTGGACAGCCGTAGATTGGCTTAAGGTTTCGATTTGTTTGGCTTGCTCTAATGGGATTGCCAATTGTTCTTGTAACTCGCTTGCTTGGGTGTTGGCGCTGGCGAGAGTAGAAGATACATCACGAATCTGGGTGTCTAACTCAGCGATCGCAGTAACAGCCACGACAGCTTCGTCTTCAAGAACAACAATGCCATTAGCATCCTTGAACTGTTGCAGTGCTGCGGCCGAACGGTCTAGGTCAGCTTCAGCAATAGGCAGTTGCCGTTCAATGAACTCTCTAGCTGTAGCTGCCTTTAAACGATTGCTGAGAATGTCTCGCTCTAGGTACGCATCCATGACTGCGTTGACAACGGTAGCAGCCTCATTAGGATCGTCGGAGCTGTAGGAAATCTCTAAGATGTCTGCCTGCTCTGTAGACTCTACTTTGAGTTTGGTGCTTAGATCGGCTGGCTTTAGAGGCAAGCCGTCATCGTCCGTGAGACCCAAATTGTCAATAACGGATTCCATAACTGCAGTTGAAAGCACAACAGAGCTTTGGTTCTGCAGGTTGTTTACTGAGAGAGGAAGTTCTCTAATGTCTGTCCCTACTCCAGTCAGGGTTGGCGTAAGGTCTGGCCTAACCAGTATGCTGCCATCCGCGCTATAGGACGGATCCCGTGTCAAGGCAAAGAGTACTGAACCTGCCATACAGGTGCCTAGCACAAGAGTCGCTGGCAACCAACGCCGTTTTAGAACGAGCCAGTAGCGTTGTAGGTCAATTTCTTCAACGTAATCTTGGTAGGTCTTGTTAGTCATGGACGAATAGAAGTGAGATACGCCTGAAAACAATCTGGTTACTTACGCAAGGCGGTAAGCTACTGCCCCATTTCACCTAGACAACTCGATTGCTTGGACTACAAGTTCTGGCCTGCGGTCGATCACATTAAGTGAAAATGTCTAAGTCGCCCTAATAGTGAACGCTGGCAGGTCTGAATAATGAGTCAAAGACTCCTAATAACTACCCGTGTATTTTAAATAGATGCTCAAGCCCTTGACGCAAGCATATCCTATGGAAGCGGCGGCGGGGGCAGGCGCATCGAGCTGTCTAGCACTGTCTTAACAATAATGACGATTCTGTGATGTTCAAGGCCCATCAGGAACTTACTGCTGCTGATTTATTCACTTAAGCATCGGTCTAAGTGGCCTGTCTCCTGAATGCTTTCTAAATTCTGCTGAGTACAAGCCAGCTCGGCAACGGGCAAGATAGTCGCTAGAAAACAGCCCGATATTTTATGCTATCAGGCCGTTTCTTAAACGTCGAGAAATATTTGCAAGGCAATAGCTGTTTAAGTCCCTAGAGTTATGCGGTGACAGCATCCTATAGATAATATTTCCAACCTAAGTCATTAAATTCACGGACTTAGCTGCAAGCAATACAAAAAGTTTAGCGGGTAATGACAACCGCCTCTTGCGATCGCCTTACCCGTGCAAACCTAATGTTGAAGACTCAATAGGCATCTTGAAGCTCGTAGAAATCAGGAGAGATGTAGTCTTTACGCAGTGGCCAACCGACCCAGTCCTCAGGCATGAGCAGTCGCTTTAGGTTTGGATGGCCCTCGTAAACGATGCCGTACATATCATAGCTTTCTCGCTCTTGCCAATCAGCTGCTTTCCAGATCCAATATACCGAAGGTACTCGAGGGTCATTGCGCGGTAAAAACACCTTAACTCTGACTTCTTCGAGGGTGTCAATACTGTCGTCTAATTTTGCCAAATGGTAAAAGCTCACCAAGTCTTTGCCCGGGCCGTCATCATAGGCTCCTTGGCACTGGAGATAATTAAAGCCATAGGCGTATAGAGCAGTACAAATCGGAATTAAGAATTGCGGTTCTACCGTAATTATCTCAATTCCTAAATGATCGCGGGGCATTAGCCCATGGGCAAACCCGTTTTCGGTTAGCCAACCAGACACAGCGCCCGCCTCTACTAGGGGCGCTGCCACTTCACCGGTAGTCTCTGACTGCAAGGATGATGTTTGTGAGTCTTCTTCGGCCATTTAAATCTCCTTATTCTCGGGAGCCAGCTCCGCTACAGTTTCAGACATGGGCATCCCCATAGCTTCCATTAGTTTCTTAGGTGGCACGGCATGGGCACCTGTCTGTAAGTACTGACCGGTTAGAATTGCTGGCACTGCTTTAAGCTGATGGCTGCGCTCATAGAAACGATGGGTTTGCAGGGTGTAAGCCCGATCCTGCATAGATTCTGTAGCTACTTTCTTTCTGAGCTTAATAATGGCATCAATGATAGCCTCCGGTCTGGGAGGGCAGCCAGGTATATAAACATCAACAGGAATCAGCTTATCAACCCCACGCACTGCCGAAGTGGAGTCGCTGCTAAACATGCCGCCAGTAATAGTGCAGGCTCCCATAGCAATCACGTACTTTGGGTCTGGCATTTGCTCGTAAAGGCGTACTAGGGCAGGAGCCATCTTCATGTTGACAGTGCCAGCAGTAATAATTAGGTCGGCTTGACGAGGACTAGCTCTAGGCAACAGCCCAAAGCGATCGAAGTCGAAGCGAGAGCCAATTAGCGCTGCAAACTCAATGAAGCAGCAGGCGGTGCCATAGAGCAAGGGGAAAAGGCTGGATAGCCGACACCAGTTGTAAAGGTCATCAACCGTAGTCAAAATGACGTTCTCAGACAACCCGTGGGTTACAGCAGGCGGGGCTGAGGGATTGGCAAGTCTTTCCCCTGGGGCCAGAGAAAGCGGATCGGTGGCTGAGGGGGGCATCATGACCATTCCAAGGCTCCTTTACGCCAAGCGTACACAAGACCGACGACCAAAATGGCAATAAAAATTAGTGCTTCTACGAATGCTAACAAGCCTAGCTGGTTAAAAGCTACCGCCCATGGATACAAAAAGACGGTTTCCACATCGAAGATAACGAAGACCAGCGCAAACATATAGTAGCGAATGTTAAACTGAATCCACGCACCACCAATGGGTTCCATACCCGATTCGTAGGTGGTTCTGCGGGCAGGGCCTCGGCTAACAGGGCGAAACAGCTTGGAGGCTGTCAAGGCTGCCACTGGCACCAGACAGGATATGAGTAAGAAAACTAGGAAATATTCGTAACCAGATAATACGAACACAGGTTCACCACCCTAGAAGGCTACAACACACAGTACGGCCTGAGACTTAGCAGCCTATGCGCTTCAGATGTATTCTAAGGCAATTTGGCTGGAAAACCAGGGGCAAAGTTGATTTGACAATGAGCGATGGACGGTGCGATCGCAAACTCAAGCCAAGAGTCAGTCAAAAAGCCGGATGGCCCAACTGTGTCATAATTGTTTACAACGAGCATTTTTGCCCAGCCCGCCGTTTGGTGAGCTCTTTTTGGCACAGAAGACTGGCCACAGAGAATTGCCGATCGCTCCGATTCACTCTTGAATTGAATTTTAAGGTGCCTGAGTTCCATGAGTATTGAGTCTGATTCTTCGGTTAATTCATCTGAATCTGTAGATCTGGCTGCTACTCCTAAGGGGGCTGACGGCCCTGAGGACAACCTGACCGAAGTAGTCGTCCTTGCTCCGGAGGAGATGGACTGCTACGAATGTCGATCCTGTGGCTATTCCTATGAGCCGGTTAAGGGCGACAGCCGGGCTAAAATACCCCAGGGTACTGCCTTTGAAGATCTACCCTTAAATTGGCGCTGCCCAGTATGCAGCGCCCCGAAGAAGCGATTTGCCAACATTGGCCCGGTCAACTCTCCCTCTGGCTTCAAGGAAAATTTGAGCTATGGCCTGGGCGTGAATCGGTTGACTCCTAGCCAAAAAAATATTTTGATCTTTGGCGCTTTGGCCGTAGGGTTTATGTTTTTCATCAGCCTCTATGGCTTGAGATAGCGCCGTAAGCGCTGGTTGGGAAGCGCTTCACGGGTACAGAGCTTGCCCTGCGCTGATTTAACTTAAGTGTTGTTTAGGAAGTACGGGTTCTGATTATCTATGCACGCTGCGTTTGACTGGTTAAAGCGAGGCCTAGTGATGCTGGTGGCGGTGCTGCTGGCAACCAGCTGCTCTAGTTATTTTTTGGCGGACGCAGACGTGCATCCCTGGGAAGTGATCCAGGTGCCGGTGAAGTCTACTCTATCTGACATTGCATTCACTCAAGACGCCAACCATGGCTGGATTGTGGGCAGCCGCAATACCCTGCTAGAAACCCAGGACGGTGGTAGCTCCTGGCAAGTTCGCGAGCTGGCCTTGGAAGACCAATCCTATACGTTTACCTCGGTTGATTTTTCCGGTAATGAGGGATGGGTTGCAGGTCTGCCGTCGGTTCTATTGCATACCGGCGATGGGGGCAAGACCTGGGAAAGCGTCCCCTTGAGCAAAGAATTGCCGGGTTCACCCTTTTTAGTCACGGCGGTTGGCAATAAGTCGGCTGAGATGGCTACTGACATTGGTGCGATCTACCGCACAGAGGACGGTGGCCGTACCTGGAAAGCCCTGGTGCAGGGAGCTGTGGGGGTAGTGCGGAACATGGTTCGTTCTGACGATGGTCGGTATGTGGCCGTGTCGTCTCGAGGAAATTTTTACTCTACTTGGGCACCGGGACAGGATCAGTGGATTCCTCACAATCGCCAGAATTCAAGGCGTTTGCAAAATATGGGGTTTGACGATGACGGCAAACTCTGGATTATTGCCCGCGGTGGCCAGGTGAGGTTTTCTAACTCTCGCTCCTCAGATGACTTCACCGAAGCTCTAAGCCCTGAATATGGGACGAGCTGGGGACTGCTAGACATGGCTTTTCGCACCGCCAATGAGATTTGGGTGACTGGTGGTGGTGGTAATCTGCTCTGTAGCTTTGACGGTGGCGAGACTTGGTTGAAAGATAAATCCGTTGGGGATGTGCCATCTAATTTCTATAGAGTGAAGTTTTTGGGGCAAGAGAAAGGCTTCATTCTGGGTCAGGATGGGACGATCCTCAAGTATCGACCTGAGGTTGCCTAAGGAAAGTTAGGGGAACTTCGCTGAAATAGCTTGTTAGGGTTTCCGGGGTTCTCTATGATTAGATCAGATTCTTCCTGTTCAGAGAGGAGACATTGATATGGCAGGTTCTACAGGTGAGCGCCCCTTTGGCGACATCGTGACGAGTATTCGCTACTGGATTATCCATAGCATCACCATTCCTATGTTGTTTATTGCGGGCTGGCTCTTTGTGAGCACGGGCTTGGCGTACGATGCCTTTGGCACGCCTCGCCCTAACTCCTACTACCCCGACAACCAAATGCAGCTGCCGATTGTGAGCGATCGCTTCGAGGCGAAAGATCAGATCGACACGTTCTCAAATCGATAACGCTTTAGTATTCCAACGTTTGATTGAACCTATGCAAAGCAATTCTCCGAACGAGCCCATTAGCTATCCGATTTTCACCGTGCGCTGGCTAGCTGTGCACACCTTGGGGGTACCCAGCGTGTTTTTTCTAGGGGCGATCGCGGCAATGCAGTTTATTCAGCGATAAGAGAAAATTATGGATCGTAGTCCGAACCCGAATAAGCAACCGGTAGAACTTAACCGCACATCCCTGTTTTTGGGGCTGCTGCTGGTTTTTGTGCTGGGCCTGTTGTTCTCTAGCTACTTCTTCAACTAAGCTCCCAGAATTGTCTTAGCGGACATGGCTGCGGTGCTCAGACTGTGTTGAGTTTCTGACCCGATTAGTAGGAGGTGGATATTATGCTTCAGAGTGGACGAATTCCGTTATGGATCGTGGCAACTGTTGCCGGCACGGGTGTGCTGGTGGTGGTGGGTCTGTTTTTCTACGGGGCCTACGCTGGTGTAGGGTCGGCCATGTAGCTGCTTTGGGCAGCTTTAAACTTTAAGGCTGGGGCAAGTTGGGTTAGACCGGCTTGTTCCAGCCTTTTAAGTAGGTCTAGGAGATGGCTAGGGGCGATCGAGGGCGCTGACGTAGCGCTGCACTAGGTAATCAATCCCCGTAATCGCCGTGCCGACAACAACCGCATAAGCACCTAAATCGAGGGCTTGCTTAGCCTGGACTGGGGAGGCAATGCCGCCTTCACAGATAACTGGCACAGGGCACTGTTTCACCATAGATTGGAGCAAGTCAAACCCCGGCGGGCTTTCGGCTTGAGTCTCTGCGGTATAGCCAAACAGGGTAGTGCCGACGCAGTCTGCCCCGGCGTCGATCGCTTTTAGTGCATTGTCGAGGGTATCGACATCGGCCATAACGGCGCGACCTAGACGCTGGTGAATTTGTTGAATAATTTGCTCTAAGGTTTCACCGTTGGGGCGGGGGCGCTGAGTAGCATCGACGGCAATGATGTCGCTGCCGGCTTGGGCTACTGCCTCGGCGTGATGAAACTGAGGGGTGATGTAGACCTCTGAGGGCGGCATTACCTGCTTCCACAGGCCGATGATGGGGGCATTGCAGCGGGCTCGCACGGCTTGGATATGGTCAGGGCTGTCGATGCGTACCCCGACGGCTCCGTGGTTAAGGGCAGCTTCGGCCATGGCTGCGATCGCAGCCGCGTTGTGTAGAGGCGAGTCAACGGGGGCCTGACACGATACGATTAGCCCGCCCCGCAACGATTCCAGAATGCTTTTCAAGGTAGGACGTCCTCCACAACAGCTATCTCGATTAATCTATGGCGGCTCGAATTTCAAAAACCCTGCTGGTAGCCTCTATTGGTCTGCTGGCTTTGGTGATTGTGCTCAACAATCTCACCGACTACAACGCCAATTTTAGGTACATTCAGCACGTACTGAGCATGGACACTGTGCTCGAAGACAGTCAGTTGACCTGGCGAGCTGTGGCCTCATTAGGCCTTCAGAAAGCTGCCTATGGGGCGATTATAGGGATTGAGTCGGCGATCGCTGCTCTCTGTCTAGGTGGAGCCCTGCGCTTGCTAAAAGTTGTGAACTGCGATGGCATCACCTTTAACCGGGCTAAGGATACAGCCATTTATGGGCTGACCCTGGCGTTTCTATTTTGGTTTGTGGGCTTTATGGTGGTAGCCGGGGAGTGGTTTACCATGTGGCAGTCGCTAGAGTGGAATGGGCAGCAGCCCGCCTTTCGCTTTATTGGCTGTGTGGGCTTTGTGCTGCTCTACCTCAGCATGACCGATGGTGACTTGCTTGAGTAGGTTGGGCTTGGTGGGGGATGGGCGATCGCCCCTCAACCGCGCTCTTACACCCAGGTAAAGCCAACTCTACACCTTAGCCAATGTCACCTGTTCTGATTGGTCTTGATATTTGCCTCGGCGGGTTTCGTAGCTAACCTGACAGGGCTCACCCTCAAAGAAAATTAGCTGCACCACCCCCTCGCTAGCATAGATGCGGCAGTCGGCGCTAGAGGAGTTGGAAAACTCTAGGGTCAGGTGACCGCGCCACCCCGCTTCAGCTGGGGTTAAGTTAGCAATGATGCCACAGCGAGCGTAGGTTGATTTGCCGATACAAATCACGCTGATGTTGTTAGGGACAGAGATTTTCTCCAGGGCTACCCCTAGCCCGTAGGAGTGGGCCGGCAAAATAAAGTAGCTGCCGCTCTCATCAGTTTTAAGCGCAGTGGGTTCTAAATTGGCGGGGCTGAAATTTTTGGGATCAACCACCGTACCCGGAACATGGCGAAAAATTCTAAATTCAGCAGGAGATAGCCGGATGTCGTACCCGTAGGACGACAGCCCGTAGCTGATCACCGGCTGTCCTAGGGAATTGTCAGCGTTCTCCAACTGCCGCACCAGGGAAGGCTGAAACGGCTGAATCATGCCCTCCTTAGCCATTTTGTCGATCCAGGCATCGTTTTTAATCATGACAAAGCTTCCTGGGCGGCTAGGGCAAAAAGTTACGGCGAAATTCGGTCACCTGGTCGGCTACCGTCAGTAGCGGGTCTGGCATGTCGGGGCCAGTGAGAATGACATCGACCTGGGGAGGGCGCTGCTTGAGAAAGTCTACAACGTCCTGGGTGGGAATCAGACCGTAGTTAACGGCTAGGCTGAGTTCATCGAGCACAATCAGCCCATAGCGACCTCGGGCTACCACCGTTTTGGTGTGAGACCACAGGTCCTGAATGGCCTGCTGCTCGCTGGGGCTCACCACCGGGTCATGGATGCAGCGCGGCATATCGGCGCGAATCCAGTCTAGATTTTGGCCAAACTGCATCGGTTGATTAGGCCCCTGGTGAATGCCTCCCTTGAGAAATTGCACAATCAACACAGCCTTGCCCTGGTCGGCGACGCGCAGTGCCTGCACCATAACGTTGGTAAAAAAGTTGCGGTGTACAGCGGTAAAGACTTGTACGGTACCCTCTACTGTCCGTAAGAGCGGATGGCGAACGAGAGAGGTAGGGGACGGCGCTAGGGAAAGGGGTTTGATCTGGGAGACCATGGGCTAGTCCATCGAGGGCAAAGAATGGCAGTTATCCATTGACCACACCAAATTCGGCAGCAGCATAACGCTACGTTTCTAGGTTGGGTAGCTTGGATCGTAGGGCTAAATATAGCGTGATTCCCCTAACGTGAATCGACGAATTACTCTATATGCATTCATGAGGTGCGTATGTACTGTAGTTTGACCTCAACAGCTCAGCCCGGTTGATTATCCTCTGGAAACTGCGCTTGAGGAGGTGAAAAACCCGCCTAGTCTAGGTGAGTCTGCTGTATCCTAGGGAGGGCATTAGGGGCACCTTGTATGGCTTGGCAACGTCCAGATGGTCGGCAACCTCACCAGCTGCGGCCAGTGAGTTTTGAACGCCAATTTACGAAATTTTCAGCAGGCTCTGTACTAACCCGCTGCGGCAATACCCAGGTGCTCTGCACCGTGTCTGTGGAAGAAGGGGTGCCGCGTTTTTTGCAGGGGTCGGGTCGGGGCTGGCTGACCGCTGAGTACCGCATGTTGCCAGGGGCTACCCCCCAGCGACAGGCGCGCGAGCTGATGAAGCTATCGGGCCGCACCCAAGAAATTCAGCGTCTGATTGGACGTAGCCTGCGATCGACTCTCGATTTTGAGCTGCTGGGGGAACGCACTCTCCTGGTAGATGCCGACGTGCTTCAGGCTGATGCGGGCACGCGTACGGCGTCGATTACGGGGGGTTATGTGGCTCTGGCCGATGCGGTGCAGGGCCTAGTAGCGCAGGGATTGTTGGCGCGATCGCCCCTAGTGCACGGCGTTGCCGCTGTCTCCGTTGGCCTCATTGAGGACGATGTCTTGCTCGATTTGCAGTACGACGAAGACGTGGCGGCAGCCGTAGACTTCAACCTGGTACTCAACGAGGAACTCAACATTGTTGAAGTTCAGGGTACGGCCGAAGAGGGTAGCTTTAGCCGCCAGCAGATGAACCAGATTCTAGAGGTAGGTGAGCTGGGCATTGAGCAGCTCTTGGCGGCTCAGCGGGCGGCGTTGCAGTAGGCATCCCGCTTTCGACTGGCTACTTGCCTAGCGCTGCTCTGCCAAAACTGGGGGCGATTCTCAGAGTTGCGTCGGTATTGCGATCGCCAAAGGGCACCTCTCTCCTAAAACAGGAGAGTAAAACTAATTCCTATCGTTAAGAAACGCATCAAGACTATCGGCTTAATTTCGCCCTTGGGCAGTCTGAAATTAAGCCACAGTCTGGAATCGTAGTTTTCTCGCGCAGGAAGGTTTGCCATGACATCTACAGATGCGTTTTCAATGAAAGAAATCACGGTGAGCCGGCAGTCTCCGGGAGAAGAGCGCCAGGCAGCCCTACACCAAATTTATGCTCAGGTGCTCGAACGCCAGCCCTACGGGTTTGAGCGTAAACAGCTCGCCAAAATTGAGGCAGAGTTCTTGCGAAATAAAATTGGTGTCAAGCGGTTTCTGCGTGAGCTAGGCCATTCTGAGGTGTATCTCAATGAGTTTTACTACAATTCTTCTAACCTAAAATTTATTGAGTTGTGCTTCAAGCACTTTATTGGCCGCGCCCCCAGTGGGGAGGCAGAAATGCGTCGCTACTGCGACATTTTGATGCGTCAAGGTGTTAAGGCGATGATTACTGCTCTGCTCGACTCTGAAGATTACAGTAAGCATTTTGGCTGCTTTACCGTGCCCCATGCCTGGGCTGAAGGTAGCTACCCATCTCCTAGAACATTTTGGGAAACCGAAGTGCTGCTGCATGAGCTGCACGGTCGGCGCGGCTGGATTGTGCCCACAATGACCTGGCATAACCTTGAGCTCAACTGCGACGGTGGCAGCTGTAGTTTGCCTGGGGCACCGATGAACTCTGGCCAGTCTTTACGAACAACGGCGGCGGCTACGGGAGCCATATCCGGCGCAGAGGCGCTGCACCAGGTGTTAAGTACGATGGGGCCTCAGGATTTGGAAGCCTTTGCCGCTACCCTCTCTGCCAATGAGCGCGACAAGCTGCGCCAATTGCTGATGCAGCCTGCCCGATAGGTCGTTGTGCCAGTTAGATCGCTCAGCGGATCGGTTCTACAGTGGCGGGTTTGATCTGAACTGGGTTCGAATGTGTCAAAGGCTGTTTCAAGGTGTGAGGCGGGCGAATTTTTTCTTGCCCACCTGCACCACTGTGCCAATGAGGTCAGCGGGGCTGACAAACTCTTGGTTGGGATCGGTCACTTTCTCGCCGTCGAGCTTCACGGCACCTCCTTGAATTTGGCGGCGGGCCTCGCTACTGCTGGCGCACAGTGGTGTCGACCCCACCAGATAAAACAGCTTGGCCGGAAAATTAATTCCGGCCAGAGAAAATTCGGGCACTCCAGCCGCAGGTTCCCCGGTGCCTTGAACGAGGCTGATAGCGGCCTGCTGCGCTTGCTGCGCGGCTGTTTCGCCGTGGAACTGGCGGGTGACCTCTAGGGCCAGCAGCTTTTGGCGATCGCGCGGGTTCTTGGGCAGGGTCTCCAGCGCGAAGGGCGTCAGCAGCTCAAAGTAGTCTTTAATCAGCGCGTCGGGAACCTTTTCGAGCTTAGAGTACATGCTCAGGGGATCTTCCTGGAGCCCCACGTAGTTGCCCAGGGATTTCGACATTTTTTGAATGCCGTCGGTGCCCAACAGCAGCGGCACCAGCAGGCCAAACTGGGGCAGCAGGCCAAAGTGGCGCTGCAAATCGCGCCCGACGGCAATATTAAATTTTTGGTCGGTACCGCCCAGCTCTATATCGGACTGCACCGCCACTGAGTCATAGCCCTGCATCAGTGGGTAGAGAAACTCGTGGAGAAACACCGGCTCGCCCTTGCCGTAGCGCTCGGAGAAGCCTTCTTTGGCGAGCATCTGCCCGACGGTCATGGTGCTGAGCAATTCAAGGATCTTGCCTAGGTCGAGGGCAGACAGCCACTCGGAGTTGTAGCGCACCTCCAGCCGCCCCGGGGTGTCAAAATCGAGGATGGGGCGCACCTGGTCTAGGTAGGTCTCGGCGTTGGTCTTCACGTCTGCTTCTGTCAGCTGGCGGCGCACCTCTGACTTGCCAGTGGGGTCGCCAATGCGGGCGGTGAAGTCACCGATGATCAGCACGGCGGTGTGGCCGGCATCCTGGAAGGCACGCAGCTTGCGGACCGGAATACTGTGGCCCAGGTGAATTTCGGCACCAGTGGGGTCAATGCCCAGCTTGACCCGGAGGGGGCGATCGCACTTCAGCAGCCGCTGCGTCAGGTTTAGCGCTGGGTCGCTAGAGTCGGGCTGATGGGGAAAGACCTCGCTGATACCCCGATAAATGCTCTCAAATTCAACTGGGGAGGAGCTGGGGTTAGCCTGGGTCATGGTGAAAACGGAGTTCATGGGGTAGGGACGGCGGGTTGGTATTGCCCAGGGGCTAGAGAAAACGGGTTGAGGGCACCAAAGCCACTGACTGATAAGTTGTGACAAAAGTGGCCCTTAGCTTCTCCTTATAACCATCTGTAAGGCTAGGATAAGCGTGCCTGCGATCGCCTTTTAGCGGTCTTTAGAGCACCGCTGGCGCTCACTTATCTAGAGGGTCATTATAATGGCCTAACCGTCATCTACCGACGAGCATCTGCGCCCCACCCAGCAACGCCTCATCGCTACCCCCGCCCCGCCGTTCTATAAGCAGCCTTTAAGAGCCAACGTGTCAACCAACACCATTCGCCGCAAAAGCCGATCTCAGCCTCAGCCCCTGCGCCGAGCGCCCAACGCGCTGAAATACGTTCAAGACGTAGGGCAGGTAGCGGCGGCAGCCCTGCTCGGCACCACCATGATTGCCAGCTCTGTGCTGGCGGGCGGGCTGGTAGGCCTGGCTATTAGCTTTCGCAATTTGCCCGATGTGCGGGTACTGCGCAACTACGTGCCTAGCGAGACCAGCTATATCTACGACATCAACGGCACCCTGTTACACAGTCTCCACGACGAAGCAAATCGCGAAGTCATCGACCTCGACGAGATGTCGCCGCACCTCAAACGGGCTGTGCTAGCGGTAGAGGACAGCTATTTTTACTCCCACAACGGCATCAACCCCAGCAGCGTGGGCCGGGCCATGCTGGCCAACGTAGAAGCCGGGAGCACGGTAGAAGGCGGCTCGACCATCACCATGCAGCTGGTGAAAAACCTGTTTCTTACCCCCGAGCGGGCTGTCAGTCGCAAGGTGGCAGAGGCCGTGCTGGCCCTGCGCCTAGAGCAAATCTTCAGCAAAGACGAAATTCTGGAGATGTATCTCAACCAGGTCTACTGGGGCCACAACAACTATGGGGTCGAAACCGCTGCCCAGAGCTACTTCAACAAGTCAGCCAGAGACCTCACCCTATCCGAAGCCGCTGTGATGGCAGGCCTGATTCAGGCTCCAGAAAGCTACAGCCCCTTCCAAAACTACGAAGCCACCAAGGAGCGCCAGGCCGTCGTACTTAACCGCATGCGCCAGCTGGGGTGGATTACTCCCGAAGAAGAAGTGGCTGCCCGCGATGCGCCGCTGCTAATTGGCGAAGTCAAGTCGTTTCGCAGCAGCATTTCTCCCTACGTGACCGAAGCGGCCGTGCAGGAGCTGAAACAGCGCTTTGGCAATGAAGCGGTGGTGAAAGGCGGTATGCGAGTGCAAACCACCGTCGATCTCAACATGCAGCGCATGGCGGAAACTACGGTGCAGCGGCACAACGCCCGCATTGGCCACATCGCCGATCAGATGGCTCTAGTCTCTATTGACCCTCGTACCCATTTTGTGAAGGCTATGGTGGGTGGGGTCGACTATCAGACTAGCCAGTTCAATCGGGCAATTCAGGCCTACCGGCAGCCGGGGTCAGCGTTTAAGCCGTTTGTGTACTACGTGGCCTTTGCGACGGGGCGCTATACCCCATCTAGCAGCATTGCCGACACGCCGGTCAGCTATCCCGACGGTTATCGCTACTACAGTCCCAAAAACTACGACGGCAGTTTTATGGGGAATATTCCCATTCGCACGGCGCTGGAAACCTCGCGCAACGTGCCCGCCGTGAAGCTCGGCCAAGCGGTAGGGGTGAACCAAATTATCGAACTGTGTCGCACCCTTGGTATTAACAGCCCAATGCAGCCAGTCACCTCGCTGCCCCTAGGTGCCGTCGATCTGACCCCTATGGAAATGGCCGGAGCCTATGCCACCTTTGCCAGTAACGGCTGGCACTCTAAACCGACTTTTATCGTGCAGGTGAGCGACAGCAGCGGCAATGTGCTGCTTGACAATACGCCTCAGCCTCAGCTAGTGCTTGACCCCTGGGCGGCGGCGTCGCTGACCGATGTTTTGCAGGGCGTGATTGCTCGGGGAACCGGTCAAGCGGCTCAGATCGGGCGACCAGCAGCGGGTAAAACCGGTACCACCGACTCCCAACGAGACGTGTGGTTTGTGGGCTATGTACCCCAACTTTCGACCGCCGTGTGGATTGGCAATGACAACTACGCGCCGATGCGCTCTGGCACTACGGGCGGCACCTATGCTGCGCCGGTGTGGCGAGACTTTATGCAGCAGGCTCTGGCCAACACGCCAGCCGAGAACTTTAAGCGACCTTCGGAATTTGTGCAGCCCTAAGGACAGTTAGAGGTTGGCTTCGTCGATTTGGGCGAGGACGCGATCGCGAAATTCTGGATCGCTGTTAGCGAGCCCCAGCAGTTCCCAGTAGGCAGAGAGGGTGAGACCATTGGCCTGAATCAGATCGAGGGCTGCGGCCTGAATCTCCTGCTGCATCTGGCGCGATTCGGTGTCGGTTTCGACCCGCTGCAGGCCGAGTTCGCGTGACTCGATCAGCTTGACAACAGCCATATAGGCGTTGACAAAGCGGCTAACGGTTTCTGAGGGAATATCGTTGGCGTCGGGCTGGGTGGAGGATGCCGCTGGCGCTGGTTCGTCCGCCGCTGGCGAGAGGGAGACAGCAATGGCCGGGGTAGACAGACCCAGCAGCAGCAGGATGACTGCGCCCAGAGACACCATCCGATATCCCAAACGTCGGTGCCTCTCCAACGAAGCATTGCTCCAGGTTTGACCCCACTGTTTTAGATAACGGAGGCAGTTTGGCTCAACACCAGTCATCCACTCAAAACCCATAGACCGACGGCTCAGAACGCATTTCACCAGCCTACCCGAAACCAGATCGCCTATAGTGGTACTAAGCCTAAGCATAAATACATAATGACGAAGGGAACAGACTGCCATGGCAAGCGATGATACGGCTCCAGTGCCTGGTCAAGGGAGTCTTTCTGACCGAGAGCTACAGATCGTTGAGCTAGTGGCATCGGGGCTAACTAACCAAGAAATCTCAGAGAAACTGGAGATTAGCAAGCGCACCGTCGACAACCATATCAGCAATATTTTGACCAAAACCGCCACGGGCAACCGGGTGGCTCTGTTTCGCTGGGCGCTCCAGTCGGGCAAAGTCTGCATTGACGAAGTCAACTGCTGCCTACTGCCTGAAATCAAGGCGGAGAGTCAAGAGGCTTAGGCACCGCCACCGGCCAGCCTCAGGCTATGATGGGTGTTCCGTATTGCCCATTGAGAGTGCCTACCCCGCTATGGAGCCCATTCAATCGCTGCCCGGAACTGAAGACATTTTGCCCAAGGCGCAGTTTGTTGGCCAAGACCTAAAGGTGGCCGATATTCACACTTGGCAACGGGTAGAAGCGACGGCGAGAGAGATTTTGGGCCGGGCCGCCTACCGCGAAATTCGCACTCCTACTTTTGAGGCTACTGCCCTGTTTGAGCGGGGGATTGGTGAGGCCACCGATGTGGTGGGCAAGGAGATGTACAGCTTCAAAGATAAGGGCGATCGCAGCTGCACCCTGCGCCCTGAGGGCACCGCTGGAGTCGTGCGGGCCTACGTACAGCAGAGTCTCTACGCCCAGGGTGGCGTACAGCGTCTCTGGTATACCGGCCCCATGTTTCGCTACGAGCGTCCCCAAAAAGGTCGCCAGCGCCAGTTTCACCAGCTAGGAGTCGAAGTGCTGGGCAGCGCTGACCCCCGTGCCGATGTGGAAGTGATTGCCCTGGCTACAGATATTTTGCAGGCTTTGGGCCTCAAGAACCTGACATTTTACTTGAACTCGGTGGGCGATCGGGGCGATCGCATGCGCTACCGCGAGGCCCTAGTCACCTATCTCACTCCCTATGCGGCGGATTTGGACGAGGATTCGCGCGATCGCCTCACCCGCAACCCCCTGCGCATTCTCGACAGCAAAGACGACAAAACCCAGGCCATCACCCAGGCAGCCCCCAGCATTTTGGACTACCTAGGCCCAGATTCTAAGCGGCACTTTGACCAGGTGCTGGCCCAGCTCAATGCCCTGGGCATTGTCTACGAACTTAACCCGCGTCTAGTGCGAGGGCTCGACTACTACACCCACACTGCCTTTGAAATTCAGTCGAGCGATCTAGGGTCTCAGGCCACGGTATGCGGCGGCGGTCGCTACGACGGTCTGGTCGAAGAATTGGGCGGGCCAGCTACCCCGGCGGTGGGTTGGGCCATTGGTCTAGAGCGTCTCACCCTGCTGCTCGAAGCTCTAGAACAGGGTAAAGCCACGGCTCCAGACATCTACTTAGTCTCGCGCGGCGAGCAGGCTGAAGCCAACGCCCTACAGCTGGCCCAAAAACTGCGCCATGGAGGGATATCGGTAGAGCTAGACCTCAGTGGTGCAGCCTTTGGCAAGCAGTTTAAGCGGGCCGATCGCAGCGGAGCCGCCGCCTGCCTCATTGTTGGTGACGACGAGGCGGCCCAGGGCACCGTACAGATTAAGTGGCTCACCTCAGGCGATCAAACTAGCCTCTCTCAGGCCGTGTTGCTTAGCGACATCAACGGGTTTTTGCAGCAGCTTCAAAACGTTCGCGCCTAGGGATAGTTAGGGTTTAGAGACGTCTGCCTCTTCCTTCGAGGAGGCGGGGTTTCCGTCGTCCGGAAGACCCCATCTTCCTGAAAAATTCGTTACGATTGTTTACACTAGGATTATTCGCCCCACAATTAATTACTTGCTGGTTGTATGCCTGACACCATTACAAAACTGGCCTACCAAGCCCTTCAACAAGGCAAGAGCTACTTTGGGTTGGCCCACAAAACCGTTAGCACCCAGGTTATGCAGACGGTTAGTCCACCCAAAGATCTTCAAACTACGCCTTTAGACCTGAAGTCGCTTCAACTGCTACAGCAGCGCATGGGTGACCTGCTAGAGCGTGACTGGCAAGATGCAGAAGCCGGGATCTACCCTAAGGAGCTGCTGTTTGATAATCCTTGGGATGACTTCTTTCGGTTTTATCCTCTAGTTTGCTTTGACCTACCTAAGATTTGGGAGCGGCTAAACAAGCGCGATCATCACAGTTTTTCTGACGATATCGACACCGCCGGATATCCCAAGTATTACCTGCAAAATTTTCACCATCAGACCGATGGCTACCTGAGCGACATGTCGGCCAACCTGTACGACCTCCAGGTAGAGATTCTCTTTAACGGCACTGCTGATCCCATGCGCCGGCGGATTCTGGCTCCTCTAAAGCAGGGGTTAGCAGCGGCTGGTGCTGAGCAGGGAGCTAAGGTTTTGGATGTCGCCTGTGGCACGGGGCGCACCCTCGGCATGATTCGCGATGCCCTGCCTAAGGCGTCCCTCTACGGCGTTGACCTGTCGCCTGCTTACCTGCGCAAAGCCAACGAAGACCTGTCGGCTAAGCCAGGAGTATTGCCACAGCTCGCGCAGGCCAACGGCGAGAGTCTGCCGTTTGTGGAAAACTACTTCGATGGCGTGGTGAGCGTCTTCTTGTTCCATGAACTGCCGGCGATCGCACGGCAGAACGTGATCGACGAGATGTATCGGGTGGTAAAACCCGGCGGCACTGCGGTACTGTGCGACTCGATTCAGCGGCTTGATTCCCCTGAGTTTGAGGTGGCCATGGAGAATTTCCCGGCCATGTTCCATGAGCCCTACTATCGGCACTACACCACCGATGACCTCAATCTGCGCTTGACTGACGCAGGGTTTGAATCAGTCAGCAATCAGGTGCACTTTATGAGCAAGTACTGGGTATGCCGCAAGCCAGCGATGGTCTAGGCATGGAGCTAACTAAATAAGATCTTTGCAGCGGCGGGCCCTCGATGATTCGGGGGCTTTTTGATGGGGAATGCGCCACAGATAAAGCACCGAATCTTCTTCTGAGGG
Organism: Phormidium sp. VAR_61_metabat_6; assembly: GCA_031425055.1. Classification (GTDB taxonomy): domain Bacteria; phylum Cyanobacteriota; class Cyanobacteriia; order Phormidesmidales; family Phormidesmidaceae; genus Nodosilinea. Next base: position 30,790 of record JANPIO010000043.1, read on the forward strand.
TTGTAAGGGCAGGATGCGGTGGGGAGCCCAGTCGCCCATGTCAAACATGTGGGTGACGAGGCGGCTGCCAGGTTGCAGCTGGGCCTGGAGCCGAGGCCGCAGGCGCAGATTGAGGTGAGGCAGTAGATAGATGAAGACCACCGTGGCAGCGCGGAGATCGGTTTCGAACAGGTTTTGTTGCTGAAAGGTGAGGCGATCGCCTACTCCCTCTCGCTCAGCCATGGCCTGAGCTTGCTGTAACAATGCCGCATCCACATCGACCCCAACCCCCTGAACGCCGTAATCTACAGCCGCCCGAATGAGCAGCCGACCATCGCCACAGCCCAGGTCATAGACCACATCGCTGGGGCTGAGATCGGCCAGCTTGAGCATGGCCACCATGGCATCAACGGGGGTGGGTATAAAGCCAATGTCGGGACGGGGCGCTGTCATTAGGCGGGGTTAAGGGTGGCCCAGTGGGCCTGAATATCTTGGATAGTGAACAGCGCCTGGAAGGGGAGATTATGGCTCTGATAGAGTTCAGCACCGCCCTGCTGGCGATCTACTAGGGCCAGAATCTGGTTGACTTGGTACCCAGCGGCCTGGAGGCGATCGACGGCTTTTAGGGCTGATTGGCCCGTGGTGACAACGTCTTCGAGCACGGTGACAGGGGTGCCAGGAGGTAGCTCAAGCCCCTCAATATAGGCCCGGGTGCCGTGACCTTTGGCCTCTTTGCGAATGATCAGCGGGAAGAGGGTGCGATCGCTATAGACGCCCACCAGACTCACTGCCGTAACCAGGGGGTCGGCACCTAGGGTGAGCCCGGCCACCGCTACATTTTCTGGCGGCACCAGGTCTAGCAGCAGGCGACCGACCATCAGTGCCCCCTGG
>JANPIO010000044.1:0-9732 GCA_031425055.1 Phormidium sp. VAR_61_metabat_6
TGGGCCAGGTGCTTGAGCAGATAGAACGTGCGAATCTGGGTGCCTCCCAGCGTCGGCGGGTAGGGAAACGTCGCGGAGATCATCAAAATTCGCATCAGCCGGGTTCTCCCAAACGAGTAATGGTGCGAGCGGCCTCGGGCAGCTTGGCCTGGGCCTGCCCCTGGGTGCGGGCGTGGGCGCACCACAAATCCAGCGGAGTGATCGCTAGCTCCAAAGCGGTGCCGCGCCCGTTCAGGAGCTTAACGGTTGCCTGAGGTATTTCCTTTAGGCCCCAGCGCAGCAGTCGGTAGCGAATTTCTTTGGCGGTGAGGGGGCGCATCAAATCGACGCCGTGCAGGTCGTGTAGATAGCGGTTTGAGCAGCCATAGCGATGCCACTGACTGCGCAGACCCTTCAGGCTGTCTCGATGGCGATGGTAAACCACGGCATCGGCGGCGTGGACGAGTTGCCATGAGCTAGCTTGCTGAATGCGCCAGCACAAATCGGCGTCTCCGCCCGTGGTCAAGTGGGGTCGAAAGAGCCCAACTGTACCCAAAACCTCAGCCCGCACCGCCAGGTTTGCCGTTTGACCGTAGGGCAAAAAAGCATGGTTGAGGGTGTTGTGCTGAGAGAGGGTGCCCTGGCGATCGGCGTAGCGCTCTAGCCAGTTTTGGCTGGGTAGGGCCTTGATTTCCCCCGCCACCAGCCCGACAGAATTGCCGGTAAAGGGCTGCACCAGGGAAACGAGCCAGCTGGGTTCAGGATGACAATCGGCGTCGGTAAAGGCGAGAATGTCACCCTTGGCGGCGGCGATGCCAGCGTTGCGGGCGGCGTAGGAGCTTTGGATGGTGCTGTAGGTGAGGGCGCGGAGGCAGATGCCCTGGGATGCGGCGGTAGTAGTGGCGGCTTGGAGCAGGTCAGGGGTGCGATCGCCGCTGCCATTGTCCACCAGCAAAAACTCGACGCGATCGGCAGGGTATTGCTGCCCCATCAGCCGTTCCACCAGCTTGGGCAGGTCGGCCTCACCGTTGTAGATCGGCACAATTACCGACACCGAGGGATACCCCATCGGCTGAGCCGCATCGGTTGTCACAGTGGGAACTGCCATCGTCCACGCAATCCATTGGGCAAACTGGTTCCAGTATGCCCATCGTCTCAGGGGATGTCCCGAGGCTAGGGCTACTGGGCGGTGGTCGTTGATAGCGAATAGACCCATCCGTAAGGACGATCGCACTTCTCGCTATACTGCTGGCAACCTGTTGTTGGCTCTATGCGTTCTATTGTTCAACCCTCCCTCGCCGTTGGCCTAGTCGTCGCCCTAGTCCTGTCGAGCTGTGCCCCTGTCCCCCATGGGGCTGATGCGGCTCTAGAGGATGTTGTCCCGGCAGCACCCGCGATGCCTCCGGTTTATGAAGTCGTTAGCCTACCCGCTGCAACGGTGCATGTGGTGACTATTCCCGATCCGGTGCGCTACCCGGTGCAGGTGGCAGTAGTGGATGAGCTAGCGCGAGTTGACCAAATCGCCTCCCAACTTTGTGGGGCAGAAGGGTGCGTGACTGCCGCCCTCAACGCCGGTTTTTTTGACCCCAACAATGGCCTTACCACCTCCTACGTTGTGAAGGATGGCGCACTGGTGGCCGACCCCAACCAAAACGAGCGACTGATCGGCAACCCCGACCTAGCCAGCTACATGGATCAGATTTTGAATCGCTCAGAATTTCGCCGCTACGATTGCGGCGGCACTCCCAGCTACGCCATCACCTTTCATCAAGACCCTGTGCCTCCGGGGTGTGCCCTGGTGGATGCCGTGGGTGCTGGCCCCCAGCTGCTGCCCCAAGATACGTCGGTGGAAGAAGGCTTTATCGATCGCACCGCTCGCCGCGATGCCCTGGGCAGCCAGTCGCCCAATGCGCGATCGGCGGTGGGTCTTAAAGCTGACGGCAGCGTGGTGCTGGTGATGGTGGCCCAGGTGCCGGGGGTGTCGCCCAGCGGCATGACGATGGGGGAAGTAGCGGCTTTGATGGGCGATCGCGGCGTTACCCAAGCCCTCAACCTCGACGGCGGCAGCTCCTCAACCCTGATGTATGACGGCACCACCCATTACGGTCGCCTCAATGCCGCTGGTGAACTCGTTCAGCGCCCGGTGAAATCAATTTTGTGGGTCGCTAATCCTGACTAAGTAGGTTGAGCGAAAAAGCTTTATTCGATGGTGGGCCATGCCCTATCCCTCACCCCCTACACTTCCACTCCCCCACTCCCCACCTGCCTCTCCACAAAGGCCCGATTTCGGTGAAGATTTAGCTCTAGCTCCACGAGTTCCCTGAGCTGGGCGGTAAGGGTTTCGATGCGCTGATTGGCTGTAACCTTGCGGTGGAGAGCCCCTCTAGCGAGATCTTCTCGGCCCATGGCTAGAGATTTCTGCGCAACACGGTGCCATTCGTCGGCTGCTTTATAGGCGGTCTGCTGGTCGGCCAGGGTGGTGTTGTAGGCGGTGGCAATGTCGCCTAGGGCTTTTTGAAAGTTAGCGCGGGCTTCGGCGGGGGTGGTGGTGTGGCGATCGCCCTCGGCCAGTCGCCGCAGTTCGGGTAGGTTGAGCTGGTCGGTGCGCAGGCCAAAGTTGGCCAGCTGACGGCTTTCGCTGCGGCCTGTGGTGCACCAGTTGGCGAAATGTTCGCAGTTGTTGAGTAGCAAGTCATACTGGCGCTCGCCCAGGCGGCTGGTGGCTCGCTCAACGACCACATCCGGGGCATAGATTAACGATTTGCGAACGGTGTAAACCGGGTTGCCCCAGGAAAAGGCATCGTAGCTGGTGCGGGCGATCGCGGCGATGTCTCGGGCTTTGCTGTAGTGAATGACGGTGCCATCGCCGCAGTCAATGCCGTGGTGCTGATATAGCCCAGGCACCCCGGCCAGGTCGCGCATGACGTAAATTTGATCACCCTGGGCCATAGCTGCGGTCTCGTTTGAATAAGTATTTGTGCCCTTGCTCTTCTTCGTTATAGCAGCCCTGTTTGTGGCTGGGCAGGGCGGGCATACACACCGCTAAAACCCCATTTCTCCCGTTGCCAAATCTAAGCTGAGCTGCCCTCCAGCGGCAGGGATTCTCATGCGATCGCCGGTGCGATCCATCTCAGGGTTACCGCCCAGCCAAAAGCCCTGGGCGGCTTGGTCAACGACTGCGGCTCGCGACTGACCAGTAACTTTCACAATGTCGTCAAAGCTGTGCTGAGCCATGACCTCGCCGTCTAAACCCATCATCACAATGGCGCGAGGGCTAGCCACGTTGATCCATTCGTCGAGGAGCACCACGGTGCCAGCGTCATTCACCAGGGCGAGGCGGGGGCCGTAGCTGTGGGGCAGGGTGTGTGCCCAGACCTGCTGGCAGCGATTGCCCAGGGTTTCAAACAGGCTAGCGGTGGTGCGCTGAGCGCCAGCCTCATCTTGCCCCAGCGTCAAAATTAGGTGGTAATTGCCTGCGGGCGATATTTCGTGGCGCAGTATCGGCGGGTAAGGAATGGCATCCTGGCCAAGCACGGGCAGCGATTGCGATAGAAGAACGAAACCGGGCCGAGTAGCCCCGTTAGACACTAAGCCTAAAGACGGCTGTGTGATGGTGGTCTGTACCGTCTCATGGAAGGGGATAGAGCCGTTCACGGTAGCCATTGCTCCCTGAGCCAGCAGCAGCCAGCCAATTAGCACCGCCATCATCGCCCTCGAGGCTGCCAGCGCAGATAGCCCGCCAGTAGCCCCGCCGTCAGCAGCGACATCGCCGGGCCATTGGGAATCGGTTGGGGAGTCTGCGTCGCGGCAAAGGCGACCTCAGGCAGCAGGGCCAGGTCGGTCACGGAGGTTACTTTGGGCGGGGCAACCCAGGGCAACGCATCAGGAGCTGCGTCCGCCAGGGGAGGCAGCGTCGTGGGTATCTCCCCTGGGGCGCTGTCGGCACCGGGGCCGGGGGCAGTGCGAGCAAAGCCGCTGCTGCGGGCTTCGTTGATCTGGCGATCGGTGAGCTGGTCTAGGCGCACACCATCGGGGGTAATGTCGTCGAGAGCGCTGGGCGAATTGCGAAAGCCGCCGTCGGTCATCAGGTTATTCGCGCCCCCGGCCCCAAAGCCCTCATGGGTAAGGCCCAGGTTGTGGCCAATTTCGTGGGCCACCGTGTCAAGGCGACCAATGCCGTTATTAAAGGTGAGAATGTCGTCGTCAATTAAAACGCCGTTTTGATCAATCCATCCCAGCCCCAGGGTGTCAAACCCCTCATAGGGGAAGATACTCTCCACAAACCACATACTGATGGGGCCAGAGGTACGGGTTGAGAGCGGGTTGCGGCCAAAGGCTCCGGCCCCGCCCGCAAAGGAAAGCTCGGCAAACTCATCCTGGTTGTCGATGGTAAGAAAGCGGCTGGCGTTGAGCCGGTTGGGGGCCAAGAAGCTGACGTCGAGGTTGGCCTGGGCCCAAATTTTGCGGGTCGCTGCTTCAAAGGTGGCCAAGTCGGCGCAAAAGAGGCCAAAGTCGTCACACACCTGAATGGGTTGAATGCTGACAAACCGCGTCGGGCCGCTGCTGCCCGACCCTTCGCCCGAGCAGGACACCAACGCCGCCGAGAGGCCGCAAACAATCAAAAATTGGGGCTTAATGGGCACGTTCACCATTGCGGGCAGAGACGGTTGGCTGGGGCAAGCTTTCAGAACACAATACCCTGAGCAACCGTAGGATCAGGGAGATTATCCAAAAATTTTCTGTAAAATTCCTTTTTTTTGACGCTGGCCCAGCACTAAATGTTGCAGCATTTGCCCTTGCCACAGCGGCAGAGAGTTGCTAGCGCGCTGTAGCTGCGCTACCTGAGCCAGATCAGAGGCAGCTTCGGCCCCGCCCCCGGTCAGCCAACGGGCAATGGGGTGATCCCATCCCTGAAGAAATTCGTCGAGCATGACCCGGTGGCTGTCGTCGATGGGGAAGGAGGTTTCGCTAGTGTCAGCATGGGTGGTTTCGTGCAGCGCTTTGCGGGGTTTGTTGGCGGCGGCCAAAGCTTTGGCGGTTAGCGATCGCCAGGTTTCGCTCAGCAGCGGCGGCAGCACCGCCAGACTGGCGGCCTGGGCTAGATCGCTGGCGAGGGCGGTCAGGTCGCGATCGCCGGTTTGCTCGCCGTAGTTGGCAAAGTCGGCTAGCAAAGGCTGCAACAGTTCGCGCTCCAGCACTGTGGCTAGCCCGGCTACGGCGGTGGCATCGGCGGGGCCGCTGGCGGTAGACAGGTGGGCCACCGCAACGGCTAAGTCTCTCTGGCTGTCGGGGCTGAGGCAAAACCAGACGCGATCGCTCAAGTCCTGGCGCACCTGCTGCTTGGCGTCGTCGAGCTTCAGAGGCAACGCTGCGGCTTTCGTAGGCGGTTCTGCCACGGGCGCTATGGGCTGAACCTTCGCGGCCTGAGGCGATGCGTCTATCTGAACTGAGGCCTTAGCGACCCGAGTAGACTGAACTGACATAGATTGGGTCTGTGTTGCCGCCACATCCGCTTTTTCTGATTGAACAGAATTGTTTTGTCGTGGAGCAGGCTGGGTCTGACTTGCCTGTATTTGGGCCTTTAGTAGAGCCGCATTCTCAGCTTTTAAGGTGGCCAGCTGAGACTCTTTTTGAACCATCAGAACGTTCTGTTCAGCTAGTAAAGCATCCCGTTCTGCCAGCAAGGCGTCCTTCTCGCTGAGCTGGGCTGTTGCTGCCGCTAGCTCTTGCGCCATCTGCTGAAGCTCTACCGCCGTCGCCCCAGCTCTCACTAGATTGCCGTAGTGGGGTTCGCTGAGGTCAACCGGCTTGGCCGACTCACCCGGCAGGTAGAGCCAGCCCTGCTGATCGCCCCGGTTGACGACTAACCGCTGCCCCTCGGGGTTGCTGATGGTCAGGGTAGTGATACCTGCTGCGGTTTTGGTCGTGGCGGAGTAGCGGCGGTTGCTGTAGGTAAACTCAGCGGCATCCGGGGCCAGTGGAGCGATCGGAACTGGGGTGGTGGGCGGCGCGACGGGTTGAGGGGCGATTCGCGGAGCGACCCGTCCCGGAATCGCCTCTGCCTGTTCTACAACTAGCGCATCTGCTGTGCCTGTAGGTATCTGGGATACGTGTGTCGTTGGTAATCCCTTTTCCCTACCACTATTCACCACAGGAACGGGCACAGACAGCTTGGGTAGAGCCAGCTCTAGACGGGCTGGTAGCGGCTGACCTTTGGCGGTGGCGCTCACGGGTTCTGCTCCCGCCGCCAATCGCACCCCCACCAGCTCTAGCTCCACAGTTGTGGTGCCCTGCCATTCGTTCTGCTTGAGCTTGTAGGCCACATCAAGGTGATTGGGCAGGGGGTAGTACTCGCCCCAGCGCCAGGCGATCGCCTTGATCGTCTCGCCCCCAGCTTCCGCCAGCACCAGCTTGAGATGGTCACGGTTGCGGCCCACCGTCTGCTGCTCTAGCACCCGCACATTCGGCGTCCAAAACACCGGGTCGGGGTTCTCAATGCCGCAGGGGTGCAGGTGATCAATTTGATCAAACAGGCCCTGGTGAATATCACTTAACCTGGCCTGGCTGTCGATTTTGACCAGCGGCTTGAGCAGATCGACCGAGAGGGTTTGGCAGGCGTAATGCGATAGCCGCGTAGTCACCTGGCGCAGGCGATTGGCCAAAAACGAGAAGCCCCCCGCAGCCCGGTGGCCGCCAAACTTTTCCATCAGGTCGTGGCAGGTTTGCAGGGCCGCAAATACATCAAACTCGGGAATGCCCCGCGCCGAGCCGCGAATCACTTTGTGGTCGTCATCTTCGTAGGTGCCGATGAAAACGGGCACGCCGTAGCGCTCCACCAGCCGCGAGGCCACAATGCCGATCACGCCGTGGTGCCAGCCGGGTTGCACCACGACCAAGACGCGATCGCGCTCAATATCTACCGTGCCCAGCGCCCGCTGCTGCTCACACCAGGCGATCGCCTCTTGCTCAATGCTCTGGCAGAGATCCTGGCGGGTGCCGTTGATCTGCTCGCACTGCATGGCCCGCTCTAGCGCCACCCCCACATCGTCGGTAGTGAGCAAATCAATCACAATCTGCGGCTCGCTGATTCGGCCCACGGCATTGATGCGCGGCCCCAGGCGAAAGCCAATGTGCTCTGGCTTCAGCGGCTTGCTCTGGTCGGCTAGCCCCGCCACCTGAATGAGGGCCTGAATGCCAAACAGCCGCGATCGGGGCAGCAGCCCCAGCCCCCGCCTCACCCAGCGGCGGTTCACCCCCGTCAGCGGCGCTAAATCTGCAATGGTGCCCAGGGTAAACAACTCCAGCAGTGGCCCCGTCAAGTCTTGGGTCCGCCCCAGCGCCTGGGCCAGACACACCGCCAAAATGTAGGCCACCCCCACCCCCGCTACCCCTCGATAGGGCGAGGTCTCGGGCAGCAGCTTGGGGTTCAAAATCGCGTTTGCCGGGGGAATCTCGGGGGGAATATCGTGGTGGTCAGTGACAATTACCGCCAGGCCCAGCTCACGGGCACGGGCGATCGGGGCCACCGCCGCAATGCCGTTGTCCACCGTGAGAATAATGCTCACCCCCTCGGTGTAGCAGTCTTCGACAATGCGAGTGTTGATGCCGTAGCCCTCGGCCATGCGGCTGGGAATGGTGTAGCTCACCTGCGCTCCCAGCGCCCGTAAGGCCCGCAGCAGCAGGGCGGTGCTGGTCATGCCGTCGGCGTCATAGTCGCCACAGATGGCGATCGCCTGCTGAGTGGCGATCGCCTGCACCAGCAGCTCTAGACTCGCCGCCAGATCAGGAAACTCCGCCAAAGGCGACGGCAACTGCTGGCGCTCGGGGTCAAGAAAATCGGTGGCCTGGGCCGGGGTTACAATGCCCCGGTTGATCAACACCTGAGTCAGCAGCGGCGACAACCCCGTAACCTGCGCTAAGGATGTTGCCAGGGGCGTATTTGCAAATGCTACCTGCCACCGCTGACTGGGCAGGCCAGCCGTTGCGGTCGTAGAGGAGGTATAGGGGGCTATAGCAGGCTCAGTCACAGGTCAGGAGCACTAGATCATGTGAACTTATCATAGCTGGAGTTCCCGGTTTAGTTTAAATAAGCCCAGACTCTACAAGAGTTGGGAGTATTAAGGATAAGGAAGCAACGTCAGCTCTTGAATGAAGCGAAAGTCACGCTGATTTTTGCTTAGAAGGGGAATACCACGTTCAATCGCTGTAGCCGCTATGAGAGCATCCGCAATCAACAAGCCGTGGCTAAGGCAGTACGTCTTCAACAGAGTGGTAGCTTGATTTGAAACCGCGCTACTTAATGTCAGCACCCGAAACTTAGCTAGGAAGCGCTCTAATGTTTGCTGTTCCTGCTTATTTCTGCATCCCACCACTAGCTCCATAACCGTAATGATTGAAATAGTCAGCGCACTGTGCTGATCTTCTTGTTTGAGTCGATGAATGGCAGTCGCGTCTTCGTTAGCAACATCGATCAAAATGTCTGTATCGATCAAAAGCTCAGCCATGGTAGCCGCGCCAGTGCTGTTTCCGAACTTGCCGAACCCAAGTAGTGCTGTCTTGCATCTCAGACCGATCGCGCCAGATACCCACAAAGGGCTCATGGTCTAAATCTATAAGCTGGTTGACCTCCTGCTCTGCTATCGGATATCGCTGTCTCAAAAAGGCTACTAGCTCAGCGACAAGGTGCTGAGCATCATCAGGAAGGGCCAAGATATCATGCTTGAGTTGATCAAAACCTCTTAACTGTCCCTGGGAGAACTCTTCACGCGGGCCAGCAACGAAATTCACAGATTCCTTTGGATAGTCTGATAAATTTCCTCTATCTTCCTTGTCTTTATTTGCTTCAGCAACCATTAATTCAATAGATTCCAAGAGAAGCTTTTTCTTCGTTTCACTTGCTCTGTCTGGGATTTCATCAAAAGCATCTCTAAAAATTTCTAGCTGGCGATCCGAGGAGATCTTAGTCGCCTCACCCAACACCTCAAGAAAAACACTCCAACCAATTTCAGCATCATCCTCAACCCATTGCAATAACGCAGAAACCTTTTCTTCCGCTGAGACATTAGAGATGTGAATTATTTCATTCGGCACCTGAAGCGCAAAAACTAGCTCCATGAATTGAGAGCTGCGTAATTGGCAAAGCGTGCTGATCAACTCTGACCTTTCTTCATTGGAGAGAGCTAGCTTGCGTGAATAAGATGATGATTCCACAAATCTAGAGTCTCCATATAGAAGTGGATGTCAGAATCTTCAACTCAATACGAATCTCAATCAACCAATAATAATGAGTTTAAATTAGCTTGGTCTGTAGAGCAACGCTGCATCAACATCAGTCATTTGCAAATCTAAATAATTTTTTGAAATCTCTGACATAGTTGCACCTTTTGCTGGTAATACCAAACTCATTGCCACTGAGATTCCAAGCCATTATAATGATAGGCCTGCCGCCTAACACCTCTAAGTTAAAGGTATTCGTGATAACAATGCCTCACTGCCGACGACCATAGGCGCTAGCTCCTTATCTAAACATCCTGAACCCTGTACATGGACTCAGAAGATACTAGCTTTTAACTTAATGGGCGGAGCGAGACTCGAACTCGCACAACCGAAGTCGCCACATTTTGAGTGTGGTGCGTCTACCAATTCCGCCATCCGCCCTTGGATGCGTTCTCATTATACTCAACTGCGGGACGTTTAACCAGTTGATAGTAATCATTGGTGCTGGCCCAGCGATCGATTTCGCGGGCGCGCAGG
>JANPIO010000045.1:0-13011 GCA_031425055.1 Phormidium sp. VAR_61_metabat_6
TAGCGTTTTTCAAACTGGCAGGGGGTTTGCTCGGTGAGCATCTGGTGGTAGTAATACTCATCTTGCAGGCGATCGCCCTCATAGGTAATCGACTGAAACGAGCGATTGATTAACTCCTCGGGTCGATAGCCCAAAATATCGCAGAACTTTTGGTTGACCTGAATCCAATGGCCTTGCCAATCGAGGCGGGCCATGCCCACCGCCGCCTGCTCAAAGACCGCCCGAAACCGCCGTTCACTGGCCTGCAAATCTAGCTCGGCCTGCTTGGCGACAGTGATATCTTGCACTATGCCGACTAAGCGCTGGGTGCGCCCATCTTTGACCGCTACCACCCGACCGTAGACGCTAATCCAGTGCCAGGTGTCGTCAGACCACTGCATGCGATACTGCCCGACAAACTCGGTTTGGTTGACGATCGCGTCATTGACCAACGCCTGTATCTCCGGCAAATCCTGGGGGTGCACCCGCTCGGCCAAAACCTCAGCGGAGGGGGCAACAGTGCTGGGTTCAAAGCCCATAATGCGCTCGGTCTGCGGTGACCAAACCTGAGTATCGGTGTCGAGCTGCCAGTCCCAGGAGCCCATCTGGGCGGCACTGAGGGCCAGATTGAGGCGCTCCGCCGTCTCCTCCAGATCTGTGGTGGTGGCCTGTAGGGACATGCGGGCCTGGCGCTCTTGCTCCAGCAGCATTTCGATCTGCTGGTTCGCCTCTTCGAGCTGGGCGGTGCGACGCTGCACCCGCTCCTCTAGGGTTTGGTTGAGCTGGCGCACCGCTTGCTCGGCAGTGCGCAGGCTGGCTTCGGCCTGCTTGCGATCGCCAATCTCCTCCTGTAGCGCCCGATTCATATCCATCAGCTGAGTGGCATTGGGCAGGGCCAGGGCCAGCGGCAGCCGAGGCACTAGCTCTAGTGCCGTGGCTAGCGAGATCAGCGCAGTCAGCGCCTTCATCGTGCCCGACACCCAGTAGGTGGGGAACCACAGCGTCCACACCGAGAGCAGGTGGGTGGCACCGCAGGCCGCGATAAAGGCCGCAAACAGCCAAAATAGAGGCCTAAAGGGCACGTCGGGCCGCTTTTGCACAAAGTAGACCAACGCCCCCGCAATCATCCAGTACGACAGCGCAATCAGCGCGTCCGATAACAAGTGCAGCCAGACCAGGCCAGGCTGCCACAGATAGCAGTGTCCGTGGGGAATATATGGCCCCAATCGCAAAGACGGCCAGTAGTCAACCATGGCGCTATCCCTATCGTGAGAGGTATTGATTTCGCAGATGATTTTGACGCAGTAGCCCTTAGGCAGAGCAAAGTCTATCTTGGGACATAGACCCTACCTAGCTTAGGTCTGCCCGACGGTACGTGCTGATACCCTATAGTTAGTCCATAATCATGGCACTCTGGGCGATGACGAGCCGCCCACAACCTTTTTAATGCCTCGTTAGGAGGCCACCTAATGACAGACATTCGCATTGTACTCATTGAAGACCACGACCTTACTCGACTAGGCCTCAAAGCGGCCCTCCAGCGGGTACCCGGCATGACGGTGGTAGGCGAGGCCGCCAACGGTGCTCGGGGGCTGAGCCTGCTCGAAACCGAGCGACCCGACGTTGCCATCGTCGATATTGGCCTGCCCGACATCGACGGCATTGAGCTAGTCGAGCGCCTGCGCCAGAGCCAGAGCGGCACTGAGGGCGACCCTACCCGGGTGCTGATGCTCACCATGCACGACAGTGAATCTGCCGTCATGGCCGCCTTTGCCGCCGGGGCTGACTCCTACTGCATGAAGCAGACCGAGCTAGACGACCTGATTGTGGCGGTGCGGGAGACCAACGAAGGCAACTCCTGGATTGACCCAGCCGTGGCCAGCGTGGTGCTGCGCCAAGTGCGCAAGACCCCCGCAGGGGCGATGGCCATTGGCAATCGCACGGTTTCTATCGAGGCGATCGAGCCTGAGTTTGAGCAAATTTTAGAATCTTACCCGCTGACCGAGCGTGAGCTAGAGATTTTAGAACTGATTGTGGGCGGGTGCAGCAATGCTGAGATTGCTGAGCGCTCCTACATCACCGTGGGCACGGTTAAAACCCACGTGCGCAGCATTCTCAATAAGTTAGGGGTAGACGATCGAACCAAGGCCGCTGTGCGCGCCCTGCGATCGGGGCTAGTAACCTAGGCGCTAAGGGCACGACTGTGCCCCTGGCAAACTGAGACCTGTTTATAGTTTCACAGCTGGCTATACCCTTAAAGCAAGGCCTATAGTCAGCTGTCAATCATGGCATCCGATGGACACTACCCCCTTTACATTGCTGCCAACAGCCGGTCAGATTCAGCGGCACTTAGCTCAGCAATTTCAGCGGCTATATCGCGAACAGCTCAACCACGCCACCGGCAAAATTACTTGCCAGCTCATTGATGAAAAATTGCTGCTGGTAATTGAAGATTCGGTCACCAAACCCGAGCAGTTACTCGTTGCCACTGGCGATACTGCCCTCGCCGAACAGGTGCGAGCCGATTTGGCGACGGCCCTGCGCCCCCAAATTATTCAAATTGCTGAAGAGGCCCTCGATCGCGAAGTGGTCGATATCTTGACTGATGCGACCCTAGAGACAGGCCGCACTGGCATTGTGATTATTTTGTCTGAGCCGCCTGATTTAAGACCTGCGGCTAGGGCTGCCCAACCCCAGCCGCTAGACGACCAGTTGCCCTAGACCGATGAAGCGACCGATCAGCTGTTCGACCGACTGCACCAAAAAGGGCTTGCTAATGTAGTCATCAAACCCAGCCGCTAGAATTTTATGGCGATCGTCGCTACCCGCTAGGGCAGTCACGGCCACCACCGGAATATCTTGGGTATTGCCGTCGGCTCGCAGCTGCTTTAACAAGCTATAGCCATCTACCTCGGGCAGATGAATGTCAGACAAAATTAAGGTCGGACGCTGTTGCTGAGCAGCCACCAGGGCGGCGAAACCATCGGCAACAAAACAGGCCTGGCAAGATAGCTGCTCTAGAATGTAAGCCATCAGCGTCAGGCTATCGTCGTCATCGTCGACAACTAGCACCAGTGGCACTTGAGCCTGCACAGAGTTCGACACGGGAGCTGTTGTTTGCGCAACCACAGGACTATCTCCTTGTTGGGGCCTAGAAATGAGGCTAGTCGGCCTTAGAGGCTGCTAGAAAGGCATTCCACCCGTGGTCAGAAGAGCACGTGAAGGGATTGGCTTAAAAGGGGTTCTTCAGGTCTGACCCAAACTTTTGGCCTCAAGAGCTGAAGCAGGGCAGCAGAGCCGTGAGAAGCAAAAGTTTTTGTTTTTCTTAATCTTTAAGCTATCTTAGCACGGTCATTTTATGGGTGCAGCTTTCAATCATAATTAATCTCTGGGCAACGGCGGTCAACCGTTGCCTAGATCTCGTATTGGCCAATCTAGCCTCGCCCGGCCTGTCTAGGGGCGGGTTTTACCCGGTTTCAATTCGGCAGGTTTGTTAGACTGGGGAGGTTCCAATGGGACGATCCCTCACCCCACCAAGGATTCTACTGGCATGACGGTTGCACCCTTCCCAGCCCCGCTGCTCAAGACCAACGACCTGCTTCAGCGGGACTACGCTGCCCCTCGCGATCGCTTCGACAGCGCCTGGGAGGCCACCCTATCGACCCTGCTGGGTCTAGGTCGCGCCGCCGGGGCTGACTTTGTTGAATTTTTTCTAGAGCGCAACAACTACATCAGCTGCCAGGCCGAAGACGATGCCATCACCAGTCTCTCGCCCCGGTTGGTGACCGGAGCTGGGGTGCGGGTGTTTCTCCGCAAGGCCGACTGCTACGTCAGCACCAACGACCTCACCTTTAATGGCCTCAAGGCTGCCCTCGACAAAGCCCTCGCCATTATGGGTCTGACCCTGCCCGGCCCCCACACCAACCTGGCCGAAATCAACCTGGAGATGCTGCGCGACTACGCCACCGCCAAAGGCAAAGACAGCTGGCTGAGCCAGTGCAGCTCAATGCAGGAGATGGGCGACGTGCTGCTGGCCGCCAACGGTGCCCTGGGCCAAAAGGCTAGCCACGTGCAGTCGCGCCGCGCCGTCTACTTCCGCGACTGGCAGGAGGTGTTGGTGGCCGCCAGTGACGGCACCTTTGCCCGCGACATTCGCCTGACGCAGTCGGTGGGCTATAACCTGCTTTGCGCCGACGGCGAGCACCGCTCCTCCATTGGCCAGCGGGCAGGCGACACCAGCGACCCCGCCTTTTTGCGCCAGTGGGATTACGCCACTGCCGCTGCCGATGTAGCTGAGTCGGCGGGCAAAATGCTCTACGCCGACTATGTCGAGTCGGGCAGCTACCCGGTGATTATGGCCAACAAGTTTGGCGGCGTCATCTTCCACGAGGCCTGCGGCCACCTGTTAGAAACCACTCAAATCGAGCGGGGCACCACCCCCTTTATCGACAAAAAAGGTCAGAAGATCGCCCACGAAAACCTCACCGCCTGGGATGAGGGAATTTCTCCCGACGCCTTTGGCACCATCGACATGGACGACGAGGGCATGCCCGCCCAGCGTACCCTGCTGATCGAAAACGGCGTTCTCAAGAACTTTTTGAGCGATCGCGCTGGCTCCATGCGCACCGGCCACCCTCGCACCGGCAGCGGTCGCCGCCAGGGCTTTACCTACGCCGCCGCCAGCCGCATGCGCAACACCTACATCGCCCCCGGCGACTATTCGGTAGAGGAGCTGTTTGCCTCGGTCGAAAAAGGCATCTACTGCAAGCAGATGGGCGGCGGCAGCGTTGGCCCCACCGGCCAGTTCAACTTTGCCGTGTCGGAAGCCTACCTGATTGAAAACGGCCAAATCACCAAGCCCCTCAAAGGCGCGACCCTAATTGGCGAAGCCACCGAAATCATGGACAAAATCTCCATGTGCTCCAACGATCTAGATCTCGCGGCGGGCTTCTGCGGCTCGATCAGCGGCAGCATCTACGTCACCGTAGGTCAGCCACACCTCAAGGTTGACTCGATTACCGTCGGCGGACGGTAGGAGAGGATCAGGATGGTGAGGGAGATGGAGAAGATGAGGAAGAGCAAGCTGTAGCTTGGGTGAAACGCAGTGGAACCCAACAGCCTCAACCTCTGGTTGGGTTTCGCTATCACTTCACCCAACCTACTGCCTGGCGAAATGAACCCTCAGCCTTCTGAGAAAGACCAGGAAATCTGAGGCGATCGCAGCTCCTCCCCACCCTCCTCATCCCCTCATCCTCCCTACCTCCCATCCACCCCCTACCCCTCCCCCATCCACCCCCTACCCCCACCCTCTATGCCTACCATCCAAGACATCGCCGCCTACGCCGAGTCGAGCGCAAAGAAGCTCGGCATCGTTAAATATGACGTGTACGGGTCTTCCGTAGACGAGACCAGCGTGCAGGTTGATAAGGGCGACCCCAAGCAGG
Organism: Phormidium sp. VAR_61_metabat_6; assembly: GCA_031425055.1. GTDB lineage: Bacteria > Cyanobacteriota > Cyanobacteriia > Phormidesmidales > Phormidesmidaceae > Nodosilinea. The sequence continues at coordinate 5,424 of JANPIO010000045.1, forward strand.
TCAAGGCCTCGAACCGCTCCAGCGTGATTGTGCGGGTGTGGAACCCGGATGGCAAGGTGGGAGTGACCTCCACCAGCGACGTTGACCCGCTGGGAATGGATTTGGCCCTGCAAACGGCCCAGGAGGCGAGCGCCTTTGGGGTCGATGACCACATTCCCGACTTTAGCCCTGAGGCCGTGGCCCCCACCGCCGATGTGCAGGTGGAGACGGTGCCGCCTGCCCCTGTGGGAGACCTGATTTCGACCCTGATAGATGTAGAAAAGCAGCTGTTGGCGGCCCATCCGGCGATCGCCAGCGTGCCCTACAATGGCCTGGCCCAGCGGGCGATCGATCGCTTCTACCTCAACAGCGCCGGGGCGCTGCGTCAGGAGGCCCGCTCCTATACTTCGCTGTATCTCTACAGCAAAACTGAGCAGGAGGGCCGCAAACCTCGCTCTGCCGGCGCGATGCGTGTGAACCGAGGCCTGCCCCAGCTAGATATTGAGGGCTGCCTGAAGGAAGCTACGGAAAAAACCATCAGCCACCTCGACTACGACAAGGTGGCCTCGGGCAAGTACCGGGTGGTGTTCTCAGGGGAGGCGTTTTTGAGTCTGCTGGGGGCATTTTCAAACATGTATAACGCCCAAAGCGTGCTGGATAACCGCAGCCTGTCTACGGCAGATTCGCTGGGAACGGTGGTGGCCTCAACCCTGCTGTCGGTGTACGACGATGCCCTGCACCCCGAGAATGTCAGCGCCGAAACCTTTGACGGCGAGGGCACGCCCACTCGGCGGGTGCCGATTATTGAGCAGGGCGTGCTGACCCAGTTTTTGCACAGCGCGGGTACGGCCAAGCGCATGGGGGCCAGCCCCACGGGCCACGCCAGCATTGGCGCGAAGGTTTCGGTCAGCCCCAGCTATTACCAGGTGCTGCCGGGGGCCGAGGCTTCCACCGAGTTCAACTTGGAAACGGCTGAGAATGTGATCTTCATCGATGATTTGCAGGCGCTCCACGCTGGGGTAAATGCGCTTCAGGGCTCGTTCTCACTGCCCTTTGACGGCTGGTTGGTGAATGGGGGCGATCGCACCAGCATTGAGTCGGCCACCGTCGCGGGTGACTTCCGCGAGCTGCTCAAGGCGATCGTCCATATTGAGCCTGAGGCCGAAATCACTCCTGGCGGCATCTGCCCGCGCGTCTGGGTCGATGCCCTGTCGATTACTGGAGAAGGCTAGGGGAAACCCAATCTTGCACGCCTGCCTGCACTAGGCCAACGCCCACCTGCACCAGGGTAAAGCCCGTGCCCGCCAGCAGGGCCGCTTTGACCAGGCCAATATTGAGCCCGGCACGGACAGCGGCGATCGCCCCCAACAGCGTCCACCCTGCCAGGGCCAGCGTAATCGGTGGCCCCAGCAGCGGAATCACCGTCAGCAGGTTCAGCACCTGTGGGGTATAGGCAAACCCTACCGGGATCAACAATTCTCGGTAGGGCGGCGTAGTTGGTGCTAGGTAGGTGTTGATCTTCCAAAGCGCATAGGTCCAAAAATAGTACCCGGCCAGCACCGTCAGGGCGTTGACCAATACCCCAGCCACCAGCTGCGCCAAAGAGGGCCGGTAAAGCAGTAAAATGAGGCCGCTGCCCAGCCCATGGGAGAGGGCGGCGAGCCCAACAATGCCCTGGGCAAACCGCGCCGCTTTTGGGTAGCGGTAGCTGTGCTCATAAAAGTCTTGATTTAGCGTTAGGGCATCGGCTAGCACTCGCCGTAGCCCCCTGCTTGACTGCCGCTGACCCATAGAATGTGTCCATGATCGCCTGGCCCAGTCTACCCCTGGAGCCGACGCCAATGAAATCTCTGCTGCAAACTCTGATCGCGCGATCGCTGGGCGACACCAGTAAGCTGTTGACCGCCCTGGGGATATTCTTTTTGGCCTGGGGTACGATCTCGCCGATTAGTACTCTGTCGTGGTGGCTGCGGGATGGCAACAGCCTGACTGAGCAGCGCCCTAGCCTGCCTGACGGGGCAACGACAGCAGAGGCGGGGCCACAGTGCTATTTAGTATTTTTGGCTGGGGTGGGCAACGTCGCCGATGTTGACCTCGACCCAGGGGAAGAGGCCTTTTTGAATCAGATGGCAACAGCGGTGCCCGACTGCGTTGTGGTGCGAGGGGTGTTTCCCTACTCGGCGGTGAGCGACAATGTCGGTAGTCAGCCTCTCTTTCGCTGGCTGTGGCAGCTCAGCGAGCGTCCCGGCCAGGAAGACGGCCTAGCCCGCCTGATCATTAAAATTCGCAACCTCTGGCGGCTGGCCCTTTCCGCCGATAACCGGTATGGGCAGGCCTATAACCGGGGCGCGGCGGCCACAATTCTAGAGCGTATGGCCGCAACAGAGGCCATTTCCCTGAAGACCGAGCAACCCATTCAGCTGGTGCTGGCGGGCACTAGTGGTGGAGCCCAGGTCGCCCTGGGAGCCGCCCCCTATCTAAAAGAGTGGCTGCCGGTTGAGGTCACGGTGCTCTCCTTTGGCGGTGTCTTTGACGGTGAGGAGGGCTTTGACGCGGTTGAGCAGGTCTACCACTTCCACGGCCAGGGCGATCGGATTGATAACCTGGGGCTGATTCTGTTTCCCTCGCGCTGGGGCTGGACCGTGGGGTCGCCCTATAACCAGGCGCTGCGGGCCGGTAAGTATGAGGCGATCGCCAGCGGGCCCCACGCCCACGACGGCGATCGCGGCTACTTTGGCCAAGACCCCGTGGAGAGCAGCGACACCCCAGGCACGACCTACCTCGACCTCACCCTGGAGCAGGTTCAGGCTTTACCCCTGTGGCCCAACCCGACAACCGACGGTGCGCCATGAATTCTGCGACCTCCTCCCCCCGATCTGGCCACACGCTGCCAGTATTTGCCTGCGCCGGGTCGATCGCGGCTCTGAGGCATTTGCTCGACGCAGGCGATCGCCCCCAGATCATCACCCTCGATCTGCTCAATCCGCCCCACCCTGCCGACATTCCCATTGCTCAGCTCGCCCCCCTACCCGATGGCTCGGTGCTGGCCGTTACCCACAGCGATCCCGGCGATAATTTAGATCTCACTCGCCATACCCCGCTCTGGTCTGTGGTGGCCTGGGGGGATGACGATCAGACTGACCCCATCCAGCTAGAGGGGGGCGAGGGTGTCGGCAAGCAGCGCGATCAAGATGGGGCACCAGCCATCTATCGCTACGCCCAAGCGTTAATTACCCACCACCTAACACCCCGACTGCCGCCGGGGAAAACTCTGCGCGTCACCATCATTTTGCCCGAGGGTCGCGCCCTAGCCGAGCGCACCTCCAACGCCGCCTTTGGGGTGGTCGAAGGGCTTTCGCTGCTGGGCACCGCCGGTATCTCTGAACCCCTCAGCGCACCAGGACAACTCGATCAGTCGAGGGAAATCCTCCAGGATAAAGCCGCCCACCATGCTCATCTGGTGTTTTGCCTGGGCGAAAACGGGCTAGATCTGGCGGTGAAACTGGGCATCGACCCCGACTGCCGGGTCAAAACTGCCAACTGGGTGGGGCCCATGCTGGTAGAAGCGGGCCATCTGGGGGTGGCTGGAGTGCTGCTGCTGGGGTACCACGGCAAGCTAATTAAGCTGGCCGGGGGCATCTTTCACACTCACCACCACGTCGCCGACGGTCGTCAGGAGATTCTCGCCGCCTGCTGCGTTGGGCAAGATGTGCCGCTGCCCATCATTCAAGCCATTCTTAACGCCAAAACGGTGGAGGCCGGACTGGGGATTTTGAGAGGGCAGGATGACGAGCTGGCCCAGCGCGTCTATCAGCACATGGTGGAGCGTATTGACGAGCGAGCTGCCGCCTACGTTCATGCCCATACGGGTAGTTCTCTCACAGTGGGGTCGATCGTGTTTGATCGCCAGCGGCAGATCGTGGCCAGAAGCGATCGCGGCCAGACTCTGTTCAATCAAGTTTTGATAGACTAGAAGGAATATTTTTTTACAAAAATCCTATAGCAGTCGTTTACTTATCGATTCCTCATGCCGTGCTAGGGCAAGGCGCGGCGGCCGTTTCTTACCCAAAAAGCATTCAGGGTTGTTTATTTTAGTCGTCTAAGAGTCAAGCCAGCCTTGGCTCAGTAATCCGTTTCACCCAGCCGCATTTTATAGAATGCGTATCCTATGGCATCCTTAGGTACCCTCAACTTTTAGTCCAGTAGACCCCCTATATCCTGATCCCACTGCACTCGAATTCACTATCACCTGCAGGATTAACCCATCGTGACCCTTCAAACCGAATCCACTGCCAACCTGGGGGAAGCCTCGCTCCCAGACCTCAACCGCCAAATGCTGGTGATTCTAGACTTTGGCTCCCAATACTCTGAGTTAATCGCTCGCCGCATTCGCGAAACCGAAGTGTACTCGGAGGTGCTCTCCTACCGCACCACTGCCGAGCAGCTTAAACAGCTCAACCCCAAAGGCATCATTTTCTCTGGTGGGCCTAACTCGGTATACGACAGCGGTGCCCCCCACTGCGACCCGGCCATCTGGGAGCTGGGCATTCCAGTGCTGGGCGTGTGCTACGGCATGCAGCTGATGGTGCAGCAGCTCGGCGGCCAGGTCGATCGCGCCGACCGGGCTGAATACGGCAAGGCCGATCTTTTCATTGACGACCCCACCGACCTACTCACCAACGTTGAAGACGCCACCACCATGTGGATGAGCCACGGCGACTCGGTAACTCGCCTGCCCGATGGCTTTGAGGTGCTGGCCCACACCGACAACACCCCCTGCGCCGCTGTCGCCGACCATGCCCGCAAGCTCTACGGGGTGCAGTTTCACCCCGAGGTAGTGCATTCGAAAGGGGGGATCGCCCTAATTCGCAACTTTGTGTACCACATTTGCGAGTGTCAACCCACCTGGACTACTGAAGCCTTTGTAGAAGACGCCATTCGCGAGGTGCGGGCGCGGGTGGGCGACAAGCGTGTGCTGCTGGCCCTCTCGGGCGGAGTAGACTCGTCCACCCTGGCCTTTTTGCTGCACCAGGCGATCGGCGACCAGCTCACCTGCATGTTTATCGACCAGGGCTTTATGCGCAAAGATGAGCCCGAGCGCTTGGTGAAGCTGTTTGCCGAGCAGTTTCACATTCCGGTGATTCACGTCAAGGCGCGCGATCGCTTCCTGGCTCAGGTCGAGGGCGTCACCGACCCCGAGGTCAAGCGCAAGCGCATCGGCCACGAGTTCATTCGCGTGTTTGAAGAAGAGTCCAGACGCCTCGGCCCCTTCGACTATTTAGCTCAGGGCACCCTATACCCAGACGTAATTGAGTCCGCCGACACCAATGTCGACCCCAAAACTGGGGAGCGGGTGGCGGTGAAAATCAAGAGCCACCACAACGTCGGCGGCCTGCCCAAAGATCTGCAATTTAAACTGATAGAACCGCTGCGTAAGCTGTTTAAAGACGAAGTCCGCAAGGTCGGTCGCTCCATCGGCCTGCCCGAGGAGATCGTACGGCGGCAGCCCTTCCCTGGGCCGGGTTTGGCCATTCGCATCATCGGCGAAATCACCAAAGAGCGACTGAAAATTCTCCGCAACGCCGACTTTGTGGTGCGCGACGAGATCGCCAAGCAGGGCATGTACCATGACTTTTGGCAGGCTTTTGCAGTGCTGCTGCCGGTGCGCAGCGTGGGCGTGATGGGTGATCAGCGCACCTACGCCTACCCGATTGTGCTGCGCCTAGTCAGCAGCGAAGACGGCATGACCGCCGACTGGTCGCGGGTGCCCTACGACCTGCTAGAGACGATCTCGAACCGCATCGTCAACGAGGTGGAGGGCGTCAACCGGGTGGTCTACGACATCACCTCAAAGCCGCCTGGCACCATCGAGTGGGAGTAGGCTCTAAATTCGGTGTGAGCTGGGCCAATGGATTGCCCGGCTCACACCGAATGTTGATTACAGGAGAGCAACCATTTTTCGGCTGCTTGGGGCGATCGCAACCGCACGATCAACAGATGGGCGTACTCCGGCTGCTGAAACAGGACAGGATACTGCTGACGCTTTTTCCAATAGGTGCGCAACAGCCAGATCAGAATTGAATCGCGGCTGAAAAACGATTGTCGAAGCGTCTCGCGATTGCCGTTACAAAGCTCTTCTTGGTGGAGTGATCGCCGCCAGGTGCGCTTTAGAAGCCGCCCCAAAACCAGCCCAAACGGGTAGTCCAGAAACACAACCGTATCGGCTCTACCCCAAACAAGGTCGCGCACGGTGCTATAGTTTGCCGTCTACAACCCAGCGATCGCCGCTCAACGCCAACCTTACGCGATCGCGAAAGACTTGAGGCTCCACAGGGGTCCAATTTGGCTCCCACTGCAAGGCGTCTAGCTCAACATGGGAGAGCAGGCAGCGCTGAGCGACCTGTCGCGCTAGAGTTGTTTTACCTGAGCCCGTTGTGCCAACGATTGACCTTAGCTCAGCTTGCAGGTGAGCTTGCCGTCGGATTCACCGCCGATTTCTCCATAGTCCACTAGGCCGACGGGGAAGGGATTGACTTTCCAGATATCGCTGCAATATTCGGCGATGGAGCGATCGCTCGAAAAGGCTCCCATCCGCACCGAGTTGAGAATCGCCATCTGCGTCCAGCTGTCGGCATTGCTGTAGGCCCGGCCCACCGTCTCTTGGCAGTCAATGTAGGCCTGGTAATCAGCCAGCAGCATAAACGGATCGTGGTACAGCAGCTTGTCGAGCAGGGGTTTAAACAGACCGCCATCGCCGTGGGAAAAGTGGCCGGAGGCAATCAGGTCGATCGCATCCTTGAGCATGGGGTGGCGGTGGTAGTAGCTATAGGGATCGTAGCCTTCGGCTTTGAGGGCGACCACTTCGGGGGCCGTGAGGCCAAAGAGAAAGAAGTTCTCAGCGCCGACGGCATCGCGAATTTCCACATTGGCACCGTCTAGCGTGCCGATCGTTAGCGCTCCGTTCATGGCAAATTTCATGTTGCCGGTGCCCGAGGCCTCGAAGCCCGCGGTGGAGATTTGCTCGGAGAGGTCTGACGCCGGATAAATGCGCTGGCTGTTAGTGACGTTGTAGTTGGGTAAGAAGATCACCTTGATCTGGTTGCGCAGGTCGGGGTCGCGGTTGACCATGTCACCCACGGCGGTGATCAGCTTAATCATCAGCTTGGCCATGTGGTAACCGGGGGCCGCTTTGCCGCTAAAGATAAAGGTGCGCGGCGTAATCTCCAAATTGGGATTTTGCTTCAGCTGGCTGTAGAGGGTAACGATGTGCAGCAGGTTGAGATGCTGGCGCTTGTACTCGTGGATGCGCTTCACCTGCACATCAAACAGCGAAGCGGGGTCAACTAAAATACCGTAGTGGCTGTGGATGCGGCTGGACAGATCGCGCTTGACGGCCTGCTTGATCGCCCGCCACTCGTCGCGGAAGCCCAGATCGTCGGCTAAGGGCTCAATCTGTTTGAGTTCATCCAGGTGCTTGATCCAGCGATCGCCAATCCGGCTCGTGATTAAGGTACTCAATCGCGGATTGCTGAGCACCATCCAGCGGCGGGGGGTGACGCCATTGGTCTTGTTGCAGAATTTTTCGGGGAAGAGTTCGTAGAAGTCGCGC
>JANPIO010000046.1:0-1937 GCA_031425055.1 Phormidium sp. VAR_61_metabat_6
CGCTGGCTCTACGCCGAAACCGGCCTGTTTAATCAGGTGCTCAAGTCTTTGGGGCTGACCGAGAACGGCATTCCCTGGCTCACCAGTCCAGCCCTGGCACTATTTAGCGTCATGGTGGTGACGGTGTGGAAGGGGCTGGGCTACTACATGGTGATCTATCTGGCGGGGCTCCAGGGCATTCCCCAAGACCTGTACGAAGCGGCGGCCCTGGATGGCTCTGACGGCTGGCGACGCCACTGGGATATTACGCTGCCGCTGATGCGACCCTACCTGGTGCTGGTGAGCGTGATCTCGGCGATCGCGGCTACCAAAGTCTTTGAGGAGGTCTACATCATGACCCAGGGCGGGCCGCGCCACAGTTCTAAAACCGTGGTCTACTACATCTACGAGCAGGCCTTTCAAAAGCTCGAAATTAGCTATGCCTGCACCATTGGGCTAGGGCTGTTTTTAGTGATTCTGGCGCTGTCTGCCCTGCGCTTAGCAGTCAACAATGACTCAACGCCTATGGCCTAAACTTAGGCTACTCGCGCTGGCTGAGCTAGATCTAGAACGTTGACCTGCACATCGTGGACCTCGACGTGGGTGGTGCCTTCGGTGTGCAGCGCTAGGTCAACTAGCTGATCAAGCAAGTCTAGGGTGTCTACCTGTCCGCTGAGAATGACCGCTGATCCACGCTGTTTCACGGTGAGCTGCTTAACGGCCTCACGCCCCACTTGACCGTGAAAACTCGTCTTAATACGCTTAGCCAAGCCATAATAGTCGTATTCGCCGCTGAGGCCGACCCGCTCGGGGGGGATGGCCGACAGGGCTGCGATCGCCTGGTTTAAATAACCAGATTTGGCATAACAAACTCCACGAATAGTGTGGCCCGTTGCCACCAGCGATTGCATGACGTTAGTCATCTGAGCCCTACCCCTTTGTCTCTGGGACAAAAACCGCACCTACAGCCGCGAACCCTCATGGATTAACTTGGCGACAAGACCTAGATCGAGCCTCAGCAGTAGATACACAGCCGTTACCGCAAATTCCGCTTCAAACCCTAGTCAAACTTGAAGATATTATAAAGTAGTTTACGGGTTTCCCAAGCAGATTAAGTATCTTTTACAACCGTTGCTGAGAGTTATTCAGGTCAAATCTACATCTTTGGTGGACTGGTCATGAAGATTTTACAAAGTGGTTTGACCCCATACAAAACAAAAGGTTCCCGCCTCACATAAGTCAGTTCTCACCATCCTGTAGACCGGCTGTGGGGAGAGCCGTTTTAGTCAGCGGTTGTGAGAAGCGCTACCGCATAGGCGGCGATCCCCTCCTGACGCCCCACGGGGCCGAGTTTTTCGTTGGTAGTTGCTTTTACACCCACCTGGTCAGGGGCGAGGCCCAGTTTTTCGGCTAGGTGCGATCGCATCGCCTCAATGTGGGGCTTCAGCTTGGGCTGCTCGGCCACCACCACCGAGTCAATGTTGCTCACCTGCCAGCCCCGCTCTTGCACCATGGCATTGACCTGGGCCAGCAGCTTGAGGCTGTCGGCCCCTGCCCACTCCGGCTCACCCGGCGGAAAGTAGAGGCCGATATCGCCCAAACTCAGCGCCCCCAGCAGTGCATCCATAATCGCGTGGGTCAGCACATCGGCATCGCTGTGGCCATCTAGCCCCAGATGGTGCGGAATGGTGACGCCGCCCAGGATGAGCGATCGCCCCTCCACCAATCGGTGAATGTCGTACCCGTTACCAATTCGGATTCCCATAAGTTCTCGTCCCTATTCTCTTAAATTCTCTGAATAGACATGGTTTTATCAACGGTGCATTGCTTCGCGAATGCACCCTTGTATGTAAGGGTTGGCCCAAAATAAACCTAGGAGTGACTCTGGATGCACCCTAAAGCCCTTTGGAGCTTGCAACGTAGAACAAGAGCCTCCCCCTTTCGCTGACTAGGATTGC
>JANPIO010000047.1:0-3415 GCA_031425055.1 Phormidium sp. VAR_61_metabat_6
GTAGTCCGGAGCGGCGATGTCTGCACCATTCACCAACTGGCCCGTCAGGTTGGAAACGATATCGAGCTGGGGTGTTTGGTACGTGACAGTGGCCGCTGTGGCCTTAAAGTCTGCAACCATCGGCTCCATCAGGGGCGAATGAAACGCGTGAGAAACCGTTAGCGGCGTGGTCTTGATGCTCTTCTGGGCAAGAATTTGGCAGAAGGGCTCGAGGGCAGTTTGGGGGCCAGAGATAACGGTATTTTGCGGGCCGTTGATGGCGGCGATCGCACAGACTTGGTGCGCCGTTCCGATCAGCGACCGCACCTCAGCCTCGCTAGCCATTACCACGACCATGCTGCCGGTAGAGGGGAGAGCCTGCATCAGCCGACCGCGAGCAGCAATCAGCTTGAGGCCATCCTCCAGGCTGAAGACGCCAGCAACACAAGCCGCTACGTATTCGCCAACGCTGTGGCCCATCACCACTTCGGGCTGAATGCCCCACGACTGCCAGAGCTGGGCCAGGGCGTATTCGAGAGCAAACAGAGCAGGCTGAGTGTAAGCAGTCTGATCGAGGGGCGATTCCGGGCCTTCCGCCATGTACAGTACCGACAGCAGAGACTGCTTGAGGTAGGGCTCCAGGAGCTGGTTACACCGATTTAGAGCATCCCTAAACACAGGCTGAGTCTCATAGAGCTGTCGGCCCATGCCGATGTACTGAGATCCCTGCCCGGTAAAGAGAAAAGCTAGTTTCGGGGGAACACTGGCCACTGCCCGCACCGCTCCCGTTGGCACCTGTCCCTGACTGAGTTCCTGGAGCTGGGTTAGCAGGGTGGCGCGAGAATCTGTGACTACCCCTAGCCGATACTCGAAGTGCGATCGCCCCTGGTTTGTGGTCGAGCACAGATCTCCAATGGCGGTCTCTGGATGAGTTTCTAAATACTGGTGGTACTCAGTCACCATCTGGTCTAGGGCTGCACCCGATTTGGCCGACAGGGTCAGCAAATGCAGGGGGCGCTCCAGTCTGGCTTCAACCATCTGGCGTGGAGCTTCGGCTAGCACCACATGGGCGTTGGTGCCGCTGAAGGCAAAAGAACTCACCCCTGCCACGCGAGGCGTATCGCCCGCCCGCCAGGGCTGAGGAGTCGTCGGCACCTGAATCGGGCTGTGCTCCCAGTCGAGGTGGAGAGTGGGCTGTTGAAAATGTAGGTGCGGCGGAATTTCCTCGTGCTGCAGCGCCAGCACCGTCTTGATTAACCCGGCGATCCCCGCTGCCCCTTCGAGGTGACCGATATTGGTTTTCACTGACCCTACCCAAAGAGGCTGATCCGGCGATCGCTGGGGTCCAAATACTCCCGTCAAGGCACCTAGCTCGATGGGGTCGCCTAAAGCCGTACCTGTGCCGTGGGCTTCGATATAGCTAACCTGATCGGGTTCAATGCCACCACTGGCCAGCGCATCCCGAATCAATCTCTGTTGGGAGGGACCATTCGGTACGGTCAGGCCACTGCTGCGACCATCCTGGTTGATGGCCGAGCCGCGAATTACTGCCTGAATCGGGTCGCCATCAGCCAGGGCATCGGTGAGGCGCTTTAGCACCACCATGCCACAGCCCTCGCTGCGAACGTAGCCATCGGCGGCGGCGGCAAAGGTCTTACAGCGACCATCGGGGGCCAGCATATTGGCCTTAGAAAAATTGATCGTTGCTTCGGGGATAATGATGCGATTGACACCCCCTGCCAGGGCCGTATGGCACTCGCCCGCCCGCAAGCTCTGCACGGCTAGATGCACCGTCACCAGTGATGATGAACAGGCCGTATCTACCGCGATGCAGGGCCCCTGCAGCCCCAAAGAGTAGGATAAGCGACCGGCGGCGACGCTGTGGGTGTTGCCTGTGCCCCAATAGGCATCAATGGCAGCGGCTCCCTGCTTGAGCAGCACTTGAGAATAGTCGCTTGTACAAATTCCCACAAAAACGCCAGTGGCGCTGCCCTTCATGCGATCGGGGGCCAGACCCGCCGCTTCCAGAGCTTCCCAGGTGACTTCCATCAGCAATCGCTGTTGGGGGTCGAGGGTAGTGGCTTCCCGGGGCGACAGCCCAAAGAAGTGGGGATCAAATTCATAAAGGGGATCGACAAAACCGCCGTAGCGGGTCATCATCTTGCCCACTGTCTCGGGGTCGGGGTCGTAATATTCGTCAATGTCCCAACGATTGCGGGGCACCTCGGTAATGGCATCTACCCCATTCTGCAATAGCTGCCAGAACCGCTCAGGGGTGTCGGCCCCACCCGGAAATCGACAGCCCATGCCAACGATGGCGATCGGCTCTTGCTTTGCCGCTTCCACAGCTGCCAGCTTGCTGCGCAGCTGCCGCAGCTCTAGGAGCGCCTGCTTCATTAACTGCTGAGGCGATTGGCCAGGGTTTGCGGTCTGACTCATTAGGCTTTCTCCTCTTTAATTGTCGATAGTTCCTGGGCCAACAGGTTGGCCAAATCGTCTGCGGAGAGGTCATCCAGGTTATTCAGCAATTCCGCTGCCATTGAGCTTTGGGTGGCTGGGGGCCGTGAGGCTGACGCTCGACTGGTGGTGGAGGCGCGATCGCGGGTCGCGCCTCCATCTCCGCTGGGGGCAGCTTCCAACTCCAGCGTCTCCAGGAAATAGTCCACCAACGCTTCTACGGTTGGATAATCAAAAGCTAACGTTGTCGGTACCGCACAGCCCAGATTGGTCTGGAGCAGGTTGCGCATTTCAACCGCCATCAGCGAGTCCATCCCCAAGTCGGCAAACCCTCGCTGAGGATTAATTTGGTTGGGAGATAGCCCCATCACCTTTGCCAGTAAATTTTGGAGTTGTTGAGTTAAGAGCGGTTTGCGCTTGTGGGCTGGGGTTTGCTGCAAATCCAGCCACAGCTGGGGGGGCTGCGCTGCGGTAGAAGCCAGGCTGACGACCTGCTCTAGGAAGCTGAGGTCGAGGTCCGATGGCACCTGTGAAAGATAGCGTTCCCAGTCGACCGGCAAAACAGCGACCTGGGGCGCGTCGGTGGCCAGGAGCTGACCTAAAATTGACAGGCCCTGCTGTGGGTCGATTAAACTGACCCCCCGGCTGGCCCAGCGGGCCTGTTCCCGATTTTGCAGCGCCGCAGCCATGCCGCTCTGCGACCAGGGACCCCAGTTAATGGAGAGCGCCCTCAGGCCCAGCGATTGCCGGTAGCTGGTGAGGGCATCCATGAAAGCGTTAGCAGCGGCGTAGTTAGCCTGCCCTGGCGACCCGACCAGGGCCGATACAGATGAAAAGCAAACGAAGTAGTCCAGTTCCTGGTCCTGGGTTTGCTCATGTAGTAACCAGGTCCCCATCACCTTGGGCGCCATCACCGTTTCGAAATGCTCCCAGGTTTGCCCCATCACAATGGCGTCGTCTATGACGCCCGCGGCATGGA
>JANPIO010000048.1:0-28344 GCA_031425055.1 Phormidium sp. VAR_61_metabat_6
CAGCAATGATAACGGCGGTGCCGCCAGCCTTGCCAATCCCGTCAATTAAGCGGCCCAGTTCGTAGTCAACGGCCTGGAGAGCTGTGATTGTAGACTCCATTTTGCCGGTGTGGCCTACCATGTCGGGGTTGGCGTAGTTGATCACCACCAGGGAATAAATCCCTTTTTGAATGGCCGCTAGGGCCGTGTTGGTCACTGCTTCTGCCGACATGGCCGGAGCCTTATCGTAGGTGGCCACCATGGGGCTAGACACCAGCTCCCGGTCTTCGCCCTCTAGGGGTTCTTCTAGACCACCGTTAAAGAAGTAGGTGACGTGGGCGTACTTTTCGGTCTCGGCGGTGCGAAACTGCTTAAGCCCGTTGTTAGCAACTACTTCGCCCAAAATGTTGCTCAGGTTTTGGGGCTGAAAGGCGACCTTTACCGGCATCTCTGGGTCGTACTGGGTCATGGTGACGAAGTTGGGGGGAGCGATTAACTCCCGCTCAAAGCCTTTGAAGTTGGGATCAACCAGAGCTTGGGTCAGCTGGCGAGCGCGATCGGGGCGGAAGTTAAAGAAGATCACGCCGTCCTCTGGAGCGATCGCCCCAACCGCCAGCCGCACCGGCTCCACAAACTCATCCTGGATCTCTTGGTCGTAAGATTCCAACAGCGCTTCCATGGCGGTTTTGCCGCTGCCCTCACCGGGGTCGGTCATTACTCGGTAGGCCTTCTCGACGCGATCCCAGCGGTTGTCGCGATCCATGGCGTAGTAGCGACCGCTAAGGGTTACCAGGCGACCAAGGCCTAGCTGATCAACGTAATCTTGAATTTTTTGTACCGCCACCTGGGCCTCGGTGGGCTTGGTGTCACGACCGTCGGTGATGACATGAACGCAAACTTCGTCAATGTCTTGAGCCTTGGCCATCTCCAGCAGACCAAATAGGTGTGAGAGGTGAGAATGTACCCCACCCTCGGAGCACAGTCCTACCAGGTGCAGCTTACTGTTGCGGTAGCGCACCGCCTGACACACCTCTAGCAGAGCCTCGTTTTCTTGCAGGGTGCCGTCTTCTACAGCATCAGAGATACGCACCAATTCTTGCGGCACAATGCGCCCCGCACCAATGTTGAGGTGACCAACTTCGGAGTTACCCATCTGACCGTCGGGCAGCCCCACGTCCTTGCCTGAGGTACGAATCAACGTGTGTGGGTAAGCGGCCCACAGACTGTCCATAACCGGAGTCGTCGCGGCTGCGACAGCGTTACCGTCGGTGTTTTCCCGGTATCCCCAGCCGTCGAGAATGATTAAAACCATCGGCGGGATTGACGCTTGACTCATAGGTAAGAATCCTTGGGAGTTGGACTAACGTCTCAATAATCACAACCATCCACGAATCTTGCCCCAGTCTGAGTTGGGACAGCACTGGGATGGCGATTCAGCGTTGCGCTTAGGCGCTCGCACCGGGTAGATCGGCTTAGCTCGATGCTGCAAGGGCATACTCGCAGCGAGAAAAGCTAGCAACTGTACTCTAGACCCAGCCTAGACGCGCTCTACAGGCATACGACCAGGTTAAAGTGCAATTTAAGAAAAAATTTTATAAACTGCATATTACTCTACATCGGTATCATTTTGTAGCGCCTGCTTTGCGTTTGGCCTGCTGCTGACGCTTGGCATCGGCCTTAGCTTTTTTCTCAGCTTCTAGGGCAGCTCGCTTTTCAGACTCGGCCTCTTCTGCCACTTTGTCGAGATAATAGTGGTAGTCGCCCCGGTATAGGCGGAGTTCGCCATCGCGAATTTCGACAATTTTGGTGGCCACGCGGGAGATAAAGTAGCGATCGTGGGAGACTAGCAGCACCGTGCCGTCGTAGTGCTGGAGGGCTTCTTCCAACATCTCTTTGGCAGGGATATCAAGGTGGTTGGTGGGCTCGTCAAGCATCATCAGGTTGGCGGGGCGCAGCAGCATTTTGGCCAGGGCCAGGCGAGCCTTTTCGCCGCCGCTGAGGGCTTTGACCTGCTTAAACGCCATGTCGCCGGTAAACAAAAACCGCCCCAGCAGGGTGCGCACTTCTTCGTTGGTCCAGTCGGGCACTTCGTCGTGGATTGTGGCGATCACAGTTTTTTCGAGATCTAGCGCTTCGGCCTGGTTTTGCTCAAAATAACTGGGGATCACGTTGTGGTTGCCCACTTCCACTTGGCCGTCGGTGGGGGTTTCTAGCCCGGCAATCATGCGCAGCAGGGTCGATTTGCCTGAGCCGTTGTGGCCCAGAAAAGCGATGCGATCGCCCCGCTCAATCAACAAATTTGTCCCCAAAAACAGAATTTTCTCGTCGTAGTTGTGGGTGAGATCGCTGATTGTGATTACCTCGCGGCCACTGCGAGGTGCAGGGGGAAAGCGGAAGTGCAGGGTGCGGACGCTGCCGGTGGGAGCTTCGATGCGCTCCACTTTATCGAGCTGTTTCTCACGGCTTTTGGCCTGGGTGCTGCGGGTGGCGCTGGCCCGAAAGCGATCGACAAAGGCCTGCTGCTTGGCAATTTCTTTTTGCTGGCGCTCAAAGGTACTAAGCTGGGCGGCCAGACTTTCTTCTTTTTGGGTGAGGTAGGCGGTGTAGTTGCCCAGGTAGGTGGTAGAGACGCCGCGCTCGGTCTCGACGATCTGGGTGCAGAGGCGATCGAGGAACTCGCGGTCGTGGGAGACGATCACCATGGGGGTGGTGAGCTTTTTGAGGTAGCCCTCTAGCCACTCGATAGTGTCGAGGTCGAGGTGGTTGGTCGGCTCGTCGAGCAGCAGCACGTCGGGGGCTTGCAGCAAGATTTTGCCCAGGCCCATGCGCATCTGCCAGCCGCCGCTAAACTCGCTGACGTAGCGATCGCCGTCAGCCGCCTCAAAGCCCATTTCAGGCAGGATTTTCTCAATCTGCGACTCTAGCCCATAGCCGCCCAGGGCATCAAACCGCCGTTGGAGCTTGTCGAGTTCGTGGATCAGGCGATCGAGCTCGTCGGGATCGGCGGTCTCCATCAGCGTGGGAATGTGGTGCAGCTTTGACTGTACGTCGTTGGCCTCTTTAAATACGGTCCAAAATTCGTCGCGTACGGTGTGGCTGGGGTCAACCTCAAACTCCTGGGAAAGATAGGCGATTTTGAGGTCAGCGGGGCGAATGATGGTGCCTGTGGTGGGTTCGATCTTGCCGGTGATGATTTTGAGCTGGGTTGATTTGCCCGCGCCGTTGACGCCGACAAGACCGATGCGATCGCCCGGCTTCACCTCCCAGTTCACGTCCTTGAGAACCTCCCCAGTGGGGTAAATCTTGCTGATGTGCTCTAAACGCAGCATGGGCGGCTCCAAAGGCGGGGAGTAAACGAATCTTTACCAAAGGTAACGAAAAATGGGCCCAGGTTGTCGACTCTTGCGCTATCTGGCTAATTCATCGTTGAGAGAAAAATCTATTGCCGTAGTTTCCCCATCAAAAAGAGGACAAAAAAGGACGCAGCCTAGCTGCGTCCCCGTTAGTCATTGGTAGGGCTTGAGCCCTAGAAGCAAAGACCGATCAACTACTTCTTCATGTCTTTGGCCATTTTGCGGAACATGTCGAGGTTGGTATCAACCTTGCGGCGCTCGGAGCTAGCATCCTTCTTGACAGCGGGCTGAATAGAAACTTCAGACGGGGCAATCTTTTCTACAGATAGGCCCTGCTCTTGCAGGCGTTTAGCCTCTAGTGCAGAAATCTGCCGAATGCTCTCTTTCTCTACGGTTTCGCCCCGCTTTCTGGCAAAGGTGCGGCGCACGGTTTTAGACGAGCGCATGTACTCGATGTTGCCATAGCTCTTGGCATCGTCATCGCTCAAAAAATAGGCTCCCCCTACCTGTTTGATGGTGGGCTGTTGAGGAGCGGGCTGCCGCACAGGGCGGTCTGCTTCTCCGGGGTTCTTAGCTTTGCCGCTAAACAGCCCGCGAATAAATCCAGTCATGAAGCTCTCCTGCGTCTGTAGATAGTAGGGTCGAATGAGCCCAGCCCTAGGGCAACGCGCCCCTTGAGCAGGGCAGATGGCCAGACTGGACTTAGCTAAAGGTTTGTTAACTACTATGTTAACTTTTGTTGGTAGAAAAGTTAGTGGCAAATTGGCCTAATCCACGTTTTGTATCAGGTTGGGCGTTTATGAGAGCGGCTTCTGAATGCAGACGCAGTGACTCGCCATTCCTGAACCACGGGGGCGGGGCGAAGGCAAAGAAATACTAGAGTGGGTAAGGATGTTTTTCCGCCCGTACCATGGTCACCTCTCCGTCTTCGCCCTTTGCCGCCGCTGTGCCCGTCGATCGCATTCGCTACAACGACCAGGGGCTAGTGCCTGCGATCGTGCAAGACCACCTCGACGGCACCGTGCTCATGATGGCCTGGATGAATGCCGAATCGCTCCAGCGCACTCTAGATAGCGGCGAAACCTGGTTTTGGAGCCGATCGCGCCAGGTATTTTGGCACAAGGGTGCGACCTCCGGCCATGTGCAGCGGGTCAAGGCCATCCGCTACGACTGCGACAGCGATGCCCTGCTAGTGACTGTCGAACAACTGGGCGATGTTGCCTGCCACACAGGCGAGCGCAGCTGCTTTCACCAGGTAGACGACCACAAGATTGCGCCCCCCGCCGATACGTTGTCTCAAGTGTTTGGGGTGATCTGCGATCGCCGCGACCACCCCAACCCCGACTCCTACACCTGCAAACTGCTGGCTGGGGGCGACAACAAGATTCTCAAAAAAATTGGCGAAGAAGCCGCCGAAGTGGTGATGGCCTGCAAGGACGATGACGCTGATGCGATCGCCGGAGAAGCCGCCGACCTGATGTATCACACCTTAGTTGCCCTAGCCCACCACGGGGTCGATATTAAGGACGTGTACCGCAAGCTTCAGGAGCGGAGACGGTAGATTAGGCAATGGGGAAGATGAGGGAGATAGGGAAGGTGAGGGAGAGCAAATGCAGACCCTCCTTATCTTCCCCATCTTCCTTACCCCCTCATCTTCCCTAAACCAGCGGCGTCTTCGACGGGATCCCCGGCAGGCGAGGAAACTTGTCTGGCGTGCGCTCTACCTTGGTGAGAATAACGTTGTGGCGAACGCCTTGGGTGAGGGGTGTGGTCTGCGATCGCACCTCCAATAGCTTGCCGCCCAGACGAGGCAGAATGGCCGTTAAGCCAGCTTCCTCATCCGCCGACCACTGGCCTCGGTAGAGGATGGCTTGGCCGCCCAGATTCAGCAGGGGCAGAGCATACTCGGCGCAGGTGTTGACGGGGCCAACGGCCCGCAGCAGAGCTAGGTCATAGGATTCGCGGTGAGTGGGCTGGTGGGCTACCTGTTCGGCTCGCTGGGGCAAAAAGCTGACGTTAGCGATCCCCAGGGTTTCACAGACGGTTTCGAGGGCAGCGAGCTTTTTGCGGGTGGCGTCGAGCAGGGCGATCGCCCAGTGGGGAAACACCAGCGCCACCGGCAGCCCAGGGAAGCCGCCCCCGGTGCCCACATCCACCACCTTGAGCGTGTCGGCACTAGTTCCTTCGGTCAACCACGGGGCGACACCCTGGAGCGAGTCCCACAGGTGCTTTTCCCAAAAGTCTTCAGGGGTGGTGATGCGGGTCAGGTTGACCTGCTGGTTGGCCGTCAGAATGGCGTCGTAGAGCAGCTGAAAACTTTGCTGCTGGCGATCGCTAGGCTGCCAGTGCAAAGTGCTCTGCCAGCGATCGCTGTAGGAAAATAACGTATCCATAAAATCCTAAAGTGCCTATCCGGCGGTAGTCGAAAGGGTTGTCGTCGGCACCGGAGCCAGACGGCCATGGTCGAGATGCCAACAGCGATCGGCGAGATCGGCCAGCTCGTCGGCATCGTGAGACACCACCAGCAGCGTCCAGTTTTGCTTGAGCTGCTTGAGCAGCGCAAGAATTTGCTGGCGCATCGACCAGTCTAGACCGGCGGTGGGCTCATCTAGCAGCAGCAAATAGGGCTTGCGAATCAGCTGTACGGCTAGAGCTAGGCGGCGCTGCTGCCCGCCGCTGAGGGCATGGGGCTCCGCTTTTAGCGAGAGCTGCTCTAACCCTACCGCCTGTAACGCTTGCTCAATCTGGTTACGCGCCATTTCTGGATGGCCCAAGCGCAGTTCCTCCAGCAGGCTGTGCCCGCAAAAGTGGCGTTCAGGAAACTGAAACACCAGCCCCGCTAGCTGCCGCAGTGCCTCCGGGTCAAGGTCTTGTTGCCGCCACTGAATCGCGCCCTGAGTAGGTTGGGCAAAGCCCGCCATCAGCTCTAGCAGCGTACTCTTGCCCGACCCGCTCGGCCCGTAGATTAGCCCTAGCTGCTGGGGCGCTAGCTCTAAGGAAATATCCTGCAAAATGGCCCTAGGGCTGGCCGGGGGATGATAGGTCAGTTGGCGAAGATAGAGCATTCCACCCGCACAGTAAAACAGTAGACAAGTCAACCAGATGCTGCGAAACCCGGTACAGCTACTATGGCCGATAGCCGGTACCTTCTCCAGTGTGCCCTACTGGGTTGCCATTGGTAGAGACCGGGGCCGGTTTGACGAGAGCTAGGCCAGTGTAGCTTCTGTAACATTACCGCTGCAAACCCCCAAGCAATTCGCCACAATTGGGCCATCAGGTATCACGATGGCTGATTGAGCAGGCATCTCTCCCTCCAAGTCATACTGTTCTGTTTTGATGTTCAGTTCGTAAGGGGTAATTTATTCATGGTTTTTCACGTTCGCCTGGCTCCACCTCGACTGAGTTCGCGTCTAAAAGCGCTGTCTGCTGGTGCTCTCACCACAGCCTTTTTAGTGCTTGCTCCCCTGTCGGCCCATGCTGGGGATCCGTTTCGCCCCAACGATCCCCACGAAATTGGCGACAAGACTGAGGCCGTTTTTAACGCGCTTTTCTATGAAGGCAACTACACCGCAGCCCAGTCACTCGTTGGGCAGGCGATCGCGGCTGAGCCCGATGAGCCGATGAACTATGCCATTGCAGCAGCACTTGGCTACCTCAACAAAGATTTAGACCAGTTAGCTGAACAGGCCCGCCTCACCCAGCAAACGGCCACCGCCCTCAAAGAATCAGACCCCCTACGTGGCCACCTCTACACCTCTGTAGGCATTTTTATGGAAGGTGCCCATGTTCTGCAAACCCAGGGGATCGCTCGTGGCACGCCCTCGGCCCTGCGGCTGCTGCAGCGGGTTTTCAGCGAGCTAGCAGCGGCGGAGCGCATCGACGCCAACGACCCAGAACTCAGCCTGCTCAAAGGCTTTATGGATTTGCTGCTGGCGGTCAATCTGCCCTTTGCTAACCCTGATCAGGCGATCGCTCGGCTGCAAAATGGTAGCCCTGCCTATCTCTCTCACCGGGGTATTGCCCTTGGCATGCGTGACCTAGGGCGCTATGACGAAGCCCTGGCCGAGGTCGATAAAGCGCTAACGGCTGCCCCCAACAACCCTGATTTGATCTATCTCAAAGCTCAGATTCTATTTCTTCAGCAGAAGTATGACGCCAGTCTGCCCCTCTATAAGTCGGCGTTGACCTACGCGGATCAGCTGCCAGCCTCAACGGTGCAGCAAATTGCTTTCGAGGCCTGCCAGGCTGAGGGCACTGCTGGGGAGGTCTGCTTCGAGCGATCGCGCAATCCCGAGCCTTAGCCCCCATAAGTTCGAGTAAGTTAAGCCCTATGCTGAGTAATGCAGTATGGGGCTTAACTATGCAGGTTGAATTTCGCGAGTGCGACTTCTTTAACCTTTGGATCTGGCTCAAATTTGAAACCGTGCCCTCCACCATGGAGCAGCAGTACATCGACGAAGTGTTTTCGTCGTGGTTTTTTCTGGGGAAGCTGGGAGGTTTTAATGCCGAAAACCTTCAAGTGCAGGATACGGGCCTCGATATCAGCTATCTTCCCTACAACGAAGAGCAGCTGAGCAACAGCATGCTCTCGGTGATGCACAACATGGGTGAAGTCGAGTATGAAGGGCTTTGGGCCCGCTGCTGGCTCGATCTGGGCACCAGCGATGCTCTGGCCATCGACGTTTTGATTAACACCCTAGAGCAGTTTAGCCGTGAGTATGTGGTGATCGAGACCTGCTACATCGGGGGCGAAAACTCCGACTGGCCAATTCCAGGCAGTGGGCAGCCCGAGTTTGTTGACGAAGACGCCTAGCCCGTCCCGCTGACATTGGCAGCACCGAAGAAACCACAAAAAAGGGATGCCATTAGGCATCCCTTTTTTGTGTAAGACCACAATTGCGATTCGCGCAGCGTAAAGCCTACGGCATACCAGAAACCGGAATCGACTCGGAACGAGTATCCGTGTCGAAATTGCCTAGCCTAGCCGCTAGCGAAACATGCTGCTGACGGAGCTTTCTTCGTGGATGCGCCAAATAGCTTCGCCCAGCAGATTAGCCATCGACAGCACCGTCAACTGCGGAAACTGCCGCGCAGCCGTCATCGGGATCGTATTGGTAACAATCACTTCTTCAAACAGCCCCGCTGACAGGCGCTCTACTGCCGGGGGAGAAAACACCGCATGGGTGGCGCAGGCATAAACCTGGCGAGCCCCTTCCTGTTTTAGCAGGCGAGCCCCCTCACAAATGGTGCCAGCGGTGTCGATCATGTCATCGACCAGCACGGCAGTTTTGCCCCGCACGTCGCCCACCACATTCATCACTTCTGCCACATTGTGGGCCTGGCGGCGCTTGTCAATGATGGCCAGAGGGGCGTCGTTGAGCTTTTTGGCAAAGGCACGGGCGCGGGCTACCCCGCCCACGTCGGGAGAGACCACCACCAGGTCTTCCAGCTTTTTGCTGGAGATGTAGTCGATCAGCACCGGGGTGCCGTAGACATGATCGCAGGGAATATCGAAATAGCCCTGAATTTGGGCGGAGTGTAGATCGATCGCCAAGACTCGGCTAGCCCCTGCCTTGGTCATCAGGTTGGCCACCAGCTTGGCAGTAATTGACTCGCGCCCGGCTGTTTTGCGATCGGCGCGAGCATAGCCATAGTAAGGAATCACAGCGGTGATCTGCCGCGCCGAAGCCCGTCTACAGGCGTCGATCATAATCAGCAGCTCCATCAGGTGGTCATTCACCGGATAGCAGGTGGGCTGAATTAAGTACACATCACAGCCGCGAATCGACTCTTGAATCTGGATATAAACCTCACCATCGGCAAAGCGCTTACGCACCATAGGGCCGAGATCTAGCCCTAGGTAGCGAGCCACTTCGCGCGCCAGGTCAACGTTGGCCGAGCCGGAAAAGAGTTTGAGGCGGTTGTTATCTCCGAAGTGCGAAAGCGACGGAGTTTGCATCGGCAAAGTGGCGGAACGGATCACATCAGGCCCTCTGAGCATGTTCACCTAGGAAATCCTAGCATTCCAACTTCAAAAGCTTTTGAGCAATTATCCTTAAAACTTAATCTAAAAGGCTACTCTGGCGAATGTACCGCCAGGTTTTCCACAGGTTGAGCTGCTGTAGCGCCGCAGCGGCCCGCAGTATTTTCAGCTCGGGCAGCGTGGCATCGATCGCCGCCGCCCGATCGAGGGCGCGGTTGGCCTGGCGGGGCTGCCAGGCATAGAGATGCACAAAGCCTTTATACAGCCAGGGATAGATATTCTCAGGGGTGAGGGTTGTCAACTGCTCTAGGGTGGCGATCGCCCCCCTGGCATCCTGCTGTAGCACCTGGGACATAACCTGGGTGTAGAGCCAGGCCGACTGGTCTGGGGTTTGGGTCAGGCGATAGGCCATAGCTACCTCCGCTTGGGATAGGTAGTCCTGAATGGCATCGTACTGGTTGATATGCCCTACCGTGGCAAATATGGGATCTATATCGCCCCTCGTAAGACCCTGACTGAGGCGATGTAACACCCCGACCAAATCGGCTTCTGGGGCGGTAACGGGGGCGGCACTGGGGTCGATTACTAGGGCCGTCTGGAGCACGGTCAGGGGCTGTGCGGTACCGGTACGCCGATCGAGATACTCCGCCCGCAGCGCATAGGTGCCGGGGGTTAGAGACTCTGGCAGCACCATACCCAAACGTTCGATCACCGCAAAAGAAGACTCCAACTGCTCTCCCGGCTGGGCCAGCAATTGCCCCAGGCCAATACCATGATCATGGATCCAGATAACGGTACTACCATCATCTCCCACGGGTTGCCAGCTCAGCACCAGCAGGCCGTGGCGAAGGGCATCCCAAGGCCCTAGCAGTTCGTAGGTTACAGGAATGGTTTGACCGGGGGCAGCAGCGCCAGGCAGGGTAACCGCCGTCAGGGCAACGGTCGCGGCTACCTGGGCGCTGGGGGCCACTTCTACGGGGGGCTTGGCCTGGTGGTGCAGCGATAGCGTAGAGCCATCGGGCAATGGCCAGGTTTGCATCACCTCAAACGCTGAGCTTTGCGTCACTAGTTTAGCCAGGGCCAGCTTAGTTTCGGTGGTGGGGCTCTGGTCACCGGTTTTGGTCAGCATCCACGGAACAGAGCGGGCATCCCTCGTCATAAAGTCTGGATTTAGACCCAGTTCGCGACTATATACCCGAAAGTCTTGGGCCGCCCCGTAAAAGTCGAAGGTCAGCGGGTTGATCTGGGCCGTGTTGGGAATCACCCCCAGGGTAGAGCGCAGGTAGGGCGTTTGGGTGGTGATGGTCTCTACAACCGCCCTGTGGGGCCAGGCCGGGCCAGGGTAAAGGGTTCGCATCAGGCGACTGGCGGGGGGAGGGGTGCCCGGCAATACTGCCGCACCCCAGCCACCCCACCCAAGATGCCGGCAATGAGCAGTGTGTAGGTCACTAGCCGAGGCAACATCCGAGCGTAGTAGCTAAGAACTGAGCTAATGCTGTCTGGCACTAGTTCTGAGGGAATCCAGTTGGCGTTGCTGCTCTGACTGTTGGTAATGATGGTGAGCCAGAATGTTGAAAATCGGCACGGTAGCCAGGTAAACCAGGGGGCGCGATACCCCGGCGACTGCCGCCACAGGGTAGTCCACCAGTCTGGGTTAAGCCACTCGGGCTGCTGAAGCACCCGCCAAAAGTTGAGGGCTCGGGCCAGGTGTTCGCCCTGATCCCAGGCGGGGGGAGACTGATCGGTGAGCAGCCAGAGACCGTCGGCGATCGCAACTGCCAGCCACAGCCCCACCAAAATCAGCCAGTCTTGCCGATACCAGGGCCGCACCGCCCGAGTCGGCAACGGCGGCAGAGCACCGCGACGGCAAGCTCCGCCGAAGAGGCATTGGACAGGGGCAAAGACGGAGGGCGATCGGCCATCGGCTTCCCTTGGCTGTAGAGGACTAAAACGTTGAAGATAGCGGCGGCGGCGCTACGCCTGATTATCAACGAAAACTCACGTTCTAAAGCTATGCCATTCTGCCAGGGTATTCACCACGTCGCGATTATCTGTAGCGACTACGCTCGATCTAAGTATTTCTACACCCAGGTGCTGGGGTGCGAGGTATTGCGCGAAACCTATCGGGCCGAGCGCCAGTCCTACAAGCTCGATTTGCGCCTGGGAGATGGCACCCAGATCGAGCTGTTTTCTTTTCCCAGCCCGCCGCCTCGCCCCTCCCGCCCCGAGGCCCAGGGGCTGCGCCACTTGGCGCTAGTGGTGGACGACCTAGAGGCGGCGATTCAGCATCTTCAGGCTTGGGGGGTGACGACGGAAAGCATTCGTCTGGATGAGCTGACCGGCAAGCGCTTTGTCTTCTTCCAGGATCCTGACCAACTGCCCATTGAGCTGTACGAGGGCTAGCTAAAACTCGTCGGTTAGCCACTCCGAGGCGCGTTCCCCTAGGGGTAGAGGAATGCTGACGGCCTTGCCCAGGCGGGGGCGATCGCGGGTTTGGGCGATCCACTGCTGCACGTAGTCGATCTGGCCCCACTCGTGGAGATAAAGCACGACCTGATTGAGATGGGCCAGATACTCCTCTTCGCCAAGGGGAAACGACGCCTGCTCTAGGTATCGCCACATCACCTGGAGAAAAATTTTGCCCTGGGTGCGCCGAAACTGAATATCAAAGGAGTAACCCCATTTGTCTATCAATAACGCTTGTAAATCTGCCCCTGTCACGCCCCACCTCTGCTCTAGCTACCGTTGCTGCATATACATTTCTTTACGATACGCCCTAGCGGTCAACCTCCCTTGCGCTGAGGCTTCACTAGCTAAAAATGGTCAACATCAGGAATAAATAAGGTCTTCCAACTCTAAAGCCACTCTTGAGTTCTTAGGAATGTCTCTTTCTCCTTTTTTCTCGCCTATACCTGCTTTTTCTGCAATTTATGGATCGAGGCTGGGCGATCGCCCAGCCTCTTTTACTTTCGGCAGGGATTTTCTGAGAACAGCAAGGTGCAATAATACGATTGGTAAAGCTAAAGGCGTGGTCAGCGACATCGGGACTGCTCCACATTGGTGCCCCGTAAAGGGTTTGCCGGGCTAGCGTAACGGGTCATGCATCCGCTTGCTGATCCCTGCTCAGCTACCGCCGTTGATAGCTGTTATTCATTTGAAACAGGTATACCAGTCTGGATTATGACTCAAGTTTCTGGAACCTCCGATGTCCCTGATTTGGGGCGCCGCCAATTTATGAACCTGCTGCTGCTGGGGGCCGCCTCTGGGGCTGTTGGGGGCATGCTCTATCCCGTTATTAAATACTTCATTCCTCCCTCTAGTGGCGGCGGCGGCGGTGGTGTCACCGCCAAAAACGAGCTGGGCAACGATGTAATTGCCAGCCAGTTTGTGTCGACTCACAACCCCGGCGATCGCGTCTTGGTGCAAGGCCTCAAGGGCGACCCCACCTACCTAGTGATTCAGGAAAGTGGCTCCCTAGAGAGCTACGGCATCAGCTCTATCTGCACCCACCTGGGCTGTGTAGTGCCCTGGAACGCCAGCGAAAACAAGTTCATGTGTCCGTGCCACGGCTCTCAGTACGATGCCACCGGCAAGGTCGTACGAGGCCCAGCACCGCTGTCTTTGGCCCTGGCTCACGCCGATGTCACTGACGACGACAAAGTTACCCTCAGCAATTGGACTGAAACCGACTTTCGCACTGGCGAGTCGCCCTGGTGGTCCTAGGATTAAGCCTGTGCTTTGGCCAACTGCAACGCCACAACCCGTTGACATCACCCCCGTTGACATAACTTTTGAACGCATGAATAGACTTACTTCGTTAATCAACGGCCTGCGCCCCCTCGCCATTACCTGCGCCGCCGTGCTGACGGTGTTTGCAGGCTGGCTGGCGGTTCCCCAGGCCGCCGAGGCATATCCCTTCTGGGCCCAAGAAAACTACGCTGTCCCTCGCGAGGCTACGGGCCGCATTGTGTGCGCCAACTGCCACCTGGCCGCCAAACCCACCAAGGTAGAAGTGCCCCAGGCCGTTCTGCCTGACTCTGTGTTTAAGCTCAAGGTTGAAATTCCCTACGATCTCAACACTCAGCAGATGCTGGGCGACGGTAGCCGGGGCGGCCTCAACGTCGGTGCTGTGGTGATTCTCCCTGAGGGCTTCAAGATTGCTCCCCCCGATCGCATCTCTGACGAACTCAAGGAAGAAGTCGGCAGCACCTACTTCCTGCCCTACAGCGACACTCAGGAAAACATTGTCCTAGTCGGCCCGCTGCCCGGCGAACAGTACCAGGAGATTGTCTTCCCCGTGCTGGCTCCTGACCCCGGTCAAGACAAGTCGGTTTCCTTTGGCAAGTACCAGATTCATGTTGGCGGCAACCGCGGGCGTGGCCAGGTCTACCCCACCGGCCAGGCCAGCAATAACACCGTCTACAATGCCACTGTGACCGGCACCGTCACAGACGTTGAGGCCCAAGCTGCCGGTGGCTACCAAGTCACCATTCAGACGGACGCAGGCAAAGCCGTGACCGAGACCATCCCCGCTGGTCCTGAGCTACTTGTGGCTGAGGGTGACGCAGTAGAAGCCGGTAAGCCCCTAACCACCAACCCTAACGTGGGTGGCTTTGGCCAGATGGATGCTGAAATCGTGCTGCAAAGTCCTAACCGCATCAAGGGTCTAGTGGCCTTTGTGGCGGCGGTAATGCTGACCCAGATCATGCTGGTGTTAAAGAAAAAGCAGGTCGAGAAGGTTCAGGCGGCTGGCATGACCATGTAGGTTGTCTACAACGGTCTAATTGCTGAATTTCATCGAGCTTTGAAGCGATAAAAAGGGATGCTAGCTGGCGTCCCTTTTTATCGCTTCAATTTAAGCAGACGGCTGTCGTCAGGAGTCTGTTTAATGAGCTACAATTGTTAAGTATTTTTGCATATTCGAAACTCGTCTTGGGCTTCCTTTCGACTGGCGCTCCGGGGTAGTTTCGTCGCCCGCTTATTATCGCCAAGGTTTTACACAGTTATGACGCTTCCCATTCGCAACGTTGCAATTATTGCCCACGTTGACCACGGCAAAACCACTCTGGTAGATGCCCTGCTTAGGCAGTCCGGCATTTTTCGCGAAGGGGAAGCCGTAATTGACTGCGTGATGGACTCCAACGACCTAGAGCGTGAGCGGGGCATCACCATTCTCTCTAAGAACACCGCCGTTCA
Organism: Phormidium sp. VAR_61_metabat_6; assembly: GCA_031425055.1. GTDB lineage: Bacteria > Cyanobacteriota > Cyanobacteriia > Phormidesmidales > Phormidesmidaceae > Nodosilinea. Next base: position 14,512 of record JANPIO010000048.1, read on the forward strand.
CTACGGTGAGACGTTAATCAACATTATCGACACCCCTGGCCACGCCGACTTTGGTGGCGAGGTGGAGCGGGTGCTGGGCATGGTTGACGGCTGCATTCTGATTGTGGATGCTAACGAAGGCCCCATGCCCCAGACTCGGTTTGTGCTGAAGAAAGCCCTGGAGAAAGGGCTGCGCCCCATTGTGGTAGTCAATAAAATTGACCGCCCCCAGGCTGATCCCCACGGTTCGGTTGATAAGGTGCTGGATCTATTTATTGAGCTAGGGGCCGACGACGATCAGTGTGAGTTTCCCTACCTGTTTGCCTCAGGGATATCGGGCTACGCCAAGACCAAGATCGAAGATGAAGGCATCGACATGAAGCCGATGTTTGAGGCCATTCTCGACCATGTGCCGCCCCCGATTGGCGATCCTGAAAAGCCCCTACAAATTCAGGTGACAACCCTCGACTACTCCGAGTACCTGGGCCGTATTGTGATTGGCAAAATTCACAATGGGGTAATCAAAGCCGGGCAGCAGGCCGCTCTGGTGACAGAAGATGGCACCTTGGTCAAGTCCAAAATCTCCAAACTACTGGGTTTTGATGGCCTACGGCGCATCGAGATTGAAAGCGCCTCGGCGGGCCATATTGTGGCGGTAGCGGGCTTTGCCGATGCCAACATCGGTGAAACCATTACCTGCCCCACTAACCCCCAAGCGCTGCCGCTAATCAAGGTTGATGAGCCGACCCTACAGATGACCTTTGTGGTCAACGATTCACCCTTTGCGGGACAGGAGGGCACCTTTGTCACCTCACGACAGCTGCGCGATCGCCTCATGCGTGAGCTTGAGACTAACGTGGCGCTGCGAGTCGAGCCGACCGACTCCCCCGATCGCTTTTCAGTATCGGGCCGGGGCGAGCTGCACCTGGGTATTTTGATTGAGACCATGCGCCGCGAGGGGTATGAGTTTCAGGTGACCCAGCCCCAGGTAATTTACCGCGAAGTCAACGGTCAACCCTGTGAACCCTACGAACTGCTGGTGCTCGATGTGCCCGAAGAGGGGGTCGGTGGCTGCATGGAACGCCTGGGCCAGCGCCGGGGCGAGCTGCAAGATATGCGGGTAATGGGTGATGGCCGCGCCACCCTGGAGTTTGTGATTCCAGCCCGGGGGCTGATTGGTTTCCGCGGTGAGTTTATGCGTCTGACTCGCGGTGCAGGCATCATGAACCACAGCTTCTCAGACTATCGCCCCCTCTGCGGTGAGATTGAGGCGCGCCGCAATGGAGTGCTGATTTCCTTTGAGGAAGGGGTAGCCACCTTCTACGCCCTCAAAAATGCAGAAGACCGAGGGGTGTTTTTCATTACCCCTGGTACCAAGGTCTACAAGGGCATGGTTGTGGGCGAACACAACCGCAACCAGGATCTTGACCTCAATATCTGCAAGAGCAAGCAGCTCACCAACCACCGAGCCGCTGGCGGCGATGAACTGGTGCAGCTCCAGACTCCGATAGATATGAGTCTAGAGCGGGCCCTTGAGTACATTGGCCCAGACGAGCTGGTGGAAGTCACGCCTGAGTCTATCCGCCTGCGCAAGCTGTCTAAGAAGCTGGCTAAGCGCTAAGTCGTTGATATCGCAGCAGCTCGGCAAGAGCTGCTCAACGCTAAGAGAGCCGAACAGATATCTCAGCTGAGCTAGGTCTTCACCTAGCCTTGCCAAAAGCGTCTATATCTCGCCTGCCCTCTCTGGCAGAGCCCTGAGATGTAGACGCTTTTGATTTGAAACGCTGGGTTGCCGAAGTGGCTGGGTACGCTGAAGCATGGTCGCTAGGGCACGTACATTAGGGGAAACAGGTTTGAAACGGTTTACGCAGTGGCTAGAGCATCGCTGGGTTAACCCAGCCTACGTGGGTTGGATACTACTGGGGCTGGCGCTGTTCTTTTTTGCGGCGGCTACTAATACCCTAGCGGGTTGGCTATACGTGATTAGCGGCGTCATGCTGGCGCTGCTGCTGATTGCGGCGGTGCTGCCGCCCCGCAACCTGCAAGGACTTGTGGTGACGCGATCGCCCATTGCCCCGGTTACCGCTGGGGCACCGCTAGACATCGAGCTACGGGTTCGCAACACCCAGCGTCAGAGTAAAGGGCTGTTTCAGATCATCGACCCTGTGCCCTTGCAACTAGGGGCTGTAGCAGTACATGCCGTGGGCGCGCTGCCCCCAGGGCAAAGCCACACCTGGCGGTATTCAGTACCAACTACGCGCCGGGGCGTCTATCGTTGGTCAACAATAGATCTGCGCACAGCGGCCCCCCTGGGTTTGTTCTGGTGTCGGCGCACAATGCCCACTCCCGCCACAGCCGTGGTCTATCCCCAGGTGTTGCCCCTAAAGCGTTGCCCCTTATTAGACACTATTGGCCAGCGCCAGGGGCAGCACTGGCGCTATAGCCCGCTCGCCAAGGCCGATACCCAGGGAGTAACGCGATCGCTGCGCCCCTACCGCTGGGGTGATCCGACCCGGCTGATCCACTGGCGCACCAGCGCCCGCTACGGCGAACTGCGGGTGCGTGAGTTAGAAAGCATCACTACCAGTCGAGAAATTTTGATTGCCCTCAACATCACCGCGCGCTGGAATGAGGAGAGCTTCGAGCAAGCGGTAGTAGCGGCGGCGTCGCTCTACACCTATGCCCTGAAGCAGGGGTTTGCCGCAGCCCTGTGGATTTCCCAAGCAAACACCCTGCGAGACTCAGCCCGGGTGATGCACGCTCTGGCTGAGGTAAACCCGGAGTCAGGCCGTGATTCACGCAGCGTAAAGCCTGCGGCATTCCAAAAAGGGCAACCGACCTGGAACGAGGATTCAGGCCAGAATCGCGCTATTTCTCTACCCCAAGTAGCGACGATTTGGCTCACCGCTGCGGGTGCCCAGACCGTTGCCCTCGCGGCTGGCAGCCGACAATTGGTTTGGGGAAATAGCGATCGCAACGCTACCTCGTCAGATATGCTAAGCACGTTTCAAATGGATTCGAGTCTTCCTTTAGAGCCGCAGCTTCAGGCTAATTTAGCCCAATAGAATCTGATTAGGTGGTATGGGAATTGCTTAGGCGCGCCCGCCGAGGGTGACTCGCTGCTGGAGTTTTTGGCAGGCCGTCCACAGGTTGGGCATCAGATGGGTCGGACGAAACCCCTGGAGATAGCTGCTGCTGCGAATGCCGCAGGTAACGGCCACTGTCTCTATGCCAAGGGTCTGGCCAGCCATAATGTCGGCTTCGGTATCACCCACCATCCAGCTTTGACGGAGATCGTAGCCCTGGCGCTGCTGGGTAGCGATCGCTGCCTGCAGCCGCTCTACCTTGTGGCTGGCCTGGTTGGTGTAGGCGGCGTCGACCTGGGGCATGCCGTAGAGATCGCTAATGGCCCAGCGGAGGTCGTGCTGGTCTAGAAAGTCCATCACCTGATTGGGAGGGCGCAGGGTTACGAGCACCACCCGTACCCGGCACTGGCGCAGAAGGTCTAAGCCATCCCGCGCCTGGGGTTGCACTTGGTCATGGTCGAGCAGAGCCGTTTGGTTGACGATGTGGCTCACCTGTGCCAAGAAGGCATCAATGTTAGCCCCATCTAGCCCCGACCAATGGGCGATCTGCCGATCGGGCACTCGGTTTTGCTTGAAAGTCCAAAACTGTGATTTTGACAAATAGCGCACGGTAACTGGGTTGCCCTGCGCTTTAGCGTTGGCCTGCACCCACGCTAAACCCTGACGGTAGGTGGCGTAATAGCGCTCAGAGACGTCGGCAATGGGGCCGTCAAAATCGCAAAAAATGGTGATCGCAGACATAGACTCCAGAAACTCCTCACCGCTAGCGGTGAATTCGCGTTAAGTACAATCCGACATTAGTTTTATTAATAATTTCTTTACAAAAATCAAAGCATGTTTACTTTAGCAACCCTGGCTGAAAACGACCACTGTCCTAACTCGGAGAAATTGGTCTTCTTGTTCATGAGAAAGGTCTCATAGAACTTTCACGGGGTGTTTAAACAAAGGCGTCATGCTGATTATGGATATGCCAGCTTCAAAGGTCAATTATGCCCAAAAACAAGCATAATTCAGCAATTGCGAAACATTTTAGCTTCCTAGTGGTCATTAAGCTCAGTTTAAGGCCAGCGACTAGCTCTACTATCTGAGGAGGCTGTTTTGCGCTCACCACATCGAATTCAAAAAACTATGACAACCCTGGTGTCAGCGTCGCCGAACCCCGCGATTGCCTTGGGCACGGTTGTACCGAACGCGGAGCCTACCTCAGCGCCATCCTCTCCGGCTCGGGGGCAGCGATCGCGGGTTGTGCTCTATTCCCATGACACCATGGGGCTGGGCCACAAGCGCCGGAATCTGCTGATTGCCCAAGCGCTGGGCAGCACTGGACTAGCGGTTGATATCTTGCTGATTAGCGGTATAGGCGATGCCAATGCCATGCCTGTAGCCGATGGCATTGACACGCTGACCCTCCCCGCTTTACGCAAAAATGCCGACGGGCAATATGCGGCGCGACGGCTCAACCTGGAGCTTCAGGAGATTGTGCAGCTGCGATCGCAGCTCATTCTCGCCGCCGTCAAAAATTTTCGGCCCGACGTGCTGATTGTAGACAACGTGCCCCGAGGGGCTGTGCGAGAACTAGATGCCACGCTGGCGTATCTGCGTCGCCGCTCGACCCGCTGCATCTTGGGCCTGCGAGACGTGCTCGACACCCCCGCCACCGTGCGCCGCGACTGGAAACGGGCTGAGAATATCACCGCCATCCGCCGCTACTACGACACCGTATGGATCTACGGCGACCCTGTTATTTATGACCCTCGCCGCGAGTACCGCTTCCCCGCCGACATTACCGAGAAGATGCGCCCCCTGGGCTACCTCGACTGCCGCGATCGGGCCAGACACGTGAATGCTGCCGCCCGCGCCCAGATTCAGCAGCTCGGGCTGCCCGGCGTTGACCCAGCTGACCTCAAGCATGACTACGAGCTAGTGCTGTGCCAGGTAGGTGGCGGTCAAGACGGTGCCATCCTGGCTGAAGCTTTTGCCCAAACCACCTTCCCCGAGAACACCATAGGCGTTTTGCTGACCGGCCCTTTTATGCCAGATGAAGCTCGGCAGCGGCTACAAGCGCTAGGGCAGGCTAACTCTCGTCTGCGCCTGGTCAGCTATCTGGCTGAGCCAACTCTGCTGCTAGAGCGCGCCAGTCGGGTCGTGGCCATGGGCGGCTATAACACTACCTGCGAAATTTTGGCCTACCAAAAGCCAGCCCTGATAGTGCCTCGCATTAGCCCCCGCCAGGAGCAGTGGATTCGAGCCGATCGCCTGAGCCGAAAAGGTCTGATCGACATGCTGCACCCCACCCAGCTCAGCCCTGAAAGTCTAACCCAGTGGCTGCACCAGCCCATTACCATTCCCGCCGAGCGCTCTGCGATTAATCTTAACGGCCTCAATAACCTGGTAGCTGACCTCGAGAGGCTCTTGGTCAAGACTGCCATGCCTACCCTTCAGGCATCGTAATTCTGCCCTTAGATCTCTATCCTCAGACCTGCTGCGATCGCCCTTGATCTCGTCCATCCTCACCTTTACGCCCCATGTCTCCCATTGCCTATATCGTCAAACGTTACCCGCGCTATTCGGAGACCTTTATCGTCAACGAAATTTTGGCCCACGAGGCGGCTGGCGCTGAGATTCATATTTTTGCCCTGCGGCCACCGTCGGATACTCACTTTCAAGACAAAATTGCCCGAGTGCGGGCTCCGGTCACCTACCTGCGTAAACCGGCCCAGGGGCGCAGCAATCCGTCGATTACGACCCTCATCCCCAATTCGGCCAGTTACTTCTGGTCAGAGCTGAAGGAAGCCGCCAAGGTATTCCCTGACCTATGGGGCAAGCTAGAGTATGCCGAAGCCGAAGGATCTAGCGTGGTGTACCAGGCGGCGTGGCTGTCCCAGGAGATTCGCCTGCGGGGCATAACTCACCTGCACGCCCACTTTGGCAGCGTCGCCACCAGCGTGGCTCGGCTGGCGGCCCACTTTGCGGGTGTGCCCTACAGCTTTACCGCCCACGCCAAGGATATTTTTCACGAGTCGGTAGACCCTGAGGATTTGCGCCGCAAGCTGCGGGATGCCGCTTCGGTGGTGACGGTGAGCGACTACAACGTCGCCTATCTGCGCCAGCAGTTTGGGATCGATGCGGGCCGAGTACGACGCATCTACAACGGCATGGATTTGGCGGAACTGCACTACCGGTCTCCGGCGGAGCGATCGCCCAAAATTCTCTCGGTCTGCCGCCTGGTAGAAAAGAAAGGCCTGAGCCATTTGATCGACGCCTGCGCCCTGCTGCGCCAGTGGGGAATTGAGTTTAGCTGCCAAATTGTGGGCACCGGGCCATTGGAGGGAGCGCTGCGATCGCAGATTCAAGCCCTGCATCTCGACGACTGGGTGGACATCCTTGGCCCCCGCCCCCAGCAGGAAGTCTTTAAGCTTATGGAACTGGCGGCGGTATTCGCCGCTCCCTACGTGATTGGAGCCGACGGTAACCGCGACGGGCTACCTACGGCACTGCTGGAGGCCATGGCCCTGGGCACCCCCTGCGTGGCCACCGATGTCACCGGCATTCCTGAAATTATTCACAATGGTGATACAGGGCTGCTAGTGGGCCAGGGAGATAGCGCCGGTCTGGCGGCGGCGCTGCGGCGACTGTTGACAGAGGCCACGCTGCGAGGCTCGTTGGCGGCGAAGGCGCGATCGCTAATTGAGGCCGAGTTTGACATAGCCCGCAATGCCGCCGAGCTGCGATCGCACTTTCAGCCTGCGCCTCAACTTCAGGAGGTGTAACCCATGCGGATTGCCTATGTCTGCGCCGATCCTGGCATTCCGGTGTTTGGCCAAAAGGGCTGCTCCATCCATGTTCAGGAAGTGATTCGCGCTCTGCTTCGCCAGGGGGCTAGGGTGGAGCTGTTTGCGGTGCGGGTTGGTGGCCTGCCCCCCGCCGATTTAGCCGAGGTTCTCCTGCACCCGCTGCCGCCTGTGCCCAAGGGCGACCCGGCCCAGCGCGAACAAGCGGCGATCGCCCTCAACCCCATTCTGCACGCCGAGCTAGAGCGCATCGGCCCCTTTGACCTGGTTTACGAACGCTATTCCCTCTGGAGCTATAGCGCCCTGGAGCTAGCCCAGGCCACCGGCACCCCTGCCCTGCTAGAGGTCAACGCGCCGCTGATTGACGAACAGGCTCAGCACCGGGGGCTAGTCCATCGAGACCTAGCTAAAGAATGTGCCCATCGCGCCTTCCGCGCCGCCAGCGGGCTAATTGCCGTCTCGGCAGAAATCAAGGCCTACCTGGCTGGCTGGGGGGTGGGCGATCGCGTCACCGTTATTCCCAACGGGGTCAACCACCAGCGCTTTACTGAGGCGAGGTTGGGGGGGCGATCGGGCGACGCCTTTACTGTCGGATTCGTGGGTTCGCTTAAGCCCTGGCACGGTCTGACTCACCTAGTCAATGCCTTTGATCACCTTCACCAGCGAGTGCCCCAGGCCCGCCTGCTGATCGTCGGCGATGGGCCTGAGCGCGCTGCCCTCGAAGCCGAGCTAGCCAAACGCCAAGTGGCGTCGATCACCCGCCTGACCGGGGCCGTCCCCCCCGAGCAAATCCCCGCCCTGCTAGCCCAGATGGATGTGGCCGTCGCCCCCTACCCGGCCAGCACCGACTTTTATTTCTCCCCCCTCAAAGTGGTGGAATATATGGCGGCGGGGCTGCCGGTGGTGGTCAGCGACATTGGCCAGCTAAAGCATTTGGTGGTGAACAATGTCACCGGACTGCTCCACCCCCCTGGGGATGACATCACCCTGGCCCTGGCTCTACAAGATCTGTGGAATTCACCCAATCGGCGACGGGCCCTGGGCCAGGCGGCGCGGCAGCACATTTTGGCCCACCACACCTGGGATGCTGTGGCTGAGAAGATTCTGGCGATCGCTCAATTTCACTCCGTTGCCGATCCGCAACCCGTAGGGTGCATCCCCGTAGGGATGCACTACCCCTGATCGGGAAAGCCAAACCTACCGCTGGGGCCATTTCGCTGGCCCCAGACCCCGGTCTCAAAGGGCGTTCTGCCGCCCTTTACCCCACGGAAAGGACTGGCCGATCATCGGTTTAAACCCCCGTTTTGCCAATGGGCCTTTGAGCAGCATTTAACTCTGCGGTTTCAACCCTCTGTCGTAGGGTGGGCATTGCCCACCACTGGAAAAAAGCATCAAAGACATTGCCTAGTATTAACTTTTTCATTGACCCTATGGATCGCTCTTCCTCCCTTACCCAAGCAGTACCTGGCCTATGGGAATTCGGTCACTTCTTCTGGCCGCTAATTCGGCCCCAGTGGCCGCTGCTGACGGTCTCTGGGCTAGCTCTGCTGGCCGACGTGGGGCTGCGGGTGCTTGAACCCTGGCCGATGAAAGTGATTTTTGACTATGTGCTGGTGCCCGCCCGGAGCGATGACCCAACCCCGTTAGCGGCATGGGATCCGGCTGTGCTGCTAGTAATCGCGGTGGTGGCGATCGTGGTTTTAACTGGTCTGCGGGCTTTGGCAACTTACTGGAATACGGTGAGTTTAGCGATCGCCAGCAGTCGAGTCATGACCCAGGTACGCAACCAGCTTTACCGCCACCTCCAGCGGCTCTCCCTGGGCTACCACAGCCAGGCCCGCAGCGGCGACCTAATTGTGCGGGTCAGCGGCGACGCCAGCCGCATGCAGGAGGTGCTGATTACCGCTGCGCTGCCCCTGGTGTCGAGCCTGCTGACCCTGGTGGGCATGGTGGTGGTGATGGTGTGGCTCGACTGGCGGCTAGCCCTGCTATCGACGGTGACCTTTCCGCTGTTTTGGCTGGCGGCGACCCGGTTTAGCAAACGTATTCGCAGCGCCTCGCTCCAGCAGCGCAAACAGGAGGGGGCGGTGGCGGCCACGGCGGCGGAGTCGCTGGCGGCGATCAAGCTAGTGCAGGCGCTGTCGCTAGAGAATGCCTTTGCCGCCGTCTTTGCCGAGCAAAACCGGCGCAGCCTCAATGATGTGGTTGAAACCAAGCGTCTCGCCGCCCACCTGGAGCGCACCGTCGATGTGGTGATTGCAGTGGGCACCGCCCTGGTGCTGTGGTTTGGGGCTCGGCTGGTGATTCAAGACGCCCTGTCGCCGGGGGATGTGCTGGTGTTTTTGAGCTATCTCAAGAACGCCTTTAAGCCGGTACAAAACTTTGCCAAATATACCGGGCGACTGGCCAAGGCCGCCGCCTCGGGGGAGCGCATTTTGAACGTGATGGAAACCGAGCCAGAGGTGCGCGATCGCCCCAACGCCCGCCCCGCCCCCATCTTTGGTGGTGCCCTGCGCCTGGAAGATCTCTGGTTTGCCTACGAACCCGGACAGCCCGTGCTGAAGGGACTCAACCTCTCCGTCCAGCCGGGGCAGCAGGTCGCCGTCGTTGGCCCCTCGGGCAGCGGCAAGTCTACTCTGATGAGCTTGCTGCTGCGCCTCTACGACCCCACCGCTGGGCGCATTCTCATCGATGGCCACGACCTGCGCGACTACACCCTCGACAGCCTGCGGCCCCAGATCAGCGTCGTCTTGCAAGAGAGCCTGCTGTTTGCCGCCACCATTCGCGAAAACATCGCTTACGGCGTGGCCGGGGTCAGCCAAGGCGAAATTGAAGCCGCCGCCCGCCTGGCCAACGCCCACGACTTTATTGCCGCCCTGCCCCAGGGCTATGACACCCCAGTGGGCGAGCGCGGGGCCACCCTCTCGGGGGGGCAGCGGCAGCGGATTGCGATCGCCCGCGCTGCCCTGCGCCCTTCCCCCATGCTGATTTTGGATGAACCCACCACCGGCCTCGACAGCGCCAACGAGCAGGCCGTGGTCGCTGCCCTCAGACGGCTGGCCCAGGGCCGCACCACCTTTCTGATTACCCACGATCTCGCCCTGGCTACCCAGGCCGATCAGGTGATTTATCTAGAACAGGGCCGCATGGTCGAACAGGGCAGCCACAGCGAACTCTTGGCCCAAAACGGCCCCTACGCCACCCTATTTCGCATGCAGTCGGCCCTGCGGGATGAAACCTCTATGGCGTCGCGGTAGAGCTTTGTCCAACCATGCTTGACTCCAAAATCCCGTTTTTAGAAGAAGCTCTAGACCCAGGGCTGGCCCAGACTCAGCTTCAGATCGCGATCCCCAACTTGACCCAAGTGACGGCGGCTACCTTAGTGCGCCACAAACCTGGCCGCCGAGCCATAGTGGAATACCACGTCGAGACAGGGGCTGATCCCCTGACCGTGCTGGGCAAGATTCGCGCTAAGGGCACTGATGTCGCCAGCTACCAGGTACAACAAGCCCTGTGGTCAAACAACTGGTCTATGGATAGCACCGACGGATTCTCCACTCCCGAACCCCTGGGGCTGGTGTCCGCCTGGCACATGGCCCTCCAGCGCAAGGTGCCCGGCACCTCTGCCACTTCGCTTTTGGCGACTGATCAGGGCATTCGCTTAGCCCAGCGGATTGCAGCGCTGGCTAACAAGCTTCATCGTACCCCCGTCCCCACCGCTAAAACCCACACCCTCGCCGACGAGCTAGCCATTCTTCGCGATCGCCTACCCCAAGTCGCCGAGCAACATCCTTCCTGGGCCAGCCGCATTGAAGATGTTCTAGACGCCTGCGATCGCCTCGCCACCCCATTCTCCCACCCCCTCACTCTCCCACCCCCTCCCCCCGGCATCCACCGCGACTTTTACGCCGACCAAATCCTCATCGACGCTGATGACCCAGGGGGACAACGCCTCTGGCTGGTCGATCTCGACCTCTACTGCCTGGGATCGCCAGCGGTGGATATCGGCAACTTCATCGCTCACCTCACCGAGCAAAGCCTGCGAGAGCTGGGGGATGCGGCGGCGCTGCGCGATCGCGAAGTCGCTCTTCGAGAAACATACCTCAGCCAAAATTCTGACCCTTGCTGGGGCGCAAGAATAACGACCACCGCCCGAGAGATCGATCTCTACACCGTGCTGACCCTGGTGCGGCATATTCACATCAGCACCCGCATTCCCAGCCGTCGGCCTTACACAGAGGCGCTGCTAAGCCTGAGCGAAACTCGCTTGGCCAACATGCTAGAACAATAGTGAGTGAGGCCCCACCTTGGGTATCCCGGCCCGTATCCCAGCCTTTGGGAGCAGGAACTTTTGCCGCGATGAATCCTTCACCAGTTAAGTACTGGCCTACTGTCCTTAACTAGACTCGGATGTAGTCATCCATCGACAGGGGGCTGATTTCGTGGTGTTAAGCGAAAACCAACCTTGAAATCTCCTGTTTTACCGAAACTTCCCCCAACACCCCATGCCCCCGGCGGCTGGCGGCAGATGTGGGGAGAAGCCCGAACCCGCATTTTGCTGTGGTACCTGCTGCTGATGGCGATTTCGAGCGTGGCCTCGGTGCTGGCGGTGCGGCAGATTTTGCTATCGCGGGTAGAAGAGCGGGTTGAGCAGTCGCTCTACCAAGAGGTAGAAGAGTTTCGGCAGCTGCGCAACGGCAGAAACCCAGAAACCGGGCAGCCCTTTGGCAATGATATTGAGGCGATTTTTGATGTGTTTCTGTCGCGCAATGTGCCAGAAGACAATGAGTATTTGCTGGCCATTGTCGATGGCAGGTTTTATAAGGCTAGCTCTCTAGCGCTGCCGGTGGCCCTGCGCCCCGATAGCCTCCTAATGCAGCAGTGGGAAGCCCTAACCCTGCCGGAGCAAGACAGCGAAACCACCATCTCTGGTACGGTGCTCTACCTGGCCGAGCCGATTATGGCAGCAGAACAGGTGAGGGGCGTGTTTGTGGTCACTCACTTAGTTAGCCGCGATCGCGCCGAAGTGACCGAGTCAGTGCTGATTATTGCCCAGGTGTCGCTGGTGGTGCTGGCGATCGCCTCCGCGTTGGCCTGGTTTGCGGCGGGCAAGGTGCTGGCTCCCCTGCGGCTGCTGAGCCAAACCGCCCGCTCCATCACCGAGTCAAATCTGACCGAGCGCATTCCCCTCGACGGGTCGGCGGGTGACATTGCCGAACTCACCCGCACCTTCAACGACATGCTCGATCGCATTGAGGCCACCTTCAACAGCCAGCGGCAGCTACTCAACGACGTAGGCCACGAGCTGCGCACCCCGATCACCATCATTCGCGGCCACCTGGAGCTGATGGGCACCACCCCCCAAGAGCAGCAGGAAACCCTCGATATCGTGATTGACGAACTCGATCGCATGAGCCGCTTCATCGACGAACTCATGCTGTTGGCCAAGGCCGAGCGGCCCGACTTTTTGTTTCCCGAACCGATTGATCTGACCGCGTTTACCGAAGAGCTGTACGCCAAAATTACCGCCCTGGGCGATCGCCGCTGGCAGCTTGAGTCCGTGGGCGATGGGCAGATTGTCGGCGATCGCCAGCGCCTCACCGAGGCAATCGTGAATCTGGCACAAAACGCCACCCAGCACACCCGCGCGGGTGACACCATTGCCCTAGGTTCCAGGCGGCACCACAACCAGGTGCGCCTCTGGGTGCGCGATACCGGCGAAGGCATCGACCTGGCTGACCAAACTCGCATTTTTCAGCGCTTTGTGCGCGGCAAGAGTCGCTACACCCGCTCCGATGGTTCTGGCCTGGGGTTGGCGATCGTGCAGGCGATCGTGCAGGCCCACGGCGGCACCATTCAGCTTGCCAGTCAGCCCGAGCAGGGCGCTACGTTTACCCTGGTTTTGCCCCTCAAACCGCTGCCGGAGACCCATCTATGAGCCGCATCCTGATCGTCGAAGACGAGCCCCGCATCGTGTCTTTTTTAGAAAAAGGGCTCCAGGCCAACGGCTTTATCACCACCCACGGCGCTGCCGGCGAAACCGGCATTGCCCTGGCGCTCGATGGCGAGTTTGACCTGATGATTCTCGACCTGGGCCTGCCCGATCGCGACGGCATGACGGTGCTAGAGGCGCTGCGCGGCCAGGGCTTTGCCAAACCGATTATTTTGCTCACCGCCCGCGATGACCTCTACGACAAGGTCACCGGCCTAGAGGCCGGGGCCGACGACTACGTCACCAAGCCCTTTCGCTTCGAAGAATTGCTGGCCCGCATTCGCGCCCGGCTGCGATCGGTCCAGGCACCCGCCGATGCCGCCAAAACCACCCTCACCGTCGGCCCCGTAACCCTCGATTTGATGACCCGCCAGGTGCAGGTGAGTGGGCAACCCATCGAACTATCAGCGCGAGAATTTATTCTCACCGAAACCTTTATGCGCCACGCCGGACAGGTGCTCAGCCGCGAGCAGCTGCTCGATCTAGCCTGGGGTTACGACTACGATCCTGGCTCTAACATTGTCGATGTGTATGTGGGCTATCTGCGCAAAAAGCTGGGCAGCGGCTCGATTGAAACCGTGCGCGGTATGGGCTACCGCATGGTGCTGCCCGATACGGCGGCGATCGCCAGCTAGTATATTGGCGTGCTAGAACCGTAAGGTTGCTTGATTAACGCCCAGTCTGATGGTGGGCAGTGCCCACCCTACGGTGCATTGGGGGTTTTAGCGATTGAGGAACCACTGAGTAAGCGCTATTCAAGATTGAGTTCTTCAGACCGAGGCGTCGCGTTCTAAGACCAGCGTGACGGGGCCGTCGTTGTGGATTTCGACCTGCATCATCGCCCCAAATTTGCCGGTTTCGACTCGCAATCCGCTGGTGCGGAGCAGGGCTACAAAATCGTTGTAAAGCGCTTCGGCTTGGGCGGGTGGGGCAGCTCCATCGAAGGAAGGCCGTCGGCCTTTGCGGCAGTCGCCGTAAAGGGTAA
>JANPIO010000049.1:0-7519 GCA_031425055.1 Phormidium sp. VAR_61_metabat_6
CGCACCAGAGATGATGTTGTTGCCGTACATCAGGGAGCCGGCAACAGGCTCACGGATGCCGTCGATGTCAACGGGAGGCGCTGCGATAAACGCAACGACGAAGCAGGCGGTGGCAGCAAGCAGCGTGGGAATCATCAGTACCCCGAACCAGCCCACATACAGGCGGTTCTCGGTGCTGGTCACCCACTGGCAAAACTGCTCCCACAGGGAAGCGCTTTCGCGCCGCTGTAGAGTTGTGGTCATGATGTATTAGTCCAGGTAATGTTCTAAGTATGTTGCTGAGATTTTACTTCAGCTATCGTTACATTAGCACACACTCCCAAATAAAAGCGCGTAGAAAATAACCGATTACTCCCTGGGGAGAATTAGGGAGTTGCAATCCCGTACAGTTGATGTTGCAATAGAGTCTGCGTTGTCCTGCACTCAGCTAGGGCAATTTTGGGGGCGTGGCGGAATGGTAGACGCTACGGACTTAGAAAACTGAGCCTTAGCGGAGAAATCTGCTAAGTGGAAGCTCTCAAACTCAGGGAAACCTAACTTTAGCTTTGGGTAACGGCTTTAGCCTTATTTCGATGCTAGACATGGCAATCCTGAGCCAAGCCGGCAAATCAACCTGCCGGAAGGTGCAGAGGCCCGACGGGAGCTACCCTAACGTTTAGTCGAGGGTAAAGGGAGGGTCCAATTCTCAAAACCTGGTGCGGGTTCCCCCACTCTGGGCAGCAGCGAAAGCTGCGGGAGAATGAAAATCCGTTGACCTTAAACGGTCGTGAGGGTTCGAGCCCCTCCGCCCCCATACCATAACTAATATCGAAGCAAGGCTTTACCCGAAAGGAGACAGCGTGTTTGGCGATTGGACTGTGATCCAGTGGGCCACAATGCTTGTAATATTTTTCTAAGCTTCCCTGTAGAATCCCGTTCCACTATTACCAAGCCGAGCAGCTATTTTAAGAAGTTATGGCGCTACTGGGCCGGAGTAGGTTGAAGACTTCAAATTGTTTGCCAGCTCTCCGTTTCAAGGTCAACGGAATATGCTCTGGTTGCAACACAGCACAATGGCTGATTAGGCTAAAGACAGTATTATGCTGTGTTACTTTACACAAATGATCTGTGGTTGTTACTTAAGAGCCCTAGGGCACCTTAGAAGCTACGCGAATAGCTACATTCTCCTGTGGAGAGCTAGCTGACGTTGGAGGCACAACACCAAGTCATGCATCTACCATCGGGTTCATTGGATCTGGAATTTATCGGATTTGGATTGTTTAAGCACTTAGTCTGTGGCTAGACCTGCCAAGGGGTTAGGTTTAGCCGGCGTCTTGACTATCAGAGTCTGGAGCGTCTAGCGATAGCACTCTAGCAAATGCTGTTTGCTGTTCCGTAAGCAGCTGACTCAGGTCGCTTGCCAAACTACTTCCGGTAATCATGGGTCGAATCTACCAACCAATGTCTCGGGAAGCCGTGTCTAGATATCCCTCAATGGAGTCAAACGAGTATGGGGCTCGACCTGGGTTATCGCTGGCTCAAGCACAGCAGGTCATCTACGATTTCCTGCTAGAAATCGTAAAAATTTGGCATCCTCAAGATGTTTTAGAGGAGTTTCGTCATCTTTTCGTCCATCACACTGATTCGGTTAGCTCTCAAACGCTGCCAGCGCTGCACGTCATTTTGTTTGCTAATAACGAAACAGAGTTTCGCAACACCATTAAGCGCTGTTGCTACATTCTCGTCAACAACTGGGAAGTTGCCCGTCAGTTTGACGCAATTCAGGATTTAGTTGACCTGTTCTCTGATCCGTTAATTCAGCGTCGCACCCTATCGCCGACCCTTAAGCGGCTGCGCCACTGGCTTACCCGATTTCTTGAGAGCGAGGATTTTGAAGAACTCAGGCTGTTTGCGGCTCGCTACGCTGAGGAGCGCACCTTAAACCGCCCCGATGATTGGACCGCTCGCTATACTCCGTACCTGCTGGTACCTCAGTACATCAACGAAAATAATCCTGTCGAGCAGCGCCAGGCCGCTCGTGCGCTCTCTCGCCGACTAAAAGACAAGTTTAAGTTTGACTTGGCTATGTATACGGCCCATAGCCAGTCGGGACAAACTCGCGATCGCCCCGTAGTCAACCCTACAGCCTTGGGAGATAGTGCCCTGCGCCTGGTCAAGGCAATTGTAGCCAGGCGGGGCGAATTTAGCTACAGAAACCTAGCACGATTGTTTTTAGAACAGATCAAAGAAAGCAGCTACGGTGATTTTAAGAAAAGTCTGACTTGCTATTTGCTCTACACCGTCAGCGGCAACCCGATCTCTAAACAGATTCAGGAAAAGCTAGATGCACGGCTAGTCAATCTCTATACGGAGTCTGACTATGAGCCGTGGGATTCATCGTTGGTATTGCGCACCAGCAATCGGGTCGTTGACTACTTAATGACGGAGGATCAAACACAACCTTCGCCCTTATTTTCGATGGTGTTATCCCAGGGTAATGCCCTGACGCTAGCGATTATTTTGCTTAAGCTGGTGCTGGTTTCGCGCCAGACGCTTCCCTATATAGAAACGAGAATTGCCACCCTGATTCGCTACTACGAGCAATTTCCCCGTAGCGAGTGTCAGTGGGTCATTAACTTTTTGGAGGTGTTCCAAATTACGTTTGCCATCTATGGCGATAACACAGAGTACAACCTGGTAAAGGTGACCCAGCATGACCAAAGGCCAGAAGCCCTGTTTCTCGGCGATCGCCAAGGGCTAGATGCCTTCAGAGTTTTTTCCCAGAAGCTGAATCAGGTGCGTCCCGATGTACTGACCAGTGCTGACCTAGCGGCAGGGGAAGAAGACCATTTCAGTGAAGAAGAGATAGACGAGCTAAACCTCGACGAGCAGACTTAGGGCCGTGGGCTAGAGCGCCTTGTCAGCCTGTTGATACCACAGGCTGAGTGCCGTCTGGTGCACCCTCTGCCAAGGAATGTTGTGATGGCGAGCCAAGGCGGCACAGTCTTCGTACTCCGGATGAACATTAAGCACCGCTTGGGTATGGGGATGGTAAGCCAGTTTTAAGGCTACTGGGCCGTAGGGCGTCTCAAGGGTTTCTATGTGGCGGGGCAGCACCCACCGCTGCTGAGTTTGGCGGCGAATGCCCAGGGTAGTGGTTTCGGCAAACAAAATGTCTGTGCAGTGGGATTCGTCTTCAGGGCGACAGAGCACCGTAATGAGTAGTCCAGGCCGAGATTTTTTCATCGCTACGGGCTGGGTAAATAGATCTAACGCACCAGCGGCTAAGAGGCGATCGTAGAGGTAGCCTACGGCCTGGGGCAGCAGATCGTCGACCTGGGTTTCAAGCAGGGTAACGCTGTCTGAGTCGTAGGGAACCCCGGCTGGAGCTGACTGTACCACCGCTGCTACTGGGGTGGATAAGCAGGCCGTTTCCCCAATCCATAGGCGCAACACATTGGCAACGGGCAGCTCTTTTCCCCCGGCTCCCAGCCCGGTACAGCGTAGGGTCATAGTCGGGGGATCGCCGAAGGATTCAGCGAGAGCAGTGACGATCGCCGCTCCGGTCGGGGTCACCAGTTCCCCATCGAGATCGTTGCTGTAGATCGGCACCTGGCGCTGTTCTAGCAGCTTGAGGACAGCGGGGGCAGGGACGGGCAGCCAGCCGTGGGCCGCCCGCACCCGCCCCCGCCCGGTGGGCAGGGGCGAACAGAATAGCTGATCGACCCCTAAGTAATCGAACCCCAGACAGGTGCCGACGATATCGACAATGGCATCGGTCGCGCCGACCTCATGGAAATGCACTTGGTCTATGGCAATGCCGTGGACGGCCGCTTCGGCCTCAGCCAAGCGACGAAACACGGCTAGGCTCCAGCACTGGGCTCGATCGGGTAGGGCGGCCTGGGTGATGAGCTGTTCGATCGCAGGCAAATTGCGGGTGGTAGTTGAGGCCGCGATCGCGGCTTCAGGCCCTTGGTCATGCTCGGCAGCAGCGCGATGGTGATGGTGACGTTTCCCAGGGTGGTGATCCTGAGGAAGCGGGGTCAGCGTGACCTCGGCGTGGAGCGCCCACAACCCCTGACGACGGGTCGGCGTCACCGTCAGGGTAAATTCGTTGCTTAGGCCTAGGGTAGCCAGCTGAGTTTGCAGATACTCCAGCGGCACGCCGGCGTCTATCAAGGCGGCTAGGCACATATCGCCAGCAATGCCTGAGGGGCAATCGAGGTAAGCTAGGGTTTTCAACAGAGCAACCGCAGCGGGGACAGGGGCAATGGCAACAACCTATAAACTACATCCTGACAACCCGCAGAGCCGCAAAGTAGAGGCCGTTGTCTCAGCGCTGCGGCAGGGGGCGGTAGCCCTTTACCCCACCGATACAGTTTACGCCATTGGCTGTGACCTCAACCATCGGGGGGCGGTGCAGCGAGTGCGCCAGATCAAGCAGTTGGCCAACGACAAACCCCTCACCTTCCTCTGCGCCTCGCTGTCTAATATTGCCGACTATGCGATCGTTAGCGATGGTGCCTACCGCCTAATCAAGCGACTGATTCCGGGGCCGTTTACGTTTTTGCTGCCCGCTACTCGCCAGGTGCCCCGCCTGGTGATGAACCCCAAGCGGCGCACCACAGGCATTCGGGTGCCCGACCATGCCATTTGCCTAGCTCTGGTCGAAACGCTGCAAAACCCAATTATTTCGACCTCAGCCCTGACGATATTGCCCGAAGCGGCCAAGGGACGCCCGGTGGACAAAATGGCGATGTTTGACACCCTGGAAAAACTCGTGGACATCGTGATCGACGACGATCGCCCCCTAGCCTACGAAGTCTCGACCATTCTGGATATGGAGGGGGAGAATCCCCAGATGATTCGCAAAGGTCTGGGGTGGGAGACCGCTTTAGAGTGGGGCGCTCAGCCGGTGTAGCTGCCGCCGATTGAACCATCACCACTGGGGGCAACTGAGCAACTGGCACCCCGGTCGGCAAATCTTAGACACACGGCTTCGATCGCGATCGCCTACGTCAACTAAGCCCGCGATCGCGGGCCTTATGGCGCTGTGGCCGATGCTGAAACTTCGTCAGAACAGGGCTTTTCAGCATCAGCAATTCATAGCAGACAAAGCATTTTCCTGGGATAGTCAGAGGGGCAAACCCACTGCGACTGACCTGCGGCCCGGGCGGGTAGCTTTGAGGGCTGGCACATGCCCTGGGAAATCCTCACAGCTGAAGCGGGGGTACATAGCAACCCGCCCGGAATTCACCAATTTACTGAGTGTCCCGGCTGGCTATTCCCGATTTCAGTGTCGTTGTTAGGATTGGGTAACTATGAAGACCGCATCTACCTGCTTAGCCATGCCCCCATCACCCCCTGGGATTTCACCACAGCCCTCAGAACCGTCACCCCAGCCCGATGCCGACGGCACGATTTCTACCATTGCCACCCTGGTAGACGAGTTGTTTATGACTCACCTCCAGCGCCGCCTGGGGGGCATAGACGGGGTTATGCAGCGGGTCACAACAGAGATTGAGCGCATCTGCGCCATGAGCGATCGCATCCAGGCCTCTGGCGATGTCAACCACTGGCAGACGGCCCTGGTGCGCCACCGGGTGAGCAAGTGCCTGGCCTATTACGATATGGGCTCTAACCGGGGCCGGGTAGAACTGCACAGCAGCCTCAGCGCTATTGTCTACCGCCATGTGGCTCCCCACGGCAGCCATCTGGGGTTTAAGGGCCGCTATGCCCTGCTCGAAGATTTCATGCAGATTTTCTACATAGAAGTGCTCAACGCCTTTCGGCGCGAGCATGAGCTACCGGCGACCTACACCCCCCGCACCCGGCTGGAGCTAGCGGAGTATATGGCGTTTAGTGAGCAGTATGCCAAACGGCGCATCAGTCTGCGGGGGGGCAGCCAGCAGCTGATTGTGCTACGCGCCCAGGCATTTAGCCGTCGCCAGCCCGCCGAAACCTCAGTGGATATGGCCCTAGTTAGCGAAGGGGCCAAGACTGAAGCTGCCGAAAGCCATGCTCGCAGCTCGGTCGTGCAGCAGGTGCGCGAAAAAATGATGGCCGAGGTCGATGATCCTGGTGACGGGGTGATGCGCGATCGCGTCATCAACGCCCTGGTGCAGTACCTCAAAGACCAAAACCAGACCGACTGCGTCGATTACTTGGTGCTCAAGCTGAAGGACTGCTCCGCCGCTGAAATCGACGATATTTTAGGTCTCTCGGCTCGGAAGCGCGACTATCTCCAGCAGCGCTTTAAGTACCACGTTGAAAAATTTTCTCAGCAGCACGAGTGGCAGCTGGTGCACCAGTGGCTCGGGGCCAACCTCGAGGCGCGGTTGGGGATGACACCGACGGAGTGGGGCGGCTTTTTGGCTACCCTGCCCTCCGACTACCGACAGTTTCTAAAGCTCAAACAGCAGCAGATCGGTGACGCTGCGCTAACCGATGAGGCCATCGCCCAAGCCTTAGGCTGGACGCCAAAAAAAGTGCAGCGCAACTGGACCAAATTGCTGAAGCTGGCCTGGACTTTTCGCAACCAAGTGCGGGAGGCGGGCTAGCCTGCGATCGCCTCTTCCCCGGTGCCCGGCGGCTCAAATTTGTAGCCTACGCCCCGCACCGTTTGAATCAGGGCTGGTTGGGTCGTGTCTTTCTCAATCTTTTTGCGAATCTGGCCGACATGCACATCGACCACCCGCTGATCGCCGACGTAGTCGTAGTCCCAAACCTTTTGAATCAGCTCTGCCCGCCGCCACACGCGTCCGGGATGACTGGCCAAAAAGTGTAGCAGGTCAAACTCCAGCGCCGTCAGAGGCACCATTTCGTCGTTGAGCATCACCTCTCGCCGCACGGGGTCAATGGCCAGACTGTTGAAGGTTAGACACTGCTGTTCTGCTGCCGTAACCGGGCGCTGGCGCTTGAGAATAGCACCCACCCGCACCTCTAGTTCACCCAGGCTAAAGGGCTTAGTCAGATAGTCGTCGGCCCCTTCGTTAAATCCTCGAATTTTATCCGACTCGTCGGTGCGGCTCGTGAGCATGAGCACAAACACCCCGGTGCGCGACTGCATCTCTTTACACAGATCGTAGCCGTTGGTGTCGGGCAGGTTGAGGTCGAGAATGACCAGGTCGGGAGTAAACTGCTCGAACACCGCCAGGGCCTTTTTGCCGTCCTCTGCCGACTCCATTTCATAGTCCTGTTTGGCCAGGAACCGATGAATCAGGTTGCGAATTGCGGGGTCGTCATCGACAACGAGAATCTTGGCTTCCGCCATAGTCGTACCTTTCTGTAAAGTTGGCTAATCAGGATGATGGTCAGGAACCCTCGATAGGCATGTTCACCAGCCCGTGGTGCGTAATGCTCTTTTAGTGCTTTTCAAGCCCTTTGTGCGGCATCAGTAATAAACCCACAAATAATTCCCTAGCTTACTCGAGAACTTTATGAAGTTACCACCCCAGCCGCCCGCCGTCACAGGTTGAGGCCTTGAGCAACGGTGAAATCACGGCTATCGACGCGGCGATCGCACCTGGCCGCCCATCAG
>JANPIO010000050.1:0-7142 GCA_031425055.1 Phormidium sp. VAR_61_metabat_6
TGAATTACCTTCAATAGACCTGACTAAACAACTAGCCAGAGTGATGACGATTCACGACATCATTCCGATTCTGTATTCAGAGCATATGACAGATAAAATAAAAGGGGAGTTTCAAAGAACTATTGAAAGTATAAACCACCAAAAAGACTGGATAATCTGCAATTCGGAGAATACTAAAAACGATTTTTGTGCATATACTCATTTCCCTAAAGAGAAAGTCTTTGTAACGCCATTTGCTGCTGATGATAAATTTAGAGAGATAAAAGATCGATCTGCTGTTGATGCTGCACTACAGAGAAGCGGGATTCCCTGTAGCCCTTATATTCTAAGTCTTTGCACCCTTGAGCCTCGCAAAAATTTAGAATTTTTGGTGTCAGGATTTCAAAAGCTATTAGTTGAGCAACCCGATCTTGACTTAAATTTTGTACTAGTTGGCGGTGTTGGCTGGAAAAATAAAAGATTACTAAAGATCCTTGAATCTTCCAAGATCCTAAAGTCAAAGGTAATTTTGACTGGCTACATTCCTGACAAAGATCTAAGCGCTATTTATACAGGGGCTACTGCTTTTATCTATCCTTCCCTGTACGAAGGATTTGGCTTGCCCCCTTTAGAGGCAATGCAGTGCGGTACTCCAGTCATCACCTCAAATGTAAGCTCCTTGCCAGAGGTGGTAGGCGATGCCGGGATTATGATCAATCCCACCGATGAAGATGGGCTATGTCAGGGTATTCTGAATCTCGTTCAAGACAGCAATTTACGGGCTGAACTCTCTCAAAAAAGCTTGACCCGCGCCCAGCAGTTTAGCTGGGCTAAATGTGCCGAACAGACAATCGAGGTCTATAACATTGCCGCCAATAATCGCTGAGGGGGGCTCTTGAATCTTCTCTATACCCTCACCGCCTACCCTCCCTATATTGGCGGTGCCCAGCTTCACCAGCATCTGCTGGCCCAGCAGCTTCAGGCAACTCACCCCGTCCAAGTTGCCACCTTTTGGAACCACAACCGTACCGACTGGCTACTAGGCACCACCCTTAAGGCCCACAGTCGCCCTTACGGTTACGAAATAGAAGGCATTCCTGTTCATCGCCTGGGCTTTAGCTGGGCCGATAAGCTCCGCATGGCCCCTTGGCTGCCCCTGTACTATCCCTGGATGGCGGCTGCCTTGCCCCCCATCGCCCAGGTCATTGCCAAACCCATTGCCGCCTTAGCCCAAACCAGCGACCTCATTCACAACGTGCGCATTGGCCGCGAAGGGCTAACCTACGCGTCGCTGCAGGTGGCGCGGCAGCGAGATATTCCCTTTGTGCTCACCCCCGTGCACCACCCCCGCTGGGTGGGCTGGCGCTACCGCGAATATCTCAAGCTCTACCAGCAGGCCGACGCCGTAATTGCCCTCACCCAGGCTGAGGCCCAGATTTTGGAGGGGCTGGGGGTAGCCCGCGATCGCATTCACGTCACCGGCCATGGCCCCGTGCTGGCTCCCCAGGCCAACCCTGCTGCCTTTCGCGCTGCCTATAACCTAACCGGGCCAGTGGTTTTGTTTTTAGGCCAGCACTATCCCTACAAAGGTTATCGCCAGGTGCTCGACGCTACGACTGCCGTGTGGGCGCAGCACCCTGATACCCACTTTGTGTTTATTGGCCCCGCCGTAAAAACCTCCGAGGCGGTTTTTGCCGAATTTGCTGACCCTCGCATCCATCGCCTGGGGGCCGTTTCGCTGCAAGACAAAACCAATGCCCTGGCCGCCTGCGATTTGCTCTGCGTGCCCTCCAGCCAAGAAAGCTTTGGCGGCGTCTATACCGAAGCCTGGAGCTTTGAAAAACCAGTGATCGGCTGCAAAATTCCAGCGGTCATGGAAGTGGTCAGCGATGGACAGGATGGCTATCTCCTAGATCAAGAGGCAGGTGCAATTGCAGAGCGTATCAACTACTTACTCAACCACCCCCAGCAAGCCGCCGCTCTAGGCCAAGCCGGTTACCGCAAAGTGCAGCAACGCTATAGCTGGCCCCGACTAGCCGACAAAACCCTAGCAGTATATAAGGATCTTGTGAGTTAACCTGGTGGCCGTTTGCTCCATTGAAAACCCCCTGGGTATTGCTATCTGAGTCGTTGAGCCATAGCGAGGTAGTCATCCGACAGGAGCGATTGCCACCAGTCACGGTTCGCCAAGTACCATGCTATCGTCTGTTTTAAGCCACTCGATAAAGTTTCTTGGGGTACCCAACCTAGCTCTGCCCTAATTTTGCTGGCATCGATCGCATAGCGCCGGTCATGACCAGGTCGGTCTGTGACAAAGGTAATTAGCTGGCTAGCGGGGCTCACCGGCAGGTCTGGCGCTAGCTCATCCATTAGGGCGCAAATCGTCTTCACCAAGTCCAAGTTTTTGACTTCGTTGTTGCCGCCGATCGCATAGGTTTCTCCTGGCTGGCCTCGGTGCAGCACACAGTCAAGGGCTCGGCAATGATCGCTCACGTAGAGCCAATCGCGCACATTTTGTCCATCACCATAGATAGGTAAGGGTTGACCCAACAAAATGTTGACGCACATCAGCGGTATGAGCTTTTCAGGAAAGTGGTAAGGGCCGTAGTTGTTGGAACAATTAGTAATCAGGGTAGGTAGGCCGTAAGTATGGTGGTAGGCCCGTACCAGGTGATCACTGCCTGCCTTCGATGCAGAATAGGGGCTGTTGGGGGCGTAGGGTGTAGTCTCGTTAAACGGTGGATCAGTCGGGCTGAGACTGCCAAACACCTCATCAGTAGAGACGTGCAGAAAGCGCGCGGTACTGACCTGAGGACAGTGGGCGCGAAAGGCTTCGAGGAGCGTGAAGGTGCCCTGAATGTTGGTGCGAATAAAGGCATCAGGCTTGACGATGGAGCGATCGACATGAGACTCGGCAGCGAAGTGCGCGATAGTATCGATCGCCTCAGTTTGCAGCAGTTGATCAACTAGGGAGCGATCGCAGATATCTCCCTGCACAAAGCGAAAATTGGGCTGCTGCTCTACTGCCGCCAGGTTTTGCCGGTTGCCTGCGTAGGTGAGAGCATCAAGCACCACAATGCGATCGCTGGGATAGGTCTGGCTCCAGTGGTGAACAAAATTGGAGCCAATAAACCCGGCACCGCCGGTAATTAGCAACCGACGCGGTCGTCTTGGGGCTGTCTCTGCAAACGGGGGGGGCATTGGTACAAGCTCCTGGCTTTTCCAAGATGGTGGATAGACGTGGGACAGCGCCCCAGAAGGGGAGCCAGTTGGGCTAGGGTGAGGTCAACTCGATTTGGCAGTCATCGTCCACCATAAAGCGCATCGCATTGGGGTGCCTAGGGGCAGACTTGAGCGAGGCCCGCCGCCCCACGAAACTATCCACAATTCGGTGGTGAATCTAATCTCAATGGTCAGCTCGCAAGTTGACTATTTTGTCGAAAGTGGAATGTTCCTCTTTTGCCCGTGATCGCCCTGAGGCAACCTTTCCCGATTTGCCTGATTTTCCAGTGGAAACACCTATCTTTACCGAAGCTTTATAGGATATTTGGAACTCTCGCTCTATCAGTAGTGGTCTATTAACTCGGCTCACTTGTTAATGGATTGAACATGATGAAACAACGATACGGGGCGTTTAGTCTGTTGGGAGCAGCGGCTATTAGCACGCTGGCGTTTCCCGCTTTTGCCAACATTGCCACTCAACAAACTGGCACACAGTCTGCAACTATTGATGGCAGCAATAACCAAGTGATACAGGTGATTAATCAAGTCAATATTAGCCATCCTGGCCTAGGGCGAGGTCTGGGCAATAACGCTCGCCGGGGCACAGTACAGGGCACTGTGCAAGACAGTTCCCAGAGCGCCACTGTCGATGGCAATGGCAATAGCATCTACCAAGAAACCAATCAGATCAATCAGCAACAGTCACCAGGCCGCGCCGAACCAGGGCGGGGCAATGGCCGGGGCCAGCAGCGGGGACATGATCGCGATCGCAACGATGACTAAACTGCTTTGCAGCTAACCACATAGCCTGCCTTAGCGATTCCGATAATTGTCAAAGGCGTCGGAAAGATCCCCCTGCCCCTTTTTGCTAAAGGGAAACAGCATAAGCCATTGCCAGGGGAGTCAGGGGGATCCGACCTACCTCTTGGCCTATCCAACTCCATCGAGAAAATCGGCTTGCGGTCGCTTTTTGGTGCTGTTGTAGAAAGACTAAAACGGGAAAGCAAAGGGATTTGCAACTTATAGCCGCAAAGTACCAATATCTTTCTATTCTTCTTAGGCTCTGAAAGAATAGAAATTAATAGCTTTTTTCTCCTGGAATTATTTTCTAATCCCAGGAGAATTCTGCGTTTTTTTTAGATTTTTTACTGTCCATAAAATTACAAGACTTTATTTTTTATTTTCTGGAACCTTTGCGTAATTTCACGGGTCATAGGGGGTGTGAATCGATGAAAATGGATGCTACTTAAGAAGCACAAAAATCCGCTCTTGAAAGTGAATCCTTAATAGTTGAATTCACAAATTCACTCATCTGCACAATTAATTTTTGAGGACGTTTCAATGTTGAAGCACATCTCTGCTTTGGGTCTACTGGGTTTTGCTGCTCTGGGCTTTGTGGCCATGCCCGCCAGCGCCGACACCGCCGTAGTGCAGCAGGGCACCCAAGATATCTACATCCAAGGGAATGGCAACGCTACGGTGCAGCGCAGCCAGCAGGTCAACCGGGTTGAGACCCGTGGCCCTGCGGGTCGCCAGGTAGAAAGCACGGGCATTGTGCAAGACATCTACCAGACCGGCACTGTGGTGGGTGACGACAACGCTGCTTACCAAGAGAGCAACCAGGTCAACGTTATTCGCGAAAGCCGTCCTGACAACCGTGGTCATGGCCGGGGTCATAGCCGTGGCGGTGCCCGCATCGACGTTCGGAACTAATCCTTGAAGGAGCCACCGATTGCAGAGTCTCATCTGCAATCGGTGGCTCCGCCGTATTTGTCCTGCTATTGCAAAGAGACGACCATGATGATTTCAACGTTGAGGGTGGGCTTGGTGGGGGCGATCGCCCTCGCCACCCTGGCCCCCGCCGCAATCGCTAGCTCGGTGTCTATTAACACCGACCGGGTGCAACTCCGGGTAGGCAACAATGGGCAAGTCTATATCAGAACTCTGGCTGACAGCCCGCTAAATCTGCCTCGCCCGGCGGCGATCGCTCCCCAGACCAACTCAACCCCGCTGCCCAGGGCCACCTTTGCGCCGGGTTGCACCGCGCGATCGCAAAGTTCCCAGGCCACTCGATCGACGCCGGGGGGCAACGTGGTCTACAGCGAAAACCGCAGCACCACGCGGGTGTGCCAGTAGCCTGGGCTTTCCGTCAAACCCCTATACCCTGTCGTAACTATGATTAAACCTCAGCATCTTCTGGGGCTCCTTTGTGCTGGAGCCCTAGTATCGTTTGCCCCAGAGGCCTCCGCTCAGTGCGTAGTTGCCGATGTGGCCATTCAGGCCGCCATTCACGGTGGCGACCAGCCCGCCGAACAGGTCAACAATGTGGCTATTGATGCCGAAGGCCCCTGCGTGGGCAACACCAGCGTCAGCACCAGCCGCCAAATTCAGGTGGGGGGCACTGGACAGGTAAGCCAAACCCGTCAGAGTCGCCACCAAATTCGCAGCTCAGAGCGGGCTGGCCTGGGGGTCTCTGGCCCTACCGTAGCGGTGCCTGTCAATGTGCAGGTCGATGTGTATAACCCCGCCGAACGTCTGCGGCGATAGCGATTGTCGAGGAAAGGGAACCTGTTGGCCAGAGACGGTGTCTATCTAGCCTGACTTGGTCAGGGCACAAGCGCTGGTTTTTGAAGGCTGTCTCGCCTATTTCTGGCCGTGCTAACCTGGCCGAGAAGCCGCTGCTAGGGCTAGCCCTAGTACGGCTTCCCCTTTTCCTGGAGATGTCATTGTCATGAAACATCCATCGGCCCTTGGGGTTGCTCTATTGATTCTGGTGGCGGTTACTACGGCGGTGGGGCCTTCCTCAGCCAATGGTAATCAGTCGTTTGGGGTTTCCTATCAGGCTCTCAGCGCCATCTTGTCTCGGGCCAGCGCGAAGGATGTTATGGATTCATACCAGCGTCAAACCAATACCATCAGCCTCGATCGCGCCAATTTAGACGAACCCCATCTGCTCTCGGTCAGCGTGCGGGGGGACGCATCGCTCCAGGGCTATATCGAAATTGATGGCCACACCCGAGTGCCCCTCGGCACCAGTTCAGAATTTGTCGATGTCAGCCCCTATCTGAGCGAGTCGATCACCCGCGTCACCATCGTGGGCAGCTATTCGCCCGCCTCGGCTTCGGTGGCGATCGCCTTTAACGGCCCCAATACGGTCGTGCAGCAGCAGGCCGGCGGTACCGGACGCATCAATTATCAGCTCAATTTGCTGGTGCAGTAGGTGATTTTCTATTCCAGCGAGGCAATGGGATGCGATCGCGCCGCTAGGTAAGCCCGGTAGCCCCGGCGTGGGTTCCAGGTGATGGCTCCATCGCGCTCGGTACAGAAAACCTGAATGCCCCGCTGCTTGAGCCTATCTTCAGTAGCGGGGTCAATGGTGGCCGCTGATGCGATCGCCACCTTTGGCCCAATCGCCGCGATCGCCTTCTCCGCCAGCGATTCTCCATGCCACCACAGCACCTCGCTCTGCAAGCCAGGGTGCGCCGCTAGCCAAGGCATCTGCTGCTCGGGGGATAGCTTGGGCAACAGCAGCCAGTTGTGCTGATTTAGCAAATCCAATTTCAGACCCCGCGCCCCATCCTGTAAGTACCGCACCCGCTGACGGCTCACCGACTGCACCTGGCCTGCGGTCAGGGGGTGAAACTGTTTGACTGTCGGAGCCACCGCCAGGGCAGAACTGGCTCCGTAGAAATTGCGAATGGGGGTTTTGTCGGCAATGGTGCGCCAGTTGTCGCGATCGCTGTCGTCACCGTGAATGGCGCTAGTGAGCTGATTGATGCCCGCCTGCCGCAGAAAGGGCACCACGGTGTAGAAGGCGGTGTCGTCGGTGCCACTGTTGATAACTAGGGGCGATCGCCCATCCTGCACCACCATCACCGCGTCGTGGCCCGCCTCCAGCACCGTCACCTGAGAAAGCGTTGCCCCTCGGTACAGCAGCGGCC
>JANPIO010000051.1:0-41821 GCA_031425055.1 Phormidium sp. VAR_61_metabat_6
GCGCATCAGCGAGGGCAAATTGATCCGGACCCTGCTCGATGAAAAGAAAACGCCTCAGGATATTATCACGGTGCTGTATCAGCGGTGCTTCACCCGTCCTCCCACTGAATTGGAGCTGAAACCGGTCCTTGAGGCCATCACGGCCAAACCCGAAGACACCCAGGCAGTGTTGGAAGATCTCTTCTGGGCGTTGCTGAATTCCAAGGAATTCATGTTCAACCATTAAACCCCAGCTTCAACGAATTCCGCGCCGACAGGATCAAAAAGGTTCCCTTCGACATTCGTTGAAATCTCCCGGAAAACCGCCGCGGTCAATAGTAGCAACCGGGGTCATGACCGCGGTAGTGACCACCATGGCCCCGGTAGTAGCCACCATGGCCCCGGTAGTAGCCGCCATGGCCGCTGTAATGCGAAGGCCGGTAGTAGCCGCCCCGATAACCTCCATGCCCGTTGTAGTGGCGGTAATGTGAATGATGATTGTTGTTGTTCGCCAGGCCATAAGCCAGCAAACCGGCGGCAGCCGCACCAGCCACTGCGACCCCCGGGTCCACAACCTGCTGGGGGTATCCGTAGGCATCGTAGGCGGTCATACAACTCACCCCGGTACACGACAGGAGACCGGCCAGCACGATTCGGCAAAAAGCAGCGTTCATGGTGGCTGGGACGGCACCTGCCGCCACGGCATTCAGAATTTTTCCAATTTTGTGGCTCCGGGTTCCGACGGGGCAGACTTCCGCCGTTTCAGCAGGCAGCCGAGGGCATCCCACAGCCCCGCATAAGGTCGGCCGCGCCCCGCGTAGTGCTCCAGCACGTAAAACAGGAAATAATAAAACCGGCAAAACGCCCAGATGGCGATGGCCAGCAGCCCGGCAGTGCGCAGGTGGGGACTTTCCACGAGAATCAGCGCGCAGGCCATGAGTCCCAGCAGCGCAAAGATCAGTCCTTTGAAATGCAGGAGACGGGGGCTTTGGATGTCATCTGTCAGTTTCATGCGGCCATCCTACCCTGCCCGTCAACTCTGCTGCCTCTTCAAGGCCGGTGGATAGGGGGAGTCGCAGTCCACGGATTTTCCTTCCGCAGGACTTTCCGCACCTGACCGGTGAGCCAAAGGTAATGATCGGACGGCAGCCCTTCGTAGGTGGCAAACGGCAGGGGACCGGCCGGGACTTCGTTGGCACATTTAAAAATTGCCGTTCCTTCGTCCATCTCGTCGAACATCGCCACATAAAGCATCTCCGCCCCTTGGTGGATCCGTTCCGCGGCCTGGGTCCAGAAAAACTTCCCCTCAAGCCGCGGGATGGAGTTGAGGGGCACCTCCTTTCCCCGGGACCGCATCAGGTTGCTCCAGCTGAAGCCGGGAAAAATCACCGGCAGGTAGGACTTGCCGCGTTCCCGGCACCACGCTGCATCGCCGGGATGCAGGCTCCGGATCTGGCTGAAGGCATCCGTGGGATTGGCATAGCGGCCCACCGACCATGGGCTGATGATGTCGGCATGTTTGGTCAGGATTTCCAGGAGGACCGGATCCTTCACGGCATCCCTTTCCAATAACCGCCAGCCGTAGGGCACTCCGGCCATGACACAGGCTCCATCCGTCTGCAATTGTTGGAGAAAAGCGGCGGATTCCCTGAGGGAATAGGCCCGGCTGTCATTGAAGCCGATGCCCCACACCGCCACCACCGGCTGGGCGGCGTGATGTTGATAGGACCGGTCCCCGGTGACCTTGAGCTTCCCGTGCAGGCGTTGCCAGTCCGGCAGGACCACCCGGGCAATCTCCCCAGCCTGGAGTCCGCTCAAATCATACATTACCGCCCAGGTGCGGCCGGTCGCTTCCGCGGACACTCTGACTTCCGCCATGACGCGGTCCACAAAGGCCCGCGATTTCGCAGCTTTCACGGAAACGCCAAAGCGCTGCAGAAAAATCCCGTCGATCCCATGCTCCTGCATCCAGTCGAAATGCCGCCGCACTGTCCGGGGATGGCTGGAGCTGAACACCCGGGCCACTGCGCCGTTGGCAAACTGGAAGGGAGTCTCAAACAATTCTTCCGCCCCAAAACCCGTCACATCGGGCCAGAGATCAATATGGCTCTGCCCGGGTTTGCCAAATCCGTAGTGTTGCCATCCCAGTTCATGGCCATCCCCCGCGGCCGCAAACCATCCCTGGTAACCGCACATCACGGTGCCCACCAGGGTCTCCCGCGCCGCCGGCACGGGCAGCGCCGACAGCAGCCAAAATCCGACTCTCCATCCCCACCGGTGCAACATTTCGGAAATCATGTTTCCGCAACGCAACCCCGGCCCGGGATTGTTCAACCGACACGCTATCCTCGCGTTGATGCCGAATCGATCAGCCGGATCCGGCATTTCCCGTTTTCCCGGCACGAAGCCCGCTTTCCCCGCCGCTCACCCCGCGTATTCTTTATCATGAAATGGTCCATCAAACTCGGCCGCCTCTGGGGCATCGACGTCTATCTGCACTTCACTTTTCTGCTTTTTCTGGTGTGGATCGGCTCCTCCGTCTGGGCCGGAGCCGGGGCGGCGGTGGCATTCGAAACTGTTCTGCTGATTGTGGCCCTCTTTGCCTGCGTCCTCCTGCATGAATATGGCCACGCTCTGACCGCCCGGAAGTATGGCATTGGTACGCATGACATTACCCTGCTGCCGATCGGAGGTGTCGCCCGGCTGGAACGCATGCCTTCGAATCCCCGGGAGGAACTGCTGGTCGCGATTGCCGTGTCGCGAATTTTGACCTCCAGCAGATCGAGATCGGCGTCATCGACCAGGTCGGCCTTGTTGAGCAAAATAATGTCGCCGTAGGCAATCTGGTTGTGGGCCGCCTGGCTGTTGAAGAGATCCAGGCTGTAGTTTTCGGCATCTACCACGGTGACGATGGAGTCGAGCCGGGTCAGATCGCGCAGCTCAGTGCCCAAGAAGGTCAGCGCAATGGGCAGGGGGTCAGCTAGCCCCGTGGTTTCCACCACTAGGTAGTCAATTTTGTCCTGGCGCTCTAGCACTTTGTACACCGCTTCCATCAGGTCGTTGTTGATGGTGCAGCAGATGCAGCCGTTGCTGAGTTCGACCATGGTGTCGTCGCTGTTTCCGGTGTCAATCAGCAGGTCGTTGTCGATGCCGATTTCGCCAAACTCATTCACCAGCACGGCGGTTTTCAGCCCTTCCTGGTTGGCCAAAATGTGGTTGAGCAGGGTGGTTTTGCCGCTGCCCAAAAAGCCGGTAATGATGGTGACGGGTAGACCGTGTTTGATGTCATCCATGGCCTGGGGCTGGATGGGGGGCGCAGCGGTAGACATGGGTGCTCTCTGAACGCAAGGACATTTTCCATACTAGCGATCAATCTGGAGTCGTGGCGCTCAGGGTGGGGATTGTTTAGGGAATGGGGCGATCGACTCACCTAAATAGCACAAAAGAACTATTGGAGCCTGAGGGTGTTCTACGGCCTCCACCACAACCCGCTGCCTCAACAAGCTATGGCACTCTAATCAGATTGAAGCAACGAACAGCTAATACGGAAGTTAACGCTGCAACCACTCCATCAAAAGGCTATGATCTCTGAATTAACATCATGATTTCCTTCAAAAGACTGAGGAATAGTTGGTTCGCTATGCTCAGCGATGGTACAAACCAAGTCTAATTGCAACTCCTCAGCACGTTTTAGCAACTCTTCTTCCCGACGACGCAGTTCTTCTAATTGAATTTTCATAGATTCTTTCCACGCCTCAATGTCATGCGTCAAGTCTTTATAGCGACGACTGATGGTTGAGAATCCTTGTAGGGTGAGAACAATCTGCTGAGTAGCTTCTTCAAGGCGCTGTAGGTGATTACTCGCGACTGTGATGTGAGCGATCACTAGGGTGCCGGGTGGGAACTTGTGTTCAAACTCAATTGAACTTTCTCCGTTTACCGGTACCCAGGTAAACTTATCGACTTCTTTGCAGTACAGGTTTAAGATTTGCTTTCCCCACATCTGCTTTGGTCCAATTCTGGCAAGATAGCGCATAACTTCAACCCAGGATTTCAACTAATCTGATAGGTAGAAAGCCCTAGAAAAGACGAAGCGTGTAGCGAAGCATGAAAAGTTAAACCCTCTCTTTTCGAGAGTTAGTTTTCAGGATCCATACTGCCTTATTCAGGCCGATCCACTTATCGGGTGTGCAGTATTAATTATTCCCATTCTAAATCAATAAATCCTTTAAAGCTAACCATGCCCGTAGCCCCTGTCAACACGCCGCTGCGCCGCTGCGGCTGGGTACACCACAACGACCCGCTTGAAATTGCCTACCACGACACCGAGTGGGGGGTGCCGCTGCACGATGACCTAAAGCACTTCGAGTTCATCATTCTCGATGGTTTTCAGGCCGGGCTGAGCTGGATCACCATTCTGCGCAAGCGCGAAAACTTCCGCGCCGCCTTCGATGGCTTTGACCCTCAGGTCGTCGCTGGCTACAACGAGACCAAGCACCAAGCGCTTTTGCAAAACGCTGGCATTGTGCGAAACCGGCTCAAAATTGCTGCCGCCACCCACAACGCCCAGGCATTTTTGCAGGTGCAAGAAGACTTCGGCAGCTTCGATCGCTACATTTGGCAGTTTGTCGATGGCGAAACGGTGCAAAACGCCTGGCCAACCTTAGCTGATGCCCCGACTCGCACCGCCGCCTCCGATGCCATGAGCAAAGACCTCAAGCAGCGCGGTTTTAAGTTTGTGGGCACCACCATCTGTTATGCCTACATGCAGGCGGCAGGCATGGTCAACGACCACACCACAGACTGCTTTCGCCATCAAGAACTAGCCCAACAGTCTAAATAGTCGGCAGCTGCCGACCTGAGCATCGACGCAAAGACGTTCAACTATCGCTCCATTGAGTCGTTGCAAAGCAGCCCCACCCCTCGGCCTGCTTTGCTCATTCTGCTGCTTTAATAAGTTTTTAATAAGCTGAGTGTTGCTGAATGAGGAGATGAATCGAGCTGACATGGACACATCACCCAGTTTAAGGGCTGTAGTAATAGCCGGATTGAATGACTCAACATCTCGATTAACATCAAGCAGCACGGTGCTTTGCAGGGCAATCAAGCAAGGGATGACTCAATCTCTTAAAAGAGACACGATCTCGTTTATCAAGTTATCCGGATCAACTGGTTTTGACAGGTGTTTCTGAAATCCAGCCGCCAAAATCTGCCGACGATTGACGTCTCCTGCGTAAGCCGTCAGCGCGATTGCCTTTGGCCATAGCGACGTTCCCGCAGGGGTTGTTCTCTGTTGGCGAACTCGCTTAATGAATTCATATCCGTCGAGATCCGGCATGGCAATATCACTTATCAACAGATCCGGCAAAAAAGTATCCAATTTTTCAAGGGCTAATGTTGCTGAGTTTACGCCTTGAACGATCGCGCCCGCTGCTTCAAGCAAAAATACTAAGAAGTCGAGATTATCTTGCTCGTCATCGACTACCAGAATTTTTACGTTGAGCAAATCGGGCTTTGATTCAGGCGAGCCTGAGCCTGAACAAGGTTGCGATTGAGCAAGTGTAATCGGCAATTTCACCGTGAACGTTGCGCCTTGATTCTCGCCCAAACTTTCAGCCGTGATTGTGCCGCCGTGTAGCTCGATAAAATGACGGGAGATCGCCAGCCCTAGCCCCAATCCGCCAAACTGTCGAGTGGTGGAAGAATCGGCTTGACGAAAGCGATCGAAGATATACGGCAGCACCTCTGCTCGAATGCCCTTACCCGTATCGCAAATCTGAATCTGGGCATTGGTTTCAACTTGCGAGACTGTGACTTCAACTCGTCCCGCAATCGGCGTAAATTTCACCGAATTCGAGAGCAAATTCCAAAAAACTTGCTGCAATCGATTTCTGTCGCCGCGCACTGATCCAGAAAATTCGAGATTGAGCTTGATATCGATCGATTTCGCTTCTGCTGCCAGTTGAACCGTTTCTAATGACGCTTTAACGATATCAGCTAAACTGACTAAATCTGTATCTAGCACAATTTTGCCTTGCAGAATTCGAGAAACATCGAGCAGATCTTCGATTAGCTGCGATTGGAGTTGGGCATTTCGCTCAATCGTGTCGAGTATCTGCGGGATTTTTGGTGGCGGACATTTCTGCGCTTTTAGCATCTTTACCCAACCCAAAATTGGGTTGAGCGGTGTTCTCAACTCGTGGGACAGCACGGCAAGAAATTCATCTTTGATGCGATTGGCTTGTTCGGCTTGTTCGCGCAATTGTTTTTCTTGATCGAGTAACTTTTGGCGTTCTGCTTCGCGCTGTTTCGCTTCAGTGATGTCTAAAACCGTACCAATTAATCGAATTGCTTTGCCAGAAGCATCGAACAACGCTTTTCCACTGGCGTCGATCCAGCGCTCAATGCCGTCCGTGATGCCGATCGCACGGTACTCTGATTTAAATTCGCCTGAACCTCCCGGCGTGATCGCCACTGTGACCAGTTGGTCAACGCGATCGCGATCGTCTTGATGAAGCGCGGTTAGAAAGATCTCATAGGTTATCTCTGCATCGCTTGGCACCCCGAACATAGTTCTACAGCCTTCGTCCCATTCAATCTGTTGGGTCACCAAGTTAAAATCCCACGTGCCGAGTCGGGTAGATTCGATCGCTAGTCGCAATCGTTCTTCGGCTTCTTGGAGTGCCGCTTCGGTTTGTTTGCGCTCGGTAATGTCGGCAAAGAAAATTGAGACTCCAGCTTCAGACGGATAAAGCCGATTGTGATACCACCGATTCCATCCGGCGTAAAAATTCTCAAATTCGACCGTACATTGCTCTGCAACCGCCCGACGGTATTCGGCCTCAAGCCTTGTTCCAATCACATCAGGAAAGATATCCCAAAAACTTTGCCCAATCAGTTCTGATTCCGTTTTTCCCAACGTGGCGATCGCGGCCTGATTCACATAGGCATAGCGCCACTCTTGATCAAGCACCGCAAACGCATCGGTGATACTTTGTAGAGTAATGTCCAATTGCGCTTTTGCTTGTTCGGCCTCCTGGCGGAGTTGCCGTTCCAAGTTGAGTGCGTCTTGCCGCGCCTGAGCATCCAGCTTTTCTTGCGTGATGTCTCGTACTTCAATTACAGTTCCAATTGGCTGTCCCCCTTCTCGAATCGGACTCGCCGTATAAGCCACCGGGTAAAAATGTCCATCTCGATGGACAAACACTTCTTCGCCTTGTTCTTGATTGTTTTGCG
This sequence comes from Phormidium sp. VAR_61_metabat_6, assembly GCA_031425055.1. Lineage (GTDB taxonomy): Bacteria > Cyanobacteriota > Cyanobacteriia > Phormidesmidales > Phormidesmidaceae > Nodosilinea. The sequence goes on from JANPIO010000051.1 coordinate 7,216, forward strand.
GAAACGCCTGGTCGATGGGGCATTCACACAGCGGATAGGGAGAGCCATCCGGACGGGTATGGTGAATAATGTCGTGTAGAGCGCGGCCCTGAACCTCATCAAGCATGAATCCTGTGAGCTGTTCAGCCGCAGGATTCATGTACACGCAATGCTGAAATTCATCCATGACAAAGAGCGCTAGCGTTGCATTATCGCAAACTGTCTCCAGATACCGCTTATAGTACTGGGAGCTAGTCGAATTCTGCGGCAAGAACTGAGAGTCGCTGAGAGACAAAGGCTGCAAGGTAATAAAGACCAAGAAGTAATCAAATCTAACGGTCAATACATCTATCCCGAGATAGGTATTGCACTCGGAAATTTATTCGGCGAGAGAGCTAGGAGCGCTTATGTGATTAAGCATAATTAACTATAAAGCGGCTTGATCCAATAATCTCTAGCTTTACTGTACTCCTTCACATCTTGATAATAGCTGTGGCGAGTTCATATTTATGCATGCTCAATTACCCCGTCCTGCTCATCAGCAAAATCAGATCAGCTTACTATTTTAGAGCCAACGCAATTGCTGTGGCTTCGCCACCATGCAGAGTTTGCCGCATTAGTTAAAAAGAGATCGATTGCCAAAGGTCTGAACTTGAATTCAGCCAGCGGTAATAGCGGCTTGAAGCCGAGTCCCTGCTGCTGTCTCCTAACCTCGAGCGATCGGCAGGGCTCGGTTCCTCTGCGTTTAGCTTCAAGCCAACAGGCGACTTACCGCTGCGTTGTATTCCTGGTAAGACTTGATGCCGGTTAGGGTCTCTAGCCGTTCGCCATGCTTAAAGAACATTACCGCCGGTATGCCCTTTAGCTCAAATCGCTTGGTAATCTGCCGATTGGCATCAAAGTCGATCTTTCTCACCATCACAGATTTGCCATAGGTCTCGGCCAGTTTATCGATCGCAGGCGTCACCTGTTTGCAAGAGCCACACCAAGACGCCATGCAATCGACCACCAGCAAGGGTTCACTGGCCAGCAGCGCATCGAGTTCAGCCTCATCGCGAATTAGTTTGGCGGCACCCGTGTCTTCTTCGCCTAGCTGGGCCAAGGCGCTGGCGACCTCCGCAGATGACAGATTGGCGTTGATGGTGGCGAGCTGCGATCGCTGCTGATAGTACTCAAGCAACGGCTCTAAGGACTGCTGAAAGCTCTCTAAGCGATCTCGGATGACCGAAATTGGAGGCTTTTCGCTGGTTTCGTTTAAAAGTCGAATGATCAAAAACTCAGGCGTCGCGTTGAGATAGGCCACCGTTGCTGGGGGCTGGCCCACCGCTGACCACCACTGATCAAACGCCTGGGCCTGGGCCAGCGATCGCGGGAACCCATCCAAAACCCAGCCTTTGAGCATAGTATCGGGCTGCTCAAACCGCTTGCGGATTAGCTTCATCGCCAGCACGTCGGGCATCGGCTCGCCAGCATCGACGTAGGGACTAGCTTCAACCCCGATCGCGGTCTCTGCGGCGATCGCCCCACGCACCAACTCCCCCATAGAAACGTGGGGAACCTGCCAGCGTTCTGCTAACGCAATCGCCTGCGCCTCAACCCCCACCCCAGGAGGCCCCAAAAGGATAAATTGCTTAGGTTTCATAGAATGGCAATATCCTAATCCCGCTGTTTAACTCTAGATTCATCATCTAGGGAAAAGAACCAAAGCCTGAGTTTTTTAACCTCATTTAACGACAGTGGCCTGGCAAACAGGCAAGAATAGCCTCTCCACCTGGGCTAGAGTTTGCCATAAACTGCTTTTTGTTGGCGCAGCCCTGCTTCCATAGCGCCGCCTCACGGTTGCGGCTATCTCGCTATCAGCGTTGGGGTTCTAATCGTCGTCACGCTTCTTTTTGCCCTTCTCGTCAGCCGCATCCTTTTGTTCACGTTCATCGACAACGGAAACTGAGGGTGCAGCGGAGTCTGCCTGAGACGAATCGAGCAGTGGCGAGAACTGGGCTGGAGACACTGGAACCGTCGCAGGTGAGACAGGGGGAGTTTGCAAAGAACGCTGCACTACGATGGGAATCGCAGTCGTGCCAGCCAAAGCAACACCACTGACCAGCCCTTTGATTAGCAGTGATTTAAAGCCGTTCTTCTCAGGGATAGAGCCAGAGTCACTCATAAATTTAGAAGGTGTTCGTTTAAAAGTCTCTCTAGGACGATGCGTTCTGCGGTAAATGCCAGGCATCGTTTGCTTAGTTGACTTTCTAGGGTCAACTTTAGTTCCGTCCGATCAGCTGTATGAAGATGCGATCGCATCAAAACTCCGCCAACGTAAATTTTTGAAGAATATGCCGAAAAACCCGTACCCACGGCCAAGTCGCTAAATCTAACCAGCTCATACGAAGCAGATGAACCGTAGCGCTATTCAGAGGCCTGACCGTCGCGGCGGCCTAGCTCGTAGACACCACAGCCGATCGCAGCCAGCACCCCCAGGCTGACCGCCCAACTGTTGCCCAGCGATAGCGCCAGGCCGTAGTGGGCCAAACCACCCACCGCCAAAAACGGCAAAACGCTCAGCAGCGATGCTGCCGGAGAGTCTGCGCCCAGCCAACCTTCACAAGCTAATATCACTCGATCGGCCAGGGGTGAAAAGCCCCAGTACAGCGCTATCGCCCATAGGGCAGTGCCAGCAATAGTGGCGGCATCGAAATCAATGGGCAAAGACGACAAAGCAATCACCGGAGCGAGGCCAGAGCATGAGCCGAAGGGTGGGAGTCATTCACCACGCCTAGAGCGGGTCGCGATCGGGGCGGTAGTCGGGCCGCGGCGGCTGCGGGCCGGGGTCAATGCGGTAGCGATCGTTGTACTCGCTGCGGTTTTTGGGAGGACGGCGACGACGAACGCGATCGTCCCCAGGGCGGGAATTGTTGTCGTAGTAAGGCGGGCCATCGGGGCCATCGCCCATGGGCCGACCATCCCCTGGCCGATCCATGGGCCGATCCATCGAAATGTCTTCGCGGCGCATCGGGCGACCATCACCGTAGACATCGGGGGTATAGGGGGGGCGTCCAGTCGGTTCACCCCGCCCCTCAAGCATAGGCCGAGGTCGATTGTAGGGGTCAGCAGGGCCATAATCGCGGCGGTCTAGCTCAGCCCGCAGGTTCGTGCGGTTGTCAGGAGCGTAAGCTGGGGGGCGACTGCCTCGGGGGGCGCGGTAGCCACCGCCGCCACCAAAATCGCCACCATCGCCTTGAAAGCCCGCTTTAGCCAGCGGCGTTCTGGAATTGATGTTCTGAATCATCAGCGACACCACCATGCCTACCAACAGCATTTGCTGAAAGGAGGAGATGACGTCCATGCCTAGGTTGCCGAGCAGAAACACCCCTGCCAGCAGAAACAAAATCGCGTAGACCTTGTCCGAGTCGCGCTCATAACCGGGCTTTAGCCGATCTAAGAAGAACAGCGCTACGCCGCAAATCACCATAAAGATGCCCAGCAGCAGGGGGACGGGGGTACCAAAATTCACGGCAAATTCCTCTTAGGCGATCGCCTCTGCCAACCGAACACGTTAATTCTAGCCGACTTAGCGAAAAAATCGGGAACACCGAAAGGGTTCCCGACCACAAGACTGCTAGGTTGTGCCCTCTGACCTATGCCAGCGGGCACAGCCTTTTGAGACTACTGACGCTGAATCTTGTCGCGCTGGCTAACGAACACGAGAAAAACCGTAGCGGGGACGATGATAATCACGGCACCAGCCAGCAGGCTCAGCAAGAAGTTGGCTAAAGACGATGTCATATCTTTTGATCCTGATTAACGATTGAAACCGAATTGTTATTGACCATTATTGATCATTATTGCCCAACCACGCTCGCCGTACCAGGGCTCTGTCCGGGGAAGGCAAGCACCTTATCAGCGACAACGGCTCCCGTACCTAGGTAAAGCCACCAGGGCCTAGAGAATCAGCTGAGGAAAGCTTTAGAATGACATCTACAACAACGGCGTATTTTGGAGGGTTAACCCATGGCCACCACACAGGTGCTGAATATAGGTGTGAGCCTGCTATTGGGCCTCATGACCCTGCTGTTTATCTTTCGCATTGTGCTCACCTGGTACCCTCAGGCCGACCTGTCCAAGCTGCCCTTTTCGCTCATCGCTTGGCCCACGGAGCCGCTGCTGGTGCCCATGCGCAAGCTAGTCCAACCCATTGGCGGCGTCGATATTGCCCCGGTCGTTTGGGTGGGCATCGTCACCCTGCTGCGAGAAATTCTGGTGGGGCAGCAGGGCCTATTGCGGATGCTGGGCTAGGCAAAGGGATGCTGTGTTGGCAACTTGGACGTTGCCAACACAGCATCTATGATTGAGCTACTTGATTGCCATCATTTCGGCGACGAAGTTGGTGTAGACATCGCCGCTGAGGAAGTTGGCGTTCTCCAGCACCTTTTGGTGAAAACCGATCGTGGTGGGCAGGCCGGTGATGGCGCACTCTCTCAGGGCGCGGCGCATGCGGCGAATGGCGGTGGGGCGGTCTGGCCCCCAGACAATCAGCTTGCCCACCAGCGAATCGTAGTACGGCGGAATTTCGTAGTCGGTATACACGTGGGAATCCATCCGCACGCCCATGCCGCCGGGGGCGAGGTAGCCGCTAATGCGGCCGGGGTTAGGGCGAAAGTTGTGGTCGGGGTCTTCGGCGTTGATGCGGCACTCGATCGCATGGCCGCGAATCTGAATCTCTGACTGGGTAAAGGGCAGTTTTTCGCCCTGGGCAATAGTGAGTTGGGCAGCAATCAGGTCAATGCCGGTAATCATCTCGGTGACCGGGTGCTCCACCTGAATGCGAGTGTTCATCTCCATGAAGTAGAAGTTGCCCTGGCTATCGACCAAAAACTCGACGGTACCCGCCCCCACATAGTTGATCGACTGGGCCGCTAGCACCGCCGCTGCCCCCATTTTTTCGCGCTGATCTGCCGTGAGGCGAGGGCTGGGGGCTTCTTCAAGCAGCTTTTGGTGCCGCCGCTGGATTGAGCAGTCGCGCTCACCCAGGTGCACCACGTTGCCATAGCTATCGGCCAAGATCTGAAACTCGATGTGTCGGGGGCGCTCGATAAACTTTTCCATGTACACGCCTGAGTTACCAAAGGCGGCTTGGGCCTCACCCTGGGCGGCCATAAAGGCCTTGACCAGCTCGGACTCGTTGTTAACCAGGCGCATGCCGCGCCCGCCACCCCCAGCGGTGGCTTTGATCATCACTGGGTAGCCGATCTCGCTGGCCACAGCATAGGCCTCGGCTTCGTCGGTGAGCAGACCGCCGCTGCCGGGCACCGTGGGCACACCCACCTTTTGCATGGTGTCCTTCGCGGTCGATTTGTCGCCCATTCTGCGAATGGAGTCGGGGGAGGGGCCAACAAAGACAATCTGGTGGTCGGCGCAGATTTCGGCAAAGCGGGCGTTTTCGGCTAGAAAGCCGTAGCCGGGGTGAATGGCGCTGGCATTGCGGGTCAGGGCAGCGGCAATAATATTGGGAATGTTGAGGTAGCTTTTTTGGCTCGGAGCCTCGCCAATGCAAACCGCTTCATCGGCCAGCTGCACGTGGAGGGCGTGGCGATCGACGGTGGAGTGAACCGCAACGGTGGCTATGCCCATTTCTTCGCAGGTGCGGAGGATGCGCAGCGCGATTTCTCCCCGGTTGGCAATCAAAATCTTGGAAAAGCGCATGTACGTAGGGCAAATAGCAACAGACCATTGAGTTGTGGGGTAGCAGCCCAGCTAAGCAACCCCAGCCTACTGCCGCAACCGACCATCATCAGCATCATACGATGACGACGGTCGCTGATTCTATCACGGGGCCAGCTCAACAAATATTGCTGGCAATGTGCTCCGACAAGGGTGCCATTATGGTTTACTCTTATATATCTGAGCTGGTGCTTGGGCAACGTTCCCTCAGTTGCGCCCAATTGGCACCGTTCACACACCAGCGGATGTGGTGGAATTGGTAGACACGCACGCTTGAGGGGCGTGTGGCTTATGCTGTGCGAGTTCGAGTCTCGCCATCCGCATTAAAATCCGATAGATTGATTCGGCATGCCGGGTTGTAGTCATACAGCCCGGCATTGTGCTTGGAGGCAATTTATTGAATGGGCAGGCTGCTATAGACGCTGAGCTAGGGCGATCGCCACGGGGCACAGTGGCAGCGCTGGCAAAAACGAGGCCACCCTTACCTGGCCAATTTCGAGCAGATTTAGACCAATGCCCAAAATCATTAGCCCGCCAGTCCCGGTGATCAGCAAAACTTGAGGGCTCGTGGTCGGGTCAGCAAGCACAGTCCCCAACAGGCTGGACAACAGCGACAAAGCTCCCTGCACGCTCAGCACGCTGAGGGCCGAAAAGCCAACGCCAACGCCGTAGGTGCCGGTCAGGGCGATCGCCGCCAGCCCATCCATCGTGGACTTCAGCGTGAGCAGAGCGTTGTCGCCCGATAGGCCGTTGTTGAGGCTGCCGACAATGGCCATGGGGCCAATGCAAAACAGCAGGCTAGCCGCCACAAACCCCTCGGTAAAGCGGCCGCCGCCTCGCACCCTCGCCTTGAGCCAGTTACCCAACACCGAGAGGCGTTTCTCAATCTGCCACCATTCGCCCAGCATTCCCCCGGCGGCCATTACCAGCAGGGCCAAGATGATGCCGTCGATGGGGCCAGCGTCGACATCCGAAAGGTTGCTGGCCATGGAGACCCCAATCACCAGGGTCATCAGCCCCACCGCTTGGGTGATAATTTGCTGCATTGACTTAGGCAAGCGGCTGCGCAGCATGAGTCCCAACGTTGTGCCCAGCAAGATGGTGGCGACGTTGATCCAGGTGCCGCTAGTTTTGGCCCACAGGCTGAGCATAGTAAAGTCCTCACGGGGTTGTTAGGCAAACAGGGCAGCGCGGCGCTTGGGTTCCGCGTTATTCTCCAATCAGACCATTTATTCCGGGAGAGTGCCATGGTGGTGCCAGTCAGTTTGATGCGCGCCCAGTCTTACCACAGGGCCGAACTGGAGCGATCGCTTACTCAGCTCCTCGCACCTCTGGGGGGCATGGCGGCCTTTGTGAAACCGGGCGATCGCGTGCTGCTCAAGCCCAATCTGCTGACGGGCGCTCGCCCCACCAAAGCATGCACTACCCGACCTGAGCTGATCTACGCCGTGGCCCAGCAGGTGATGGCCGCTGGTGGCAAACCTTTTTTGGGCGACAGCCCTGCCTTTGGCAGCGCCCGTGGGGTGGCCAAGGCCAATGGTTTGCTGCCCCTGGCCCAAGAACTCGGGCTACCGATCGTGGAGCTGCACGGCGATCGCTACCCCACCGACAACCCCGAGTTTGACCACCTGCGCCTCTCCAAAGAGGTGATGGAGGCCGATGTGGTGATCAACCTGCCCAAGGTCAAGTCCCACGTGCAGCTCACCCTTACCCTAGGGGTCAAAAACTTGTTTGGCTGCGTACCCGGCAAAATGAAGGCTTGGTGGCACATGGAAGCAGGCAAAGACGTACAGCGTTTTGGCACCATGCTGGTAGAAACGGCGCGGCTGATCGATCCTGAGCTGACCATTGTGGATGGCATCGTCGGCCATGAGGGCAATGGCCCCAGCGGCGGGGAACCCCGAGACTTGGGCGTGCTAGGGGCGTCAGCCAATGTCTTCGCCCTCGATCGCGCCATGGTCGCCCTGCTGGGGGTCGATCCCCTAGCGGTGCCCACCGTGGCCCAGTCGATACGGCTCGGGGTTTGCCCCCCTTGGGAGGAAATAGCCTTGCCGCTGCTCACCCCCGATGACCTAGCAGTGACCGACTGGCTGCTGCCCACCGAACTCATGCCCATCGACTTTGGCATGCCTCGGGTGGTGAAATCCACCTTCAAGCACCTCTATATTCGCTTCATCAAAGAGCCGGTGACCGCTTACGCCGAGCGACTCTAAGCCAGACGGCGCTAAGACGAGGGCGGGAGGGTGCAGAATTTGCACCCTCCCGCCCTGAATAGTAGTTTGGGCGTCACTCAGCCGGGTTGATGAGGCCCAAGCGGCTTGCAGCGCCAGTAGTCGGTCGCGTTTGGCTAGCGAGAATGGTTTGCTCTAGTACTTCGGCGGCGCGGAGGTATTGGGTGTCAGCATCGGTGCCGAGCAGGGCGGGGTTGCTAAATAGCTCGCGGCGCTGGCGATCGCTCAAGCCCACCTCCACATCGGGGGTAATGCCCCGACTGCTGATGTCGGTACCATCGGGGGTGTAGTAGTGGGCCACGGTGACGGTCAGGCCAGAGCCATCGGTGAGCCCGTGGAGCGACTGCACCAGGGCCTTGCCGTAGGTGGTGTTACCCACTACCGTGGCCCGATCGTTGTCGCGCAGAGCTCCGGTCAAAATTTCGCTGGAGCTGGCCGAACGGCTATCAACCAAGACGGTCAGCGGCAGGTCGGTGAGGGCGGTGCGATTGGCTGAGATTGCTTCGTCATTGCCTAGACGGTCGAGGGTGCGCACAATTTGACCGTGCTGTAACCACATACGGCTAATGTCAACACTGGCCATCAGCAACCCGCCAGGGTTGCCACGCAGGTCGAGCACAAACCCTTCGACCCCAGCTTCGCTCAAGCTGCCAATCGCGTCGGCCATCTGCGCAGCGGCGTTGGCGTTGAACTCAATCAGCCGAATGTAGCCAATGGGGCGACCACCAACCGTTTTTTGGGAGTATTCAACGGTGGGCAGATCCATCCGAGCGCGGGTCATGATTACGGTGCGGGGAGCGCTGCCGTCTCGAGAAACAGTGAGGGTTACCTGGGAACCCTCGTTGCCCCGCAGCTGTTGCAGCACGCCCTCGGGGGTGAGCCGCTCGGTGCTCTGGCCATCGACCAGCAGAATGCGATCGCCCGCGACAATCCCAGACAGCTCGGCTGGCGAACCGGGAGCCACGCTCGTCACTGCCACCGCCCCAGTCTGGCTGTTGCGCTCTAGCCGCACGCCAATTCCTGAGGCTTCGCCAGAGGTCTGCTCAGTGAGGTCAGCATATTCTGTTGGCGAGAGGAAGCGAGTGTAGGGGTCATTGAGCTGCCGTAGGGCGGCCCGCAAGGCCCCATAGGCCGCCTCCTGAGAGGTGTACTCTTGCCCGAGCAAGTCTTGGCGCAGGGCTTGCCAATCGACCTGGTTAAAGCTGTCGTCTACGTACTCGCGATTGATAATTTGCCAGGCTTCATCGATAACAACCTTGGGGCTGTCTTCGAACTCCGTCAGTGGGGTCGCGGCCAAGGTCGCCTCAGCAGCCACAGCGGCTAACGCAAAGGGCACAAATGCCAAGATGGAAGGCTGCACCAGAGACAGTAGTCGGGGAAGGGAGGAAGTTGACATCGAGTTAATACCAGCCTGGACACGGAGAGAAGACGAGTCGGGGCCACAAACATCCGGCCAATCTTAAACTTATTGTGACTGATGATTTATCTCTTTGGCCAGATGCAGAGACTGCGTTGCAGAGATTTTAGGCTTTTCTTCAGTCCTGCTGGGTAGATGGGGCCGCTTTTCAAATTGGCCCCCTGGCTACCTCAAGCCGATGCTAGCCGACTAAGCATTTGGTTTTCCCCTTAGTGAGTTGGCTGACCGCGACTGTCAAAACTTATGAGCGGTTGGTGGCGTTGATTTCATCCAAAATGGCCTGAGCCCCCTCGGCTCGCAGATGCTGGGCAAGCTGTTCACCAAGAGTTTCAGCCTCCGTCGCTGGCCCCTGCACCACGTTCTTAATCACCCGCTGGCCGTCGAGGCTGGCTACGAGTCCGGTGAGGGTGAGGGTATCGCCCGCTAAGTCTGTGTTAACGCCAATGGGTACCTGACAGCCGCCCTCTAGCTCGCGCAAAAAGGCGCGTTCGGCTAGGCAGCGGGCGGTGGTGGGTGCATGTGAAAGCACGCTCAGCAACTTGAGGATTTCTGCGTCGCCGGTGCGGCACTCGATGCCCAGGGCACCCTGCCCCACGGCGTGGAGGGAAATCTCGGCGGGGAGAATTTCGTGGATGCGATCGCCCATATCCATGCGCTGTAGCCCCGCTACCGCCAGAATAATGCCGTCGTAGCCACCCTCATCAAGCTTGCGCAGGCGAGTGTTGAGGTTGCCGCGGATGTCTTTGAAGGTGAGGTGGGGATAGTGGTGGCGCAGCTGAGCCAGCCGCCGCAGGGAGGAGGTGCCAATCACCGCGCCCTCGGGCAGGGTGGCCAGGGTCTTATCCTTATTCTTCTCATGGACGACCAGGGCATCGGCGGGGTCTTCGCGGTGGGTGATGCAGCCCAGCATCAGCCCCTCGGGCAGACGGGTGGGCAGGTCTTTGAGGGAGTGCACGGCAAAGTCGCTGTCGCCCCGCAGCATGGTGTCTTCCAGCTCTTGGGTAAACAGGCCCTTGTCGCCAATTTTGGAGAGCGACACGTCGAGCACCTTGTCACCCTGGGTTTCCATGGTGACAATCTCAACGGTGAGATCGGGGAAGTGTCGCTGCAACTCATCCCGCACCCAGTGGGTTTGAATCAGCGCCAGCTGGCTCTTGCGAGACACGATGCGAACGGTGCGCCGGGAAGTCGAAACGGTGGGGGATGCGGTGGATTGCATAGTCTGAAACAAGCTTGCAAAGGGTTTAGTGACGGCGATACGACAACCGCCATTTACATCAGGACAGTCCTGGGGGGATCAGCCTAGGCAGTTGTGAGCCCAACAGTCGTCTCGGTCAGCAAACCAGGGCAACTGGTCTGAGGCCGTTTGGGCAGCGCTATGAGTAGGGCAGTTAAATCGCCACCGAATCTTCAGATTACAGGATGCGGCTCCCTCTAGGGTGAGCCTTTCGGAGATGTTACGGGGTTGTCACATTAAGGGGTTGGCGGCGTTTATGATGGGTGAGCAGCTTGGGAAAAACCGTTGCCCCGTCAGTTTTTTGCACCTCGTTTTGTACCGATAAGTAGGCCGCTCAGTCGCCTATTGAGCGGCCTCTCGATGGCGATCGCCCTCACCTTGGGCAATACCCCGCTGGCGCTGGCCCAGGCGCTGCGCCCGGAAATTCGCTTTCCGTTTTTGGCCGACCCGCTGCAAGACAACCCCCTCGACCCGCTGCTGCTGCCGAGGCCGGCGGTGCCCCGTCCCCTCAGCCCGCTAGAGCTCTATGCCCTGGAGCAAGATCTCGACCAGTTGGCCCTAGAAGCCATCGCCCTAGACGAAGCGGGGGAGCTAGAGGCGGCTCGCCGCGTTTGGCGGCGGGAGATTCGCCTGCGCCGCCTATTGGGCGTTGAGGCCGAGCTGGCCGCCATTGCTCGGGTAGGCCAAGTGCTGCGCGATCGCAATGCCACCCCCGATCTACAGCTTTACGCCCTGCGCCTCGACGAGATTCGCGCCGACCTGACGCTGCCAGACGACAGCGATCGCCTAGAGGGCATGGCTGCGACCTACGAAGTGCTGGGGGATGTCGATGCCGCCGCCGAAATTCGCCGTGACCTAGCCGATGCCGCCTTGGTCAGAGGCAACGGGGCTGAGCAACGCCGCCAGCTCGATGCCCTGGCGACGCTGCGGGCCGACTGGTTTTATTTCCCTGAGGCGGCCCAGGTCTATGGAGAGCTGGTGGCCCTGGCTCAAACTGCTGGCAACCTTGAGGATGAGATTCGCTATGTGGGGCTCCAAGCCGATAATCTGGAGCAAGCCCAGGATTTTGCTGGGGCGATCGCCCTCCAGCAGCGCCTGCTCACCCTTTACCAGAGCGACGAAACTCTCTGGCCGCAAATTGCGCCTCTCCAGCATCGGGTGGCCAACAACTACCGCACCCTGGGCGATCTCGACACCGCCTCTCGCCAGTACCAGATTGCCTACACCAATGCGATCGAGCAGCAGCAGCTAGAGATTGCCGCGATCGCCATCAACGACCTGGCCGAGATCTACAAAACCCTGGGCCGCTGGGCCGATGTCGGCTACCTCTATGAACAGCTCTTGCTGGTAGAGCAGCAGGCCCACAGCGCCTACGGCATGATGGCGGCCTACGACCAGCTGGGCCAGGTACACGAGCAACTTGGGGCTACTCCATCGGCCCTGGCCGCCTACCGCGAGGGGCTGGTGCTGGCGCGGGTGTTGGGAACTCAGCAGACTTACTTTGAAGCACAGATTACCCGTCTTCTAGAGGAAGCATCCTGATGGTGATTGAGTGGCTTACCTTTGCGGTCGACCCCGAAAACCGTGAAACCTTTGTTCGCCTCGATAACGAGATCTGGACAGCTGCCCTGAGCCAGTATCCCGGCTTTGTCTCTAAGGAGGTGTGGATTTCGCCCGATCTGCTCGACCAGGTGGTGTATATCGTGCGTTGGCAAACTCGCGAGCAGTGGAAGGCCATCCCTCAAGCTGATCTAGAGGCGATCGAAAAGCAGTTTGACGCCGCCGTCAATTTCTCCTACCGCATGATTGATGCCCGCGAATATCAGGTGCGGCGCTACCCTTCACCCTAAAAAACGAATCCATTTCACCCATGCTAGATCCGATTCAGGCGCTAGTAAAACGCGTTCGTCAAGAGCTGCTGCCAAACCTACACCTAGAGAGTATCGACCCCTGCGATCCGGTCGTCGTGCATCGGCTGCCAGCGCCCTGGAGCTGCCTGGGCACTGGCAACTATGCTGCCGTGTTTGTCCACCCTGACTATCTTGAGCAGGTCGTCAAAGTCTATGCTCCAGGCCGACCGGGCATCGAGGCCGAGGTGGAGGTCTATCGCCGTCTGGGCGAGCATCCTGCCTTTTCGCAGTGCTACTTTAGCGAAGCTCCTTTTTTGATTCTAAAACGCCTGCCTGGAGTGAACCTATACGACTCATTGCACCGAGGCGTGGACATTCCGCCCCAGGTAATTCGCGACATTGATGCTGCCCTGGCCTACGCCCGCCAGCGGGGGCTGTTTCCCCACGATGTCCACGGGCGCAACGTGATGCAGCACGAGGGGCACGGGGTGGTAGTCGATGTGTCTGATTTCTTAAATGCAGCGCCCGACCGGGCATGGCAGGACGTCAAACGGGCCTACTGGTGGATCTATCGGCCTCTTTTTCGCCCGCTGGGCCTGCGGATGCCCTACGTTATGTTGGACTGGGTACGGGTGGGGTATCGCCTATTTCGCCGTCTTCTGGGCGTTGCCCTGCGCTAGCATACGGCCATAGTTGTTGACGGCATGATGCTGCCTCTGTTGCTATGCTTTCGTGTCCCCGCTGCCAAGCTCCGATCGCACCCACTACCATTCAGTGTCCTCGCTGCCAGTTGACCCTCAAGGCCCATGGGCACCCCGGCATGCCGCTGCACCACACCGAGGGGGATGAGGCCCTCTGCGCCACCTGCCGCTACGACGCCGATGACACCTGCAACTTTCCCCAGCGCCCCCAGGCCACAACCTGCACCCTCTACCGCTCGCTCAAGCCCGCTGAAGATCTGGCGCTGCCCGCCCCTACGTTCGGTCAGCAGATGAATTTTTGGCTGCGCAATCACCGAGGACTGATGGCTTTGGGGGGGCTGCTATTGCTGAGTCTGCTGTTAGTGCTGGTGCGCTAAGGCAGTGAGGCTGGCTCTAGGGCAAAAAAGTCAGAAAAGACTTTCTCGCCGACGGTGTTGAGCCGGATTTGCAGATCGTCGAGAAACTGGTGCAGACCCCGCTGGGTAATTTCGTCGATGGTGAGGTAGTCGAGTTCGGAGCGTAGGCGACCGAGGGCGCGATCGCTCCCCGTTCGCCAGGTGCCCATTGAGGTGCCGGAGATCTGATGGAGCGATCGCTCCGCCTCAATCAAGCAAAACTGAATGGAGCGAGGAAATTCTCGGTTCAAAATCAAAAACTCCGTCACGCCGCGCGGGGTAATGCGGTACTGGCACTTGCGATACATCTCGTAGGCGCTGGCCGACTTCAGCAGGGCAATCCACTGCAAATCGTCGAGCGGCGACCCTACATCGGTCACCGAAGGCAGCAAAATGTAGTACTTCACATCGAGAATGCGGGCGGTTTTGTCGGCCCGCTCCAGCAGTCGCCCCAGTTGGCCAAAGTGCCAGCCCTCGGTGTGGGCCATGGTGGCATCCATCACCCCGGCAAACAGGTGACTGGCCATCTTCACTTCCGGAAAAAATTTGTGCAGCTCCGACAGCAGCCCGCTATTGGCCGCCTCATTCACCATTAGATAAAACGAGTTTACTTGCTCCCACATTTCTGAGGAAATGATCTCCCTCACCGATCGCGCGTTCTCCCGTGCCGACCTGAGACAGGAGATGATCGAGTTGGGATACTCGCGATCGAAGGTGAGAAATCTTAGAATATTCTCCGCCGTAGCCTCTCCATAGCGGGCCTTAAACAAAGCCTGATCGCCGGTAGTTCTGACCAGAGGCTCCCACTGTTGCTCCATGCCGGGAGGGGCATCTAGCAGCAGGTTCAGGTTGACATCCACAAAGCGGGCCACGTTTTCGGCCCGCTCCACGTAGCGGTTTAGCCAGTAGATCGAATCGGCGACGCGGCTCAGCATGGGGGTGAGGGGGTAGAGGGGCGAGGAAGTAAGGGGTGGGGAAGTGTGGATGTAGGGACAAGACTCTTCTGGGTCTTCACGAGCCTACACAGGCGCTCCGTCAAGCTGGATGGGCAATTTGGCGTTGGGATCAATGGACTTCACAACCCAGGTGTCTTTGCTGCCGCCGCCCTGGGATGAGTTGACCACCAGCGAGCCACGCTTGAGAGCGACTCGGGTGAGGCCGCCGGGGTTCACGTAGATATCTTGGCCGTAGAGGATGTAGGGCCGGAGATCGACGTGGCAGCCCTCAAAGCTATCGCCGATCAGGGTGGGCACCCGCGAGAGGCAGAGGGTGGGCTGGGCGATATAGCCTCGGGGGTTGGCGCGAATGCGATCGCCAAACTCAGCCCGCTCCTCTACGGTGGCGTGGGGGCCAACCAACATACCGTAGCCACCGGAGGCGTTGGTGGCCTTTACCACCAGCTGGTCTAAGTTATCGAGCACGTGGGCCTGTTGGGTGGCGTCTTCGCACAGGTATGTCGGCACGTTGGGGATTAGCTGATCTTCGTCGAGGTAGTAGCGAATCATCTGCGGCACGTAGGCATAGATCAGCTTGTCGTCAGCGACGCCGGTGCCGAGGGCGTTGGCCAGGGCCACCCGCCCGGCTCGATACACCTCCATCAGCCCCGGCACCCCCAGCAGCGAGTCGGGCCGAAAGGCCAGGGGATCGATAAAGTCATCGTCGATGCGGCGATACACCACATCGACTCGCTCTAGTCCCTTGGTGGTGCGCATTTTGAGGTAGCCGTCTGACACCACCAAGTCGCGGCCTTCCACCAGTTCGGCCCCCATCTGCTGGGCCAAAAAGGAATGCTCAAAGTAGGCCGAGTTATACATGCCGGGGGTGAGCACCGCCACCCGAGGGTTAATGAGCGTCTCAGGCACCAGGTTTAGCAGCGTTTCGAGCAGCTGGCTGGCGTAGTCATCCACTGCCGCGATATCCATCGCAGCAAACAGGTGGGGAAAGGTATTTTTCATCACCCGCCGGCCTTCGAGCACGTAGGAGACGCCGGAGGGGCAGCGCATGTTGTCTTCAAGCACGTACCAGGTGCCGTCTTTGTCGCGCACCAGATCAGTGCCGGTGATGTGGCACCAGATGTTGTTGGGCGGGTTGAGGCCCATGCAGGGTTTGAGAAATCCAGGGGCCGACTCCACCACGTGGCGCGGAATCACGCCATCGTTCAAAATCTTCTGATCGTTATAAACGTCGTGGATAAAGCAGTTGATCGCGTAGATCCGCTGCTTGAGGCCCTTTTCGATCCATTCCCATTCGTGCCCTGGCACAATGCGCGGAATCACATCGAAGGGGAAGATGCGCTCGGTACCCTGGTTGTCGCTGTAGACATTAAAGGTGACACCCAGCTTAAATAAGGCGTTTTGCACCGCTTTTTGCCGCTGCTGTAGCTCTACCAACGACATGGCGTTGACCCGCCGCACCAGTAGCTCGGCTTCGGGGCGAGGCTGGCCCTGGCTTAAAAACAGTTCGTCAAAAAAGTCGCCGGGGTCGTAGGCGTCAAATAGCACCAGGGGTCTCCTAAAAATCCAGGGTTAGGGGTCATCTCTATGGGGTGCTTGGGTGGCCAGCTAGCACAGCGATAGGAATGCGCAGGGCCTTTCTTAGCGGTAGAGAAAAGCACAGTAGCTCTAACCAATACTGGGGTAAGGGCGCGGCAAGCTGTAGCACTCAATACAGTTTTGCGGAAACTCCTGGCAGAATCACTAAACCCAGCCCAGCGATCGCGGGCTAGGTCAGGCAACTGGTTAAGACAATCGCCAGCCAAACCCTGCATTTAGGCTCGGCTGGCGATCGCTAACCAACTCAAATTCTTCTGACGCCTGTACCGGCAACGGAGAAAATCAGGTGCCCATAAGCTTGACTAATCTCAACCCCAGGAGGTTTAGACCTGGGCCACCTCAAAGGCAGGCCCCAGCCCAGCCACAATCTCCGAGGAGGACAGCTTGCCATCGTGGTCGAGGTCAAGGGCATCGAAGGCGGCATCGGTGCCCAGCCATTCTTCCCGAGTAATAAAGCCGTCGCCGTCTAAGTCATAGGCCTTAAACAGGTCAAACTGGTCATCCCGAGCGGTGGCGGTGGTGCCGTTGCTCTGGGTGAGCTGGGTCAGACGGTTAGCAAGCAAGCCCTCCAGGGTTTCGAGGGCCTTGCTAAAGCCTTTAATGCCTTCGTCAAGCTTTTCGGTGGCCATGCGATCGCTCTCATGCATTGACCTAAACGTGGCTTCGTCGATGGAGAGTTTCTCAATTTCCATAGACTCTGCCTTAGCGGGGTCGAGCTGGCGGGGCAGGTTGGACTGAGTCTCGTCGAGCTTGGCCAGCAGCTGGGGTGAGATGGTCAGCAGATCGCAGCCCGCCAGTTCGGTGATCTCGCCCACGTTGCGAAAGCTAGCCCCCATCACCTCGGTTTTGTAGCCAAACTTTTTGTAGTAGTTGTAGATCTCGGTCACCGACACCACGCCGGGGTCTTCGGCGGCAGGATACTCTTCACGGCCAGTGTCTTTTTTGTACCAGTCGAGAATGCGGCCCACAAACGGAGAAATTAGGGTAATGCCGGCTTCGGCACAGGCGATCGCCTGGTGAATGCCAAACAGCAGGGTCAGGTTGCAGTGAATGCCCTCTTTTTCAAGGATCTCAGCGGCTTTAATGCCCTCCCAGGTGGAGGCAATTTTGATCAACACCCGCTCAGGGGTAATGCCCAGCTTGTCGTACTGAGCGATGATATCGCGGGCCGTGGATACCGTGGCTTCGGTGTCGTAGGAGAGTCGAGCGTCTACCTCCGTGGAAACCCGACCGGGAATAATGCCCAAAATCTTGTGACCAAAGGCCACCGCCAGGTTTTTAAAGGCCAGGTTGGCGACGTCTTTATCCGATGCTCCCTCCCCAGCGTCGGCCTTGGCCTTGAGCAGGGTGTCATCGACAATAGCTTGGTATTGGGGCATCTGCGCCGCCGCCGTAATCAGTGAAGGGTTGGTGGTGGCGTCGCGGGGGGTAAATTTTTCGATGGCTTGAATGTCTCCGGTGTCGGCGACAACAACGGTCATTTGTCGAAGCTGCTCTAAGAGGCTGGCCATGGGTTTCTCCTGAAATTTGGGGCAAAAGGGGACTTCTGGTGTTGTCCTCATTGTAAACAGGGGATTCTGAGCCGGCATTAACCCTTAGTTCAAGCTACAGGGCAGTTACAAAACATTGTGTGCCCCCTAAACCCTCCCCCATTCCTAACGGTTTCTTAAAGGTTCAGGGTTCAAGCTATAGGTTCAAGGCGGTGTCTCAAACCCATACCTTGAACCCTACATCTGAAATTTTCGCTGCCGAGAAAAGTTAATCGAGTGCTTTAACTCGGTCAAAGCTTGGCATGATGGGATGGATTTTATCGGCGATCGCCCCTCCCTATCAATAATGCTGACTGACTTTTGGCAACAGCTCACCCTCTCTGGTTTTGCCCTGGAACAGTGGCGCGATGCCAGCCTAATCCATCGGCTGCTGGCCCCGCTGCGGCGGTGGCGGCAGGGCAGCTGGCTGCTGCCCTGGGGCGACTGGATTGGCCTGGCCATTGTGGTTCTGCTGTTTGCCCTGGCTCCCTACGTCTCGACCACGCTGATTGGAGTGCTGCTGCTAGCGGCGGCGGCCCTGTGGGCGTTACTCACCCTTACCGATGAAGCCGGAGCCGGCCTGTCGCCGGTTCACCTCACGGTGGCGGTCTACTGGGGGGTGATGGTGCTAGCCACGGCTTTTTCGCCTGTGCGCGGGGCGGCTGTCAGCGGACTGATCAAGCTGACGCTGAATATCTTGCTGTTTTTGCTGATTGCGCGGGTAGCGCGACGGCCCCGCGCCCGAGGCCTGCTAATTTTGGCCTACATTTTGACCACCCTGCCCGTGGCGATCTATGGCCTGCGGCAATATTTCTTTGGGGCAACTGCCTTAGCCACCTGGGTAGACAGCAACTCAGCGGTGGCCGACGTGACGCGAGTTTATAGTTTCTTGGGCAACCCCAACCTGCTGGCCGGCTACCTGATTCCAGGGGTGATGCTGAGTGCGGCGGCAGTATTTGCCTGGCCCCGCTGGGTGCCAAAGGGGCTAGCCATCCTGGCCACCCTGGTCAACACCTTGTGCCTGATTTTGACCCTGAGCCGCGGCGGCTGGATTGGCTTTTTGATCGCGGGCTTTGTGCTGATGACGCTGCTGGTGCAGTACTGGAGCATTTGGTTTTCGCCCTTTTGGAAGCGCTGGGCGCTGCCGCTACTGCTGGGTGGAGCAGCGGCGGTAGTCATCGCGGGGGTAATCTCGGTCGATTCGCTGCGGGCGCGGGTGTTGAGTATCTTTGTGGGCCGGGCTGACAGCAGCAACAACTTTCGCATGAACGTATGGGCCGCCGTCATTGATATGATTCGCGCCCGCCCCATTTTGGGCATCGGCCCCGGCAATGATGCCTTTAATGCGATTTATCCCCTCTTTCAGCGGCCTCGCTACACCGCTCTGAGCGCCTACTCAGTCTTTTTAGAAGTGCTGGTAGAGGGGGGCATCATCGGGTTGACGGCGTTTCTATGGCTGCTGCTGCTGATTTTTCACCAGGGCTGGGTGCAGCTCCAGCGGCTGCGGGTCACCCAAGATCAGCAGGGCTACTGGCTGATGGGGGCGATCGCCTCGATCACCGGCATTCTCGGTCAGGGCATTGCCGACACGGTGATGTATCGGCCTCAAATCAGTACGCTGTGGTGGATGGCGATCGCCCTAGTGGCCAGCTACTATCCGGCGCAGCAGATCGGGATCGGGCGCTCGTTTAAGGTGCGCCAAGACTAGTTAGGCGGGGGGTGTAATGGCGGCTACTAAGACTTTTAGCCGAAGCGTTTAGGCGCGATCGCACCCCCATCAGTGGGGCGGAGCCGTTAGCTGGCTTAAAGTTCGCAGATCCAGAGATCTATAACCAGAGGTAGATTTGTCTGCCGGGCTTCTGGAGTAGTTTAATGCCTGTCTTCTATGCTCTCGGTGCCGTCCCACGTGGGGTGGGGCAGCAGCTTTATCTTGCCTTTTTGGGGTAACTCCTGGCCAGCGGCTAGAGTTCCACCATTGAGTGCCAGGTGAGCCTTCAGACGCCGCTTAGCCTCTGCCATGGAGCCTACCCGCAAGTTGAGAATATAGAGGTAAGGCGAGGGACTCTGGTCTAAGTCAGTGGCGCTTTCCCAAATTCGCAATCGAATGCCGTCGGCGTCGGGAACGATCTTATAGAACAGCAGATGATCGACGGCTGGGGCATAGTGGCTGAAGTTAGTGGAAAGCGAAGTTTGCATGTCCCAAAGACCAAAATCAAACGACCAGAAGAGCGATTAGCCGGCAGCAGCACCTTCACCTTCCCTGAGATTACCCATACCTAGGGTCACAATCTAAGGGGCCTTTACGAACTTCTTACAATCATTTTGTAGAATTCCCGGAACCATTAGCATCCGGATCAACATTGCCAGTTGCAAGAAATCGACCTTGGATTTGGCCTGGGCACTGATAAGACTACCCTAACGCTTATAGAGTAAAGCGTTGGGGATCATTGCTTTTAAGTATCAAATAAGTTGTGACGCCCGTCGACCTTTTTGCTCTGATCTGCGTAAAAATGCCTAAGACTTTATCTTTCCTAAAGATTAGACGAAGCTGCTCGTCGCTCCATCTCGCCCCGCAGAGCCTTAATGGTGTCGATTAGGCCCGCTTCAAACAAGTTGTAGAACATGGCCTTAAAGGGGCCGACATCGGCTTCGGCCCGCACCTGTTGCGAGAGCAAGCGCACCGGCTCAGTGCTGGGGGCCAGGGTGGCGGTATCGATGCGCCAGTGGCCGTACATGTACTCCAGGTTGCCTTCGAGCAGTCGAAAGCTAATCTGCTGACCGTCTAGCTCTAGGTTTTCGGTCAGCACCGTCGACTCCATGGTATGGAGCAGAATGCGGCGGCGGTCGATCTGCTCGACCACGGTGCGATCGCCGTCAATCTCAACCACGCGGCTTTTCACCACCGTCGGCAAAAATTGGTAGAAGTTGTCGTAGTCGGTCAGCACGTCCCAGGCCATCGCGTGGGACACCGAAGTGGCGGCCATAATGCCATACTGGCCCTTGCCGCCCTTCACCAACACATCGCGTTTGGCTAAAGTCGCCCAATCAGCCGGGGTTAGTTTGCCCAGATAGGCCTCAGCGGGCTGAACCTGACGAGATAAACGCGACATAATATCCAAAGTGCCAAAACTCAATTACTTTAGCGCTAAGCCGCAGCGGCGGCACAGCCTCAACCCGTTGTTTCTATAGCTTACTGCCATTCGCCAATGCCTAGTTTTGCAGCGGTTTTAGCAGCCTACCAAGACTTGCCCAGCCGGGTACACAGCCTGATGCTGAGCACCGTTAGTGGTGCTGGTCTGCCCCACGCCAGCTACGCGCCCTATGTCATGGATGCGGACTACCAGATCTACATTTTTACCAGCGGGCTGTCGGCCCACACGGCGAACCTGCAAAGCAGTAGTTTAGCGAGCATTCTGCTGATTGAAGACGAGGCGGTTGCCCCTCAAGTGTTTGCCCGTCAGCGCATTGCCTATGACTGCCAGGCCAGCCTGCTGCTCCGAGGCACCGCCGATTGGGATACGGTGGCCGATCGCTTTGAGCAGCGCTTTGGCGACATTATCCCCATGCTGCGATCGCTCGACGACTTTCAAATCTTTTGTCTCAGCCCCCAGACCGGACGATTTGTGATGGGGTTTGGAGCTGCCTACGCCGTTGACCCTGAGAATCTGAGTCAGCTGATTGGCCCGCCTCAGACCGGCCCCGACAACGCCCCAGCCTAAACTGCTTAGCCATTCACCAAAATGCCGATGCCGGCTAGGGCCACCACTGCCCCCACCACTGCTCGCAGGCTGACGCGATCGCCCAGGGCCGCCGCTAAGGGCAGCACAAACAGCGGGCTGGTGGAGGTCAGCGCCTGGGCAACACCAGTAGCGGCGTACTTGAGGGCCATCTGCTGCAGGTAGATCGCCAGGTAAGTGCCAAACCCCGCCGCCAGGGCTACCCCGGCCAGCAATCGGGGCGATCGCAGGGGCCTGAGCTGCCCCACTACTGGCCCCTGCCAGCGCAAAATTCCCACAATAATAATGAAGCCGCCCCCCAGCCGCAGCAGCGAGCTCCACATGGGGGCGACCTCGGTATCGGCCAGCACGGCCCGCGACATCACCGCCCCGGTGGCCTGACCCAGGGCCGCCAGCACCCCATACAGCACGCCCCGATAGTCAGCCCGACTAGGGGCCGCCCCCGGCACTCGCTCAGCAATCACCCACACTACCCCGGCCAGGGTGAGGCCCATGCCTAGCCAGGCCCGCCCACTGAGGGTTTCTTGCAAAAATACCAGGGCCATGAGAGCCGCCAGGGGTGGAGCCAGGGTTTCGAGGAGCAGCGCCCGCCGGGGGCCAAGATGGTTGATGGCAGCAAAGTAGGCCGTATCGCCCAAACCGATGCCAATCACGCCGCTGAGGGCCAAAATGCTCATGGCTTGGCGGTCTAGACCCGCCGCGCTCTGGCCAATTAGCACCAGGGTCAGGGAGAGCAGCACCAGGGCGATCGCCCCCTTGGCCAGGTTGAGCACCAGCGGCGACAGCGCCTTGCCCAGCCGCCCAAACACCACCGTGGCCACCGCCCACAAAAAGGCGGCCATCAGGGCCGCTAGTTCGCCTCGCATAACTGGGTAAAACCTGCTCGACAACGTTTGAATTTTGCGTAATGCCACCATAGCGGAACGCAACAGAATCTTTACACTTTTGCCTCAGGAGTGTGCTGATCGAGGGGGCGATCGCCGTAGAGAGAACCAAGACAGTCTGACCAATCCTAGGAAAATTTGAGTTATGCGTGTCTGGGCTCTAGCATCATGCAGCGGGCTACTGGCTTTGGCGGCCTGTAGCGCCGAACAATCCAGTCCTAACCCGAGCACAGCCCCTCCAGATGGGGACGCCGCCGAAATTAACACTCAACCAGGGCCCACCGCCACCACCTCTAGCCCCATGGCCCGCCCCGAAGTGCGCTCTCGCCCGGTGATCCAAGGCGGCTATCGCCTCAGCTCAACTGTGGGCGCGGCCTCCACTAGAGCTAGGAGCAATGGCGAAACCATACCCCAAGCAGCCGCCCTGCGCGATCGGCTACAGCGACTGCGGAGCCAGCAGGGTGCTCGTCTATCGCCCTCGACCCCGCTGGCCACTGCCCCCCAGCCTGCGGCCTTAGCCCGGCCAAATCTCTCTCAGCCCAAGACAGCGGTTGCGGAAAATCCAGCTTTTAACGTTACCCAGGGCAACACCTTTAGCACCCATGGGATCGCCCCTCTGCCTACGCCCCCCCGGCCTACGCCCATTGCTCCCGAAGCGAACCCTGCCGCCGTCAATACTCCTGGCTTCAGCGGCACCGCCTTAGACCCAGCGCAGTCGACCAGCGTAGCCCGTAACTATCCCATTGCCCCGCTCAGGCACCAGGGCTATAGCGCCCGCCCCCAACAGCAGGCTCCCGTCTTGACCATAGCTCAAGCTGCAACAGAGACATCTAGCACTACCACCAGGCTCCATGGGGGAACTCTCAGCGCTCGACCAGCCGATTCTGTTTCTGAGGCAACCACAACTCCTCAGGTTGCTGTCCGTTCGGAAACGCCCCTTGAGTTGAGAAGCTCTGAACTTAGCGGCACCGAATCCACCCGGGTTGCTAATGGTAGCGGCCCGGCACCCATTAATGCCCCACGAACAGTAGTCCCGAACCCAGTCGCCCAATCCGCTGCTCATCAGTCCAGTGGCAGCGTCGCTCTGACCCCGACCCCAGGCCAAATTAGCCAAACAAGCACCGCAGACCACCAGAGCCAGGTGGCGTCAGCGGCGGTAAACCCTAATGTAGGCGATCAGTCACCCGTGCTGTGGGAGTCGGTTCGCTCAGGGGTGGCAACAGGTGAAGCGTTCCCTGCCAGGAACCTTCCCGAAAGCCTGCCCCTCAACGCGGCATCTCCCCGGCCTCAACTCGTTCCTCCCCAGCCCGCCCCGTCGGCAACTGATGTCGGCTCTGCCCCAAGGGCCTCGCTGGCGGAATCAGCTGCGATCGCACCCTCATCTGCTGATTTGGTAGGCATGATCCCCAACCCAACCACCCAGGCTGAAGCTACCGCGTTGCGAGATGACGCAGCACCCGTCTTACATCACCAAAGCCAGATTGGCTCCGAAACGGTTCATCTAATTCCGACAGCTGATGCTCCCGCTAAGGGGCTGCCCATTGCCTACTGCCTATCGCCCAGTGGTCAGCTCTTACCCACTGCCTCTGAAGCTCAAGGCTCGTTAGCATCACTGCCAAAATTTAGCCCCTCTAGCCCGGGTGACCCCAGCCTTGATCGGGGTGCTCTGAGCAAAGACGATCCCACCGAACTCTGTATGGGGCTGCCCGATGCTGACCCGGAGCCAACTACCGCCACCCCCGCCATCCCAGACTAAAACCGTTTTGCTAGTTTCAGCCCAAGGTTGTCTAGCGACATTCCGCCCAGCCGAGCTATGGTGAATCGGGTGCGCTACAGCGGGGATCGCCACACATTATGAAACTTCATTGCGCCATCCAGGGCAAAGGCTTTCCCATTCTTTGTCTGCACGGGCACCCGGGATCGGCCAAAACTATGGGGGTATTTACAGAACGGCTGAGCGATCGCTATCAAACCATAGCCCCCGACCTGCGGGGCTACGGTGCCAGCCAAACACGATCGCCCTTTGACCTTGACGACAGCCTCACCGACCTGGTAGAACTCCTCGATGCCCAGGGCATTGATCACTGCCTAGTGCTGGGCTGGTCGCTGGGGGGCATTTTGGCGTTGGAACTGGCCCTGCGCTACCCCCAACGGGTGGCGGGGCTGATTCTCATTGCCACTGCGGCCCGCCCTGTAGGTGCCCACCCGCCCACCACCTGGCTAGAGCTAGTCAACACAGGGCTGGGATCAATTCTAAATGTGATCGCTCCTGGCAATGGGCTGGTACGTTACGGGTTGGGGCCGCGATCGCTCTACCGCTACCTACTGCGGCAGCATACCCCCCACGCTTACCACCGCTTAGCTAAAGAAGGCTTTTGGGCTTACCTAGGTACTTCGCCTCTGGCGAACCGCGCCCTCAACCGTGCCCTAGCCCGCCGCTATAACCGACTGCCCGATCTGGGGGCGATCGCCGTGCCCTGCCTAGTCCTCTGTGGAGCAGACGACTGTCACATTACTGCCCAGGCCAGCCTCGAAACCGCTGACCATCTTCCTAGGTCAGAAAGCCACTGCTACCCCAAGACAGCCCACCTGCTGCCCTGGGAAATTCCAGATCAGCTGCTGGCCGATATTGACATCTGGTTAGAGCGGTACGGAGCCGAGCTACCCCTGGGAAACACTGACGGCAGATCGAGATGAGTCCGCTCAAGCACAATAGCTGTCCAAGACTCCACCCCGACAGGCCAAATAAAATGATTAGGCGTCCTAGCCGGGACATCTTAAAAGCAACACTCTAAACGATCGCTTTAGTTACCTAGGGCTGACTGCTAAAGGCAGGGGTCGAAAATTCTCCCGTTGGGGTATCCCACTCATCGGTGATAGTGAGCTGCTTGGGGCGGCTGCACAGGGAAACCGTCATCTGAATGTTTTGCGCCCCTTCCTGCTCCAAGTCTTCGACGTAACCGCCCTTAGCGCTGTGGGCCTCAGACTCGCTATCAAAGGGGCCAAAATAGTAGGTGCAGGCGGGCTGACTGGTCTTAATTTCGACCCACCAGGCTTTGCTCGGGCCTAAAATGCTACTTAAAAAGCGACCTAAAAGGTTGTTCATAGCTCTTGCCTATCTGCCTAGTGTCGAATATTTCTCAAGGGGTAGCTACGGCTCTAGGCCATTCTTAGGCAATGCCGCACCAATTTTGGTTATACTGCCTTGCTTTTGATTTTGCAAAGAGGATATTTGTTCTTGGGCCACCCATTGATGACGATAGATCTCATAGAGAGCCATGCCTGTAGCCACCGATGCATTTAGGCTAGGAACCATTCCTCGCAGCGGAATTGATATCAGCGTATCGCAGCTCTGCTGCACAGTGAGGCTAAGGCCGCTGCCCTCAGACCCAACCACAATTACTGTTGGGCGATCGAAGGTGCTGCGGTGCGCCGACTGACTTGCTTCTGAAGACAGCCCGTAGATCCAAAATCCCTTTTCCTTAAGGGTATCGAGGGCGCGCTTTAGGTTAATGACCCGGGCTACGGGCAGACTTTCTAAAGCGCCAGCGGCCACTTTTGCCACGGTTGATGTCACCCCTACTGCTCGCCGCTGCGGGATCACGATCCCTTGAGCACCTAGGGCTTCGGCGGTGCGAATAATCGCGCCCAAATTGTGGGGATCAGTAATGCCGTCGGCAGCAATAATCACCGGCACCTTAGCCGCTCCTAGGGCGGTTTCGATCATCTCATCGAGGTCATGGTAGGCGTGGGCGGCGGCTTGGGCAGCGATCCCCTGGTGGCTGGCACCGGCGGTGATCTGGTTGAGCCGTATAGTGTCTACTTCATCGATCACCGCGCCGTTGGCCTTGGCCTCATCGATCAGCGGTAGAAAGCGGGGATCATAGCGAATGCGATCGTTAACCCACACGCGATTTAGGGGTCGCTGAGCTTGGAGAGCGGCTTCCACTGCGTGACGACCGTAGATCAAATCGGTTTCGTCCTGCACATCGTCGCCATCCCCTGCCCCCTGGCTGCCGACCCCAAACGAGCGGGGTGGGGCAGAGGCAGCGCGATCCCGGAACGGAACATTGTGCGAATCGCCCCCTGCATATCGGGATTTACCTTCGTCGTAGCGGGGCTTGCCGCCCTCATAGCGCGGCTTATCGCCGCTGTAGCGGGGTTTGTCGTCTTTGAAACGAGGTTTGTCGTCTTTGAAACGAGGTTTGTCACCACCGTAGCGGGGTTTGTCGTCCCCATAACGGGGCTTGTCGCCACCCTGACGAGGTTTGCTGCCTTCGTAGCGCGGCTTATCGTCTTTAAATCGGGGCTTACCGCTGTCATAGCGGGGTTTGTCATCGCTGTAGCGAGGCTTACTGCTGTCATAACGGGGTTTGTCGTCGCCGTAGCGAGGCTTGTCACCGCCGTAGCGGGGTTTTTCATCCCCATAGCGGGGCTTGTCGCCCCCTTGACGAGGTTTGCTGCCCTCGTAGCGCGGCTTGTCGTCTTTAAAGCGAGGTTTACCGCTGTCATAGCGGGGTTTGTCGTCGCCGTAGCGGGGCTTGCTGCCTTCGTAACGGGGTTTGCCTTCACCGTAGCGGGGTTTGTCGTCTTTAGAACGGGGCTTACCGCTGTCATAGCGAGGTTTATCGCTGTCATGACGGGGCTTGCCCTCACCACCCTGGCGGGGCTTGCCACCTCGGTAACCCTCAGCATTTTGGCGAGGCTCCGACCCAGAAGAACGGTTGGGGTTGCGGAAAGGCTTTTGGGACGACATGGCCACACCTGATAGGGGTTAAAAACCAAAAAAATAAGCAGAAAGCCTAGGCTAGCACGGCATACGACTAACCCTATCATTCCTAACTTTTGCAAGCCGACTGCCTAAGTACTGATTTGAGTAGGCAGGCCCAGTCGTGACAAGAACCCCAACCCCTCAGATCGCTGCTGTATCAAGAGCTTGGTGATTTCCCCACCGGCCCAGGGGCTGCCAAGCTCACTTCAGCCCAAGTACCTATTCGCTTATCGTGGCCCTATTCCCAAGAGCTTGGGACAGATCTAAAAATAAGCTTAAATTTTCGGCATCTAGTGCCGAAGTAACCAACATCCCCGGAATAATCCTTCACAATGGAAAATGACACCCCCATACCGGAGTGATGCCTATGCCTCACACATCCAACGGTACGAAGCTTGATTGTCCGGTTCATCTGGTGTTGTCATACATTGGCGGCAAGTGGGCCATTCTTATCTTACGAGAGCTATTTCAAGGCAGCCGCCGCACCAATGAGTTTTTGTCGGCCCTGCCCGGCATTAGCACCAAAACCCTGACTGCTCGGCTGCGCGAGCTAGAAGGCTACGGCTTGATCAAACGCACGGTGTTTCCTGAGGTTCCTCCACGGGTCGAGTATTCGCTGACCCCTAAGGGGCATGAAGTGCAGCCGATCATGGCAGCCCTCAGCCAGGTGGGGGAGCAGTGGCTAGTGCACAGCCCCGGTGATTCGCGAAGCGATCGCCCTGGAAACCACCCCACTACCCTCTACGGTTCTAGAGGCCGCTAGTCGTTGCTCCAGGTTTCGTGGGGGATTAGGTCGCCGATGCGATCGCGCAGACCGTAGTCGTGATTCTCTAGCTCAGCCTCAATAAACGGCCACTCTCGGGCCGCAATGTAGCCGCACAGCGCACAAATGGGCTGACAGCGATCTAGTGTGCCGCAGTCTACGAGTTGCTTAGCCTCGTCGCGGATATCGTCTAAGGTGTAATGCCGACTCAGGGTTGCATTGACTGATGCAGTGGTCATAGGAAAGCCCTCCATAGACTGGATAGCAATGAGGATATGTACTTACCGTCCCAACTACATAGTGCAACTCTCGCCCTAGGGATCAAAGCAGTTGATGCGTAACCTTACGTTTGTTCATATGACGCAACATTGTAGCCTGCTATACCGTTTCGGAGGCGATCCGGAGTATCCATATTCAAATAAATACTCCGGAATTAGCGCCTCTTGCTCAAATATCCTTCTTAGATAGCACTTAGCGCGGTCTGGCAAACACCTGCGCCCAGTAGGGGCGATTTGCCCCCGTGGCATAGCCCACTCCCAGTTCAGTGAAAGCGGGATTGAGAATATTCTGGCGGTGGCCAGAGCTACTCATCCACGCGGTCATGACGGCAGCGGCGGTGGGCTGCCCCATGGCGACGTTTTCACCGATGGTTGACCAGTTGTACTGGGTGGCGTCAATGCGCGATCGCATGGTTGAGCCATCTGATCCGGTATGGCTCATGCGGCGGCTGGTGGCCATATCTTGAGCATGGCGCTGGGCGGCGGTGGTGAGCTTGTCATTCAGCACCAGGGGCGGTGCATTGACCCGCTGGCGTTCGACGTTGACCAGGCGCAGAATCTCTTGAGCGATCGTCACATCGGCCTGGGCTACAGCTACCGGCGGGCGTTGGGCGATCGCCGCTGGCGATAGTGCCACCGGCAGCAGTCCTGCCCCTACCGCCGCCAGTAGGGCAACGCTCGTCGATCCGGTGCCTAAAACCTGTTTCCATCGGTGCATGGGTATCTCCTGAGGTGAATGCTTAACAGCGATAGACGGCCCTGCCATTCCTTTGACGGCAGCACAGAATTTGCGGTTCCTTTCAATTCACCTAAGATGCCCAAATCTAACGCTACAGGCCGATCCAGAATCTCAGCAACGCTCGCGGCCCTAACGGGGGTTCTGGGCCATCAGCCGCTGTACGTCTTCGGCGTGGTATGAGCTGCGCGTCAGCGGCGATGACACCACCTGCAAAAACCCCTTAGTCTCGCCCACCTGTCGCCAAGCATCAAACTGGGCCGGGGTGACAAACTCCGCCACGGGCAGGTGCTTCGGCCCCGGTGAGAGATACTGCCCCAGAGTCAAAATGTCGCAGTCTACAGCCCGCAGGTCATCCATCACCTGCTGCACCTCGGCGTCGGTTTCACTCAGGCCTGCCATTAACCCCGATTTGGTGTAGACCCAGGGAGCTAGCTCGCGGCTGCGGCGCAGCAGTTCGAGCGATCGCCCATAGTCGCCCTGGGGCCGCACCCGCCGGTAGAGCCGGGGCACTGTCTCAGTGTTGTGGTTCAGCACGTGGGGCCGAGACGCCAGAATCGTCTCCAGCGCTTGCCAGTTGCCACACAGGTCGGGGATCAGCACCTCAATAGTGGTGCCAGGGGTCGTTTGCTTAATCGCCTCGATGCAGGCCACAAACTGGCTGGCTCCGCCGTCGGCCAGGTCGTCGCGGTTAACCGAGGTGATCACCACATGGTTGAGTGTCATGCGCCGCACTGACTCAGCCAGACGCAAGGGTTCGGTGGGGTCGAGGGCCTGGGGCTTTTTCTCAAAGTCAATGTCGCAGTAGGGGCAGGCTCGGGTGCAAGCCGGCCCCATAATCAAAAACGTGGCCGTACCGGCCTTAAAACACTCGCCAATGTTGGGGCACGAGGCCTCTTCACAGACGGTGTTAAGACCGAGGTCTTGCAAAATCGCCTTGACCTCGCCCACCCGTTCCCACTGGGGCGCTTTAACCCGTAGCCAATCTGGTTTTACCGCCACCGTCTTCAACCCCGACCTTGTATTTTCGCTTTCATCATATCAACCCTGGCATCACTTGTTGGGACTGCGCTTTGCCCCTAAGGGATAGCGCTATGCTGGAGAAGAGTACCGGGAGGCTACACCAACTTCGATGGATGCGCCCTCTCCCCTAAAACGCTGCCTCATGGTGCTGTGCTTCGCCGCAGCGGGGTTGCTGGCCGCCGGTGCCTGGCAAGACCAGGTTAGCGATCGCTGGCGGTTCGAAGAACCCTTTGCCAGCACCCGTCTGGTGCGGCTCGCCACCGTCATTACCCAGGCCCCAGACACCCTGATGACCGCTAACACTCGCGTGGTGATTAGCCTCAGTCGGCGGCGGCTCATCCTCTATCAAAACGACGAAGTACAGGGCGAGTTTTCGGTAGCCATTGGCCAAGACGACTGGGAAACCCCAGCGGGCGAATTTGCCGTCCGCGACATGCGCACCGACCCGGTGTGGCAACACCCAATTACCAAAGAAGCCATTGGCCCTGGGCCTAGCAATCCCCTCGGTTCCCGGTGGATTGGCTTCTTGGTGGAGGGGCAGTATCACATCGGCATCCACGGCACGAACCAGGAAACCCTGATTGGCGAGGCCGTTTCCCACGGCTGCGTGCGTATGCTCGAAGCCGACATTCACACCCTATACAGTCACGTCAAAGTGGGCACTCCGATCAAGGTAGTGCCTTAAGTTAACGATAGAGCTTATACAGCCACTGGCAGCTCTTTGCCTAGGGCAGTGGGGTCAAAGTGGTGCCAGGGCTTGCCGTCAAGGGCCATCTGTTCAATCAGGCTGGCCAGGCGCAGTGCCTTGAGGGCCTGCTCGCCACCAACCGAGGGCTTTTCGCCGCCACGCACGCAGTTCACAAAGTGCTCTAGCTCGGCATGGAGGGGTTCAATATTGCTGGTGTAAACCTTTTCAATCAGGCCATCTTGGCGGTAGAGCACCTGGCCATAGTCGGTGGAGCAGTCAGCGGTGGTCTGCCGGTGAATCAAAATCTCGTTGTTGAGAAAGTCGGCGTCGGTAAGGGAGTTTTTGCAGTGGGCCGTAATGCTGCGAATCTTGCGGTGGGTGACCTTGCTGGAGGTCAGCGTGGCCACAATGCCGTTGCTAAAGCCCAGGGTGGCGGTGACGTAGTCGAGGTAACCCGAATTAGAGGCGCGGCTGCCGCTGGCGGTTAGGGTAGATACCGTCGAGCCCGCTAACTCTAGCAGCAGGTCGATATCGTGGATCATGAGGTCAAGCACCACCGACACGTCGTTGGCCCGCTGAGAGTAAGGGCTCATGCGGCGGGCTTCTAGGGCCAGCAGTTCTTCGGTTTTGAGTACCTTATGCAGCTCTTGGAAGGCAGGATTGAATCGCTCGATGTGCCCCACCTGCAAAATGCAGTTAGCGGCTGCGGCCGCGTTTACTAACGACTCGGCCTCGGCAATGCTGGCGGCAATGGGTTTTTCGATCAAGACATGAACCCCGGCCTGCAAGCAGGCCATACCGACGGTGTGATGGAGTCGGGTGGGCACTGCCACGCAGACGGCATCGACGTGCTTGAGCAGCTCTTGATAGTCTTCAAAAAACCGCACTCTATACTTGCCAGCGGTGTCGAGGCCGCGCTCTACGTTGACGTCAGATACGCCCACCAGTTCGACATCTTTAAAGCGGCTCAGCACACGGGTGTGGTGCTGGCCCATATTGCCTACACCAATGACGCCAACGCGGATGGGATCGGGCAAATTTCGCGATAGGTGCATGTCTAAGGCAGATGACAATGGGGGGTTTTGCACGCCTGTCCTTCCTCTAGGAGACAAAGATACGCCGACAGTTGATAGGGTGCGAACGTCAGAGCGAGTGGAGAACTGAGACGGCCAGGTAAAATTACTCAGATACTATCACAATGCTTCACACCGTGAAGAATAGCGACATTCCTTGATGTAGAACCACGGATTTGTGGCGCGATCGCGGTTTAGCAGACCGTTTCTTGGTTTTCTCGCTGTTCCATTCACCTTATCGAGACTAAGCTGTGGCGCTCAGTGAGCTGTGGCACTTCTTGAGCTGTCTAGGCGGGGTTAGCTGAGGGGGCGGCCATCGGAGTCTGTGGTCGCTGCTGCTGGAGCATGAGTCCCGTGCTCGGAGGGGAAAGGGGGTAAATCGAGCGATCGCACCAAAATATCCCCCAGCCTGGGGCCATCAGTCGACAAAACTACCCATTCGCACTCGGCAAACACTAGGCGATCGCCCGCATGGGGGATTTTTTGCATCTGATAGATCAAAAACCCTCCCAGGGTTTGGTAATCATCCGAGTAGGGCAGCGTGAGGTTGAGCAGCGTATTAACCTCCTCTAGGTCGGTGTGGGCTTTAACGCGATACGACTGATCTTCAAGCAGCTGCACGGGCTGCTCAGTATCACTGTCGGGTTCGTGAATTTCGCCAATAATTTCAGTGGTCAAGTCACGCAGGGTAAGCAAGCCAGCGGTGCCGCCAAATTCATCGACCACCACGACCAACTCCTCGCCAGTGCGCTGCATCGTGGCCAGCAACTCGTGCAGGGGCGTGTACTCGGGCACAAAGCGGGCGGGCTTAACCCA
Organism: Phormidium sp. VAR_61_metabat_6; assembly: GCA_031425055.1. Lineage (GTDB taxonomy): Bacteria > Cyanobacteriota > Cyanobacteriia > Phormidesmidales > Phormidesmidaceae > Nodosilinea. The sequence continues at coordinate 39,594 of JANPIO010000051.1, forward strand.
GGGGAGGATGGGGGTGTCAGCATTAATCTGCTGGTGGGCTAGAGGCTGCAAAAACTGCTTTAGCTCCACCATGCCCTGAATATCGTCGAGGGAGTCACCCGTCACCGGGTAGCGAGAATGCTCGGCGTCGGCCACCACCTCGATCAGCTCGCCAAAGGTCGCTGATCGAGGAATGGCGTTGATCTGGGTGCGGGGTACCATGATCTCTCCGGCAGTGACGTCACGAAACTCAAACACGTTGTTGAGAATTACGCGCTCTTCGGCCTCTAATCCAGGGGTTTCGGCTGTGGTGCGAATGATCAGCTGGAGTTCTTCGGGAGTGAGGCGGCTGTAGCTGACCTGCTCGCTGTACTGAATCTTGACCAGCCGCAGCAGCAGCCGAGTTGACTGATTCAAAATCCAGATGAAGGGGTTAAACAGCCGTGCGATGGTGAGGCTGGGCGGGCCTAAAAACCGGGCTAACTGCTCAGGGTAGAGCATCGCGACTGACTTAGGGCAAAGCTCTCCCAGCACGATTTGCAGATAGGCAATCAGAAAAAAGGCCACCGGAATCGCCAGCGCGTGGGCCAAGGCCTCGCTCTGGGCAGCGTTCAGGGGAGTTTGAGTAATCCAAAAGGCCAGGGTGACGGCCATCGTGCTTTCGCCCACCCACCCTAGGGCCAGACTTGATAGGGTGATGCCCAGCTGAGTGGTTGACAGTAGGCGATCGAGGCTGCGCTGAAGCTGCTGCACCGTCTTTGCCTGTACATCTCCCTGGGAAACCAGCTGGCTGATGCGCGATCGCCGCACCGACACCATCGAAAACTCTGCCGCCACAAAAAAGGCATTGATGCCAATCAGCAACAACACCGCCAGGAGTCGAGACGCGATCGCAGCGGCAGGCAGTTGCTCAGGGATAAAGACGGTTGATAAGTGAGGTAAAACGCCCATGTTCCAGCGCCTAAACGCTACTGGCCACCGCCGTTAATGCGAGCCTTCACCTGCTCTAAAACCTCAGCCTCGTTGACCAAAACCACATTTCCATGGCTCGCTGTCCCCGACTCGCGGGCTATAGGAGAACCGCTAGTCGGTCGAGTTTCTGGCTGACGCACACCGGTTAGCGCCTGTCGGCCCAGGGTAAACCCCAAAGACGCACTCACCACCCCAGAGCCAATCATCAGCGAGAGCAGGATCAACGTAAACGCTACGGCAGGGTTCATGGCAGGGGCAGGGTAAAAACCTTAGAACAAAAATAATTTATAGCGCTCAGCCTGAACTAGACTCAGACGCACCTCGATTATAAGGTTTGAGCCTCAAACAAAATTTTAAGATCTACTTTTCAGCTCAAGCCCTACAATAGAACATGTTTTACCATTGAGTAAGGTTACAGATCCCAGGGTTGGCCGAGCGGATTAGGCAGCGAACTCATAATTCGCGTTAGGCAGGTTCAACTCCTGCACCCTGGATTAGCACTCGTTATCAGAGCACCCTTGTAGGGCGGTTGGACGTTGAACCTGCTTGGCAGGGAAGCTCCTGCTCAGCGATTAAAAATCCTCAAAAATAAACTCAGAGCCAACGTAGGGTACGCTGCTGCTGGGTTGGGTGAGCAGCGTCGTGGTGTAAGGACTCGCCAGGTCGGGCACTCGAATGGTGGGATCAGAGGTGTTCTGCAGCAGCAGAATGTCTCTCACTGCTGCCGCCGTGGCATCAGCATCCCAATCGAGGGATCGATCGGGAAAGTCAAGGCCAAACAGACGCTTGGCTTGACGAGTGATACCCCGATTTCTGAAGTGATCCCCAGAGTAGGTGGTGGTCAGCTCGTCCATCGCCTCAGGAATGGTTTGGGGGGTTTCTTGGCTCTGTCCTGCCGGAGCCGCGACGGCAGCGACGGCTAGCAGCGCCAGCGTCAGCCCAGAAATATGATTTAATTGAATGCCCATGGCCAAGCCTCCTCAACTCATTGGATTAATGCGATTCTGGTGGTGCTCAAACCCCAAGCCTCGCACTATCTAGAGCCTCAAGGCCCTCCGATCACGCGAAACTTAGCCGCACCGATCACCCAGTGCATGTCCTTTATAGCGCGATCGCAAAAAACCGGAGCATTTTTAAAGGAATTACTCACCCATGGATCAGCTTTTGATTGATGCGCCCGCTGCCACCCTGCTTAGTCTTAAGACCGATGAGCTGCGATCGCCCCTGCTCGACCTGTTTTGCCGAGGTGCCTATCAAGAGGGTGACTTCGTGCTCAG
>JANPIO010000052.1:0-51822 GCA_031425055.1 Phormidium sp. VAR_61_metabat_6
GCCGGTAGTTCCAGCGCCGCTGGCAGTGATGCGGCGTCTTGAATCAGCTCCGGCAGCCGACCGTCAACAACGCGCTGGCAATAGCTCTCCTCAAGTGGGTCTGAGTCACCCACGGCGATCGGTGGATGCTCTAACGATGAATCTACGTAGCGAAATCGGCGTCTGCCACCCGAAAATTCAGCGACGAACGCCACTTCCATGTCGAGGTAGAGGCGAATGGCGCAGAGGGCATCGAGCACGACCTCATCGATCGATGCCTTCCCAGAGCTAGACGCCGACAAAAGGACGTAAGGTACCAGCGATAGCTTGTTAGTTATCGGGTTTGGAATCGGTTGTCCAACCATTTAGCGGCACTCCAAACAGTATTCCGCAGCAGTACTGGTGACGATTTCAGAGGACGATTTCAGGTTGAGATGGACTTAGGCCTCAGCCCACGGTTGAACTAGGCCGAGGCATGGGTATCGATAGTTGATTAACGCCAGCCCTTGAAAGGCAGGCATTGCCAATGAACTCGGCCCAAACCCTAATGAAAGAGCCCAGCCGCAGGTTAAGGGTTTTCCCATTTTGTATCACCCAGATACCATTATCGGCCCATGGGGTCACCCAAATTTCTACAGAAGGGAGAAAATTTCGCCCATCCTAAGCGCTCCGCTACCCTAGCAGCAGACTACTCGGCTTCCCCTAGGGCTAACAAGTCGGCCTCGCTGAGAATGGCAACGCCCAGACTCTCGGCTTTGACGAGCTTTGACCCGGCTTTTTCGCCCGCCACTAGGTAGTCAGTGGCTTTGCTGATGCTGCTGGTGACTTTGCCGCCAGCGGCTTCGATGATGTCGGTGGCCTGCTGGCGAGTGAGAGTGGGCAGGGTGCCCGTGAGCACGAAGGTTTTGCCGACCAGTGGGCCAGCCGCCAGAGGGGCTTCAGATTCTGTGGAGGCCAGTTGCAGGCCAGCCAGTTGCAGGCGATCGATCAGGATTTGGTTGGCGGGCACCTGGAACCACTGGTAGACGGCCTGGGCGATTTCGGGGCCGATGGTGTGGACGGTGGCGATCGCTTCAGGGCTAGCGGCGGCGAGGGCAGCGGCACTAGAAAAATGCTGAGCCAGGGTTTTGGCGTTGACGGCCCCCACGTGGCGAATGCCTAGGGCGTAGAGCACCGAGGCCCAGGGACGGGCTTTAGAGGCGTCGATCGCCCCCAGCAGCTTCTCGGCCAGCCGCGTACCCATGCGATCGAGGGGTTCTAGCGCCTCTTTAGTCAGGCTATAGAGGTCGGCAACGGAGCGAACCAGGCCCTGCTCGACTAGCTGCTTCACCCACTTTTCGCCCAGGCCTTCAATATCTAACGCGTCGCGCCGCGCCCAGTGGATGATCGCCCCCTGCACGATCGCCGGGCAGGAAATATTGATGCAGCGGGTCACCGCGCCATCGTCGGGTTTGACCAGGGCGCTACTGCACTGGGGGCAGTGGGTGGGCATGGCGATCGCGATCGCTCCAGCCGTTCGCAGCTCGGCCAGCACCCGCACCACTTCAGGGATAATTTCCCCAGCTTTGCGCACGATCACCGTGTCGCCCTGGTGAATGTCGAGTTCGGTGAGGCGATCGGCGTTGTGCAGGGTGGCGCGGGCGACGGTAGTGCCCGCCAGCTGCACCGGACGCAGCTCGGCCACGGGGGTCACCGCCCCGGTGCGACCCACCTGAAAGCTGACGGCTTCGAGAATGGTAGGCGCTTCTTCCGCCGGATACTTGAGCGCCACCGCCCAGCGAGGAAACTTTTGGGTAAAGCCCAACTGCTGCTGAAGGGCAAAGTCGTTGAGCTTGACCACCACGCCGTCGGTGAGGTATGAGAGCTGTAGGCGCTGGGTGGCCCAGTTATCGTAATAGGTCTGCACATCTGCCGCAGATTGGCAGAGCTGGCGGTTGGGATTGACGCGAAAGCCCAGGGACTTGAGGAATTCGAGGGCCTGCCACTGGGTTGCGGGCGGGTGGGTGAGGGCCTGAGTCGGGGCATGGCTCGTGGCCTCGATTTGGGCCAGCTGATCGTCGTTAACTCTTCCACCCGCCGTCTTATCTACGGCCTCTCCCCAGTGGACAGTGTAGGCAAAGAAGTCGAGCTTGCGGGCCGCGACGATGCGGGAGTCGAGCTGGCGCAGGGTGCCAGCGGCGGCGTTGCGGGGGTTGGCGAAGGGTGGGTCGTTGTTGGCGGCGCGATCGCGGTTGATCTGCTCAAACACGTCTAGCGGTAGAAAGGCTTCGCCGCGCACTTCGACCACGGGGGGCGGGTTCTCGGTGGCCAACCGCAGGGGGATAGAGCGGATGGTGCGCACGTTGGGGGTGATGTCTTCGCCAGCGGTGCCGTCGCCTCGGGTGACGCCGCGCACCAGCAGACCCTTTTCGTAGGTGAGGGCGATCGCGTTGCCGTCAATTTTCAGTTCGGCGACGTACTCTACCGCGCCAGCCTCGGGGGCCTGCCGCCGCCAACGGTCTTCCCAGGCGCGAAACTCGGTCAGGTCGAAGGCATTCTCCAGGCTGTAGAGGGGAATGTTGTGGCGAACGGAGGTGAACTGGGTGGCGGGCCGCTCGCCGACGCGCTGGGTGGGGCTGTCGGCGGTGACTAGCTCGGGGTGGGCGGCTTCGAGGTCTTGCAGCTCGCGGTAGAGGCGATCGTAGACCTCGTCGGGCAGGTCGGGGGCATCGAGCACGTAGTAGGCGTAGCTGGCGGCTTGCAGCTGCGATCGGAGCGTCTGCACTCTGGCCACTGTGTCGTCGGTGCCGTTGTCGCCCATAGTTTGGTTCCCTAAAATCGCCCGGTGGCTAGTGTAGCGTTGCAATGTCCCCAGTGCCGCTCAGTCTCCGCCATTCGTCAATAGGGAAGTTGCATAGGTTTCAAAGCTTGATGACCATAAATTTAAAAAACTTTGGCAGTTATTCGAATAGTGCCTATAGAAAACTGAGCAAATAGCCCACTCTAGGCATAGATTCCTGAATTATCAAAGGCATGATTTCGTGCGCGATTCTCTACGCTTCTTGTTAGGGTTACTACTAGCCCTTGGTCTATCTCAAGCTCCTATGATTGCTAACTCCCTCACTTACCCCCCCAGCCCCCAGCACGACCAGGTCGATACCTACCATGGCGTGGCGGTGCCCGACCCCTACCGCTGGCTCGAAGACCCACAATCGCCCGCCAGCCAAGAGTGGATTGAGGCCCAAAACCGCGTGACTTCGGCCTACCTAGAGGGATTGTCGGGGCGGCAGACTATTAACGATCGCCTCACCCAGATCTGGAACTACGAGCGCTACAGCACCCCCTTCAAGCGAGGCGGGCGCTACTTTTACTTCAAAAATGACGGTCTGCAAAACCAGAGCGTGCTCTACACCCTGCCCAGCCTAGAGGCCGAACCCCGCCTGCTGCTTGACCCCAACACCCTGTCGGAGGACGGCACGGTGTCGCTTAGCGGCATGGAGGTGAGTGAGAACGGGGCCTACATGGCCTACGGCCTGTCGAGTGCGGGGTCTGATTGGGTCGAATGGCGCGTGCGCGATATCGAAACCGGCGAAGACACCGACGACCTGCTGAAGTGGGTGAAGTTCTCGGGCGCATCGTGGAGCCACGACCACCAGGGCTTTTTTTACAGCCGCTACGACGAGCCGGATGAGGCGAGCAAGCTAGAGGCGATCAACTACTACCAGAAGCTTTATTACCATCGCCTGGGCACGCCCCAAGCTGAGGATCTGCTGGTATATGAACGCCCCGATCAAAAAGAGTGGGGTTTTGGCGGCGGCGTCACCGAAGACGGGCGCTATTTGATCATCTCGGTGTGGAAGGGGACTGACCCCAACAATCTAGTGTTTTACAAAGACCTGAGCGACTCAGAAAGTCCCGTAGTGGAGCTGATTGCGGAGTTTGAGGCCAGCTACAGCTTTGTCGATAACGAGGGGTCGCTGTTCTGGTTTACGACAGATCTGGAGGCACCGAAGGGGCGGCTGATTGCGATCGATATTGCTCAGCCGGAGCGATCGCACTGGCAAGAGATCATTCCCGAAAGCGACGATACCCTGGAGGGTGTGGGCCTGCTGAATAACCAGTTTGTGGCCGATTATTTGAAGGATGCCTACACTACGATTCGCATTTTTTCGCTGACTGGGGAACTGGTGCGGCAGGTAGAGCTACCCGGCATTGGCTCGGCGGGGGGCTTTGACGGCAAGCGCGAAGATACCGAAACCTTCTACAGCTTTACCAGCTTTACGGTGCCGCCCACGATCTATCGCTACGACATGGTGACGGGGGAGAGCACCCTCTACCGCCAGCCCCAGGTCGATTTTGACCCTGAGGCTTACACCACCACCCAGGTGTTTTACACCAGCAAAGACGGCACCCGTGTGCCGATGTTTATTACCCACAAAACCGGGATTGAGCTGAACGGGCAGAACCCGACGCTGCTCTACGGCTATGGGGGCTTTAGCATTTCGCTGACGCCGTCGTTTTCAGTCAGCAACCTGGTGTGGATGGAGATGGGCGGGGTATATGCCATGCCGAACCTGCGCGGCGGCGGCGAGTATGGCGAAGAGTGGCACTTGGCAGGCACGAAGCTGAATAAGCAGAACGTGTTTGACGACTTTATTGCCGCAGCAGAGTGGTTGATCGCTGAGGGCTATACGTCGGCGGAAAAGCTGGCGATCGCGGGGGGCAGCAACGGCGGCCTGCTGGTAGGAGCCTGCATGACCCAGCGGCCCGACCTGTTTGCGGCGGCGCTGCCTGCGGTGGGGGTGATGGATATGCTGCGGTTTAACCAGTTCACCATTGGCTGGGCCTGGGAGTCGGACTACGGTTCGCCCCAGAATGAGGAGGAGTTTAGGGCGCTCTATGCCTACTCGCCGCTGCACAATCTGGAGCCGGGGACGGCCTACCCGGCGACGCTAATCTCTACCGCCGACCACGACGATCGCGTGGTGCCGGCCCACAGCTTTAAGTTTGCGGCGGCGCTGCAAGCAGCCCACACAGGGGAAGCGCCCGTGCTAATTCGCATTGAAACGAAGGCGGGGCATGGAGCCGGGAAGCCGACGGCGAAGGTGATCGAAGAGGCGTCGGATAAGTGGGCGTTTTTGGTGGCGAATTTAAGGATGTAGCTATCCCCGATTTGGAAGGGCAAATGCCATTTGCTGAATACTGAGGTAAAGGGGTTTGGTGGCGAGGGCCTGACAGCCTGACAGAAGTGGGTGAAAGGCTTGAAACCTCGTGACGGGAGGGGAAGAGGTGAGGTGACCTGAGACGCTGAAATTTGCGTCATCTCAGGGTCTGTACCATGTCAGCCACCACCTGTCTCTATTGCATGATTTACTTGTCGGTGGCGTCAAGGAACCCTGGGCGGTCATCACCGATGAACCGCCCTTCCTCAATACCCTGTGGCAATATGCCCTCAGGTTTCGAGTTGAAGAACTCTTCCTGGATTCAAAATCCGGGGCCTTTGAGCGAGAAGCCTCTGGCATCCGCTCAGCTCAAGCCCTTGAACGGCTCTATCTGGTCGCCGCCGTCGCCATCCTCTATGGCACCACCCAGGGCATGGGCGGTTCAACTCGACGGTCTGCGCACTCAGGTTGACCGTTCCCAGGTCGCTGACTGACCCTTCCCCTAAACCTTTAGATACGCCCCAATATAGGACTCGTTGGGTGCTACCCAATTCACCTTTGCAAATCTCAATCACGCGGGGCCGAGCGTCCAGTAGCGATCTAGGTTGGGGTAGCCAGAGCTTAATTTCAGAGGCTTTGAAGCTCGCCAACTTTACCAGATCAGTGCCTTCATTTAGATATATGGATCTTTGTTAAAAAAAGTTCAAGGCAACCTCTTTTTGGGAGGGAGAAAGCTAGATTTGGTTCACAGTACGTAGTTCTACGGAGTGAGTTGATCCCGATTAGCTTAATTCCTAGATTCCCTGTGGCTTTGTATCTACGTCTATTTTATTTTTCGATATCTAGCGCTGAGTTAAGTACCCTACTATTAGGATTCTCGCGATGGATTTTGCCGCAGATGAAATCCTGGCCAGCCTACAGGTCATATTGCAGCAAGTCTTGCCTGACGACTTTGATGAGCCTATTGCGATCGCATCTGTGCTCTTTCCAATCTCTATCAAGCCATCGGGCATTGGCTGCTTTATCGCACCCAATGCTGACCCTAGAGGAGACATTAAGGGCTACCGCATGGAGGCTGATGCTCAAATTCGGCTCTCAACCACCGGTACCCAGGCCACTCTGGATACAGCCCTTTCTCACTTAATGACAGCGTTTTCTAGCCTTTCTAGAAGACATTTTTTAGGGCTGGGAATTTTACGTCTGGGTACCCCCGCAGTCAATGAAGTTCGTCAATCTGGTCAAGGTGCTAACACGGCTCTAGAGCAGAAAGTTACTTATCGAATTGTGTACGAATTCCTGAAAATACCAGAAGACTCTGAAGGTCTCATTCAGACGATTCCCCTCAACCTTGAGGTGTCTAATCCCTCTAATTCATAACTATCAACTTGCTGGAGCTAAGGATATTTTCAGGTTGAATTAAGACCGATTGAGGATGCCCATTTTTTGGCTACTAGGGAAGCACAGGGTAAACCCTGTGTAGCAAAGCATCGGGGCATCTAGTTTAACCAAACGCTGCATCGCCCTAGTCGAGAAAGGCTAAATCCACCACTATTCACCAAAGGGCCGTTTCTATGGCTGAAGAAATTCTCGAAACAATTATTCCGGGTACCTACGTCAGGGTGCGATCGGAGGGGCTGATTCGGGCTGGGGGCTTCGCCGTTGGCAACATTGGCATTGTCGGCACCGCCCGTATCCAGGCCGTAGATGACGACGGCGACCCCCAAGTTGACGGTGACGGCAATCCGGTGTTTGAGACGTCGATCTATGGTCGCACCTTCATTCTGTCGGATTATGACAGCGCTCGGGCTCGTTTGGGTAGCTACGATGCCTTTCTCAATGCGGCGGGCAGTGTGGTGGGGCAGCTCAATCTAGTGCGCGCTTTGCAGGTGGCTTACCAAAATGGGGCGCGCACGGTGTTTGCTCGGGCGCTATCTCCCACGCCAGCTCCCAACCGTTCGGCCTATGAGGCGGCCTTTGCCGAGCTGATTAAGGACGATGTGAATATCTTGGTCGCGCCAGATCTGTCAACGGCGGAGGCGATCGCGGTCTTTGGCCCCCTGCTGGAGAGCACTGAAAACAACGGCAAAGACCTAATCGCCATCGTCGGCGGCGACGTGGGTGCCACCCAGTTGTCCACCTTCTTGGGTGCCGTGCCCGACAACGATCGGATTATTTTTGTGACCCCAGGGGTGTTTAGTTTCGACACCGCTGCCTCGGAAGAGGTACCCCTCCCCGCCCGCTACAGCGCGGCGGCGGTCGCGGGGCTGGTGGGCAGTTTGGCGGTGCAGTCTAGCCCCACCAACAAGGTTCTGCCGGGGCTGACTCGCCTGACCCAGCGCTTCTCCTACGGGGAAACGACCCAGTTGGTCAGTGGCCGGGTGCTGGCCCTGGAAGAACGCCGGGGCGTGCGGGTGGTGCGCGGCCTCACTACCGATACCGGCGCGTTTACTCAGGTGACCACCCGTCGCATTGTCGATGCCGCCAAGCGGGGAATTCGGCTAGCGGCGGATCCCTTTATTGGCCGGCTGAATAACCAGCGGGTGCGGAAGGCGCTGCAAGGCGCGATCGCCAGCTTCCTCGACACTATGGTGGGTGACGAAGCCCTGGTGGGCTACACCCTGGAAGTCACCGCCACCCGCGACGATGAAATTGCCGGACGGGCGATCGTCAACGCGGTGATTTTACCCACCTTCAGCATCGATTACATCATGGTCACCCTCAATTTGCAGTAGGAACAGCCCATGGCAAATACCAGTGTTTTAACCGGGGCCGATGGCTCCATTACCCTCTCCACCTCGGAAGGCAGCGAGGGCGAACTGGCCCAAGGCGTCATCGACTCCTACGAGCTGCTGACCGTGGGCCGGGTGCAAAATGTCGCCGTCGCTGTGCGTTCCGACGTTAAGCCCTTCCACGAAATTGGCCAGCGCTACCCCACGGAGCTGCGCTACGGCAACATCCACATCTCGGGCACCATTGACCGCGCCTACATCAACGGGGCGCTGCTGCGGCTGCTGCTGGGCGAAGGGGCCGACAGCCGCCCCGCCGCCAGTTGGAGTCAGCCCTCCTTCAACATCACCGTGCTGCTCGACAACCCAGCTCTGGCGGAGGTGAACAACACCCTCACCCTCTACGGAGTCAAGATCGACGGCTGGTCCTACGGGATTCCGGAGGATGACTTTGTGCTGGAGAAGATTAGCTTCCAGGCGATGAATCTGACTGTGGCGGATGAGGGGTAGGGGAGTGATGGGGTGATGAGGGAGGTGGGGAAGGTGGGGCGTAGCGTGGGTTAAGCCATCCCAGCCTTAGCCCCCTCACCGGTCAATCCCCTGGCGAACCCACGGATCCATGGCGAACCCATCCACAAACCGATGAATCCCATGGTGCGACCCACGAATTCCCCACGTCCCCACCCCCATCGACCCTGGCAACGCGGTGCAATACCTAGAGGATGAGTCTCTATGTTGACTGTTGAGGATTTGTTGGCGGGCGGTAGCCTCACCTACGAGGTGGAGGTACCGGAGGCGGTGCTAACCCCCCAGGGGAATGGTCACCAGGTATTGAGGAACGACCAAACGGTACGCCTGCAGCCGCTAACGGTGCAAGACCTCCAGCTAATTGCCCGCGCCGCTAAAGAAAACGACTCCCTCACTGCCACGCTGATGGTGCAGCGGGCTCTGGTGGAACCGGCACTAACCGTGCCTCAGGTGGCGGCCCTGCATGTGGGCCTGGTGCAATTTCTACTGGAGCAGGTCAACCAGATCAGCGGCATTACCACCTCCGCCGAGCAGATGTCCACGGCGATGGAGGCACCCTTGGCCAGGGCCGCCTTTGTGCTGGCCAAGGCCTTTGGCTGGACTCCCCAGCAGGTGAGTGAGCTAACCCTGGGCCAGATCTTGCTGCATCTGCAAATGCTCAAAGAACACCCACCCACCTCGTAGGGTGAATGCGCGAAACCTAAACCCCATGACCGCTTTTTCTAACGATCGAGATTCCATGGCAACCATCAGGGCCTTTCGGATAGTAGCCGCATCCCTCAATGCTTCGGTAGCTCAGCCCGCCTGGCCCGATGCCCTGCTGGCCCGCCTGACGACACCTCTCCCCCTGGTGGATTGCGATCCGCTATCGGCCTGGGCACCGACTTCTGCCACCGAAACCGCTGCCACCCCTAGTGTATCCAATCCCAAATCGTCGAAGGTCAGGATTCAAGCGCGACACGCTGATCAGTCTGATCAGCGTGTCGCCGTCTCAGCAGACCTGTCAGCCGCCCGCACCTCAGCGAAACCATTCTGGTCGAACAATGAGGGCGAGCGGTTGCCCTCAGCATCCCAGCGCGATCGCCGCCCACCTGATCGCCGTAATAGCTCCACCCTACCTCAGCTGTCCGACCCAACTGTCCCCAGTCGTCCCCAACGGGAGACTGCCGCCCCCCGTTTCAATTCCCTCCGGCCACCCTCACCCAGCCCCGACGATTCCCATCCCTGGCCAGACCTCCAGAGTCAAGCCGCCTCACCACTGACTGCCTTAGCAGAAATTGGCCGACTGACGGGCGAGATTCTAGCCAGGAACCCAGCCCCAGGAAGCCCCCGATGGGCAAAAAACGGCCCTGAAAGCGCCCCCCGCCCCCCTCAGCCCGCCCCAGAAGCGCTGAACGCCAAGACTCAATCTCAGGTGGATAACCTGTCGCCCAGCCTTACCGCTCCATCATCTACTCTCCCTCTTTCTCCCCCACCTCCCTCCCTCAACCTCGCCAGCCTCGCCGCTCTCTACGCCGGGGCCTCTTCCCCAGGCAGCCCTGACCTTGCTCCATCGCTCACCCCATCGGCACAGCGAGACTTTCCACCGACTGCTGCCATTTCAAACACCGCCTCGACTACCTTTTCAACCCCAGCCCTGGCCGACGTTTCCGACCTTGAGGCCACTCTGCCAGATCTGTCCGGCGACGGCCCTGGCCCCAGCGGCCTAGAGGTTGCCGAAACCCTGACCGAGATGGTGAGTGCCATCTTGCAGGCCCAGGCCCAACGTCACGGGGTGGATCTGTCATGAGAGTTAAACCCGTCCTGGGCGATTGGGAAATTCCGCGAATTGCCTCGGTTCGCACCCTGGAGCAGCGGCGCTATGTGGAGCTGGCGGTGCCGGGGAAGGTAGGCAGCCTGTTTCAAGACCTGAATACAGTGCCCACGCGGGTGGCGATCGCCGGCAGTCTCTACGGTGAGGAAGCCCAAAGCGAGTTTCTCGAAACCCTGCGGGAGAAGTTTTTTGCCGGAGAACCCGTCACCTTTGTGGCCGATATCATCACCGCTACCGAGGTGCAGTACGTGATCATCGAAACCCTGGATTTCCAGGAGAGCGGCCTGCGCCCCGACCAGCTGGATTATGCTGTGATTCTGCGAGAAAGTCCGCCGCCGCCGCCCCCACCAAACCCCCTGGGCGGACTGGATACCAGCTTGCTAGACGATGCGGCAGGATTTTTGGATACCGTTACCGGGGCGCTGGATGCGATCGCGGGGTTAGGCAACATTCCCGACATTTCAGACCCCACCCCCCAGATCTCCGGTGCCCTGGACGGGGTGACAGCAGCCACCGCTGGACTGGAGGACACGCTGGCTCCCCTGGCGGCAATTTTTGGCACCCCGGAGGACGCATAGGCCATGGCTGAAGGAACGCTGGTCGTCAATATTCGCAATTTAGAAAGCACCCGGGCCGGGGTGGGCGATCTGGGGGGGGCGTTTGAGGCGGCGGCCAGCACCTCGGGTGCGCTGAGCGGGGGTGTCGGGGCGGTGGGCGGTCAGCTCACCGGGCAAGTCTCGGGCCTGTTTGACCTGGATGTGGCCGCCCTGATTGCCCAGATCAATGAGCTCTTGGGCGGCGTGATTGAGCTTCAGGCTGAGGCTGACCCAACGGCGGCGCTGGGCGGCTTTGAACAGCGGATCGGGGCGGCTGATCAGGCCATTAGCGGCGATTTGGTGGGCCAAATTCAGGCTATCGTGCAGGCGGTGGAAGGCATTGTCGAAGGCATTCCCGAAAACCGCACCGAGATCTTTAACACTCTGGTAGATCAGCTTTTGGGGGTGCTGGGCAGCCTGGAAGGCCCAGAGGCCGAGACCATTCGCGCCTGGGTGCAGTCGGTGCAAGAGCTGAGCCGCACCCTGCTGCCGTTAATTGATCAAGCGGCCACGGCGACCGATCCCCAGGCTCTGGTGGTGCAGGTGTTTCAGCGGGCGCTGGATGCGGTGCTCAACACCCTCGGCGTCGGCCCGGTGCAGCACTTGATTGACCAGCTAGAGGCATTTTTAGCGTCGCTGTTGCCCACGGCGGTGGTAGACCCTGTGGCGGCGGGCCTCACCCTACTCAGCGGCAGGTTTAGTCAAACCCTGGTGCTGGCTCCGGCAGACTATCCCCAGTTTCGCGAGGCGGTGGTAGAAACCTCGATCGCCCTGCAAACTCTGCGGCAAGATCTGCGCCCCCTGCTGGGCGAAATCAATCGGGTGCTAGAGACGCCGCTGTTTCAACCCAACACCCTGGAAAACTTCCTGCGCGAGCAGCTAGAGCAGGCTCTGGCGGTTCCCATCCGCGAAGCCCAGCGGATTGAAGACCCCTTTAACGCCCTGTTCGATCGCCTCGATACCGCCATTGAGGGCATTGACCTAAGCGTGGTGCGCGACGAGGTGCTGGCCTTTTTTGCCACCACCCGCGACACCCTGGAAACGGTGAATCTGGGCGGCATTGGCACCACATTGCAGGGGGCGCTGGTCCCGGTCGAGCAGGTGATGGGTGACCTGGAACGCGGCGTGGGCGACCTGCTGGGCGAAATTGCGGCCTTCTTTGCGGGACTGGTGCAGCGGCTGCGATCGCTGGCCGAGACTGTGGGCGAGTTTTTGCCCAACGGCCAGTTTCAGTACCGCTTTGAGCATGACCTGCGGCAGCTGTTTGAGCGGGCAGAGGTGGCGATCGCGGGCGACTCCACCAACCCCAGCACCCCCAGCCTGCGGGGCACCCTGCAAGAGTTTCAGAGCCTTCTCGATGGCACTTTGGGGCAGCTCAGCGACCTGCTCAGCCCCCTAGAAACGACCCTGAGCGAGGTTGCCGACCAGGCAGTAGCGGGCATCAATGACTTCACCAGCTTCCTCAGCGGGCTCAACATTCCCGCCCTGCTGGAGGACCTGCGGGCCAAGGTAGTGGACATTCTCGACCAGCTCGCCCCCATCGACTTTGCTGCGGTGATTGACCCGGTGGTGGCGGAGATGGAGTCCGCCGCCGACAGCCTGCGCCAGATCGACCCCGCCTCCCTCAACGATCTGCTGCGGGAGGCCCTGAAGGCGGCCTTAGATCTGGTGATCACTATCGACCTGAGCGGCACGATCACCCCGCCCCTGCGGGAGGGGTTTGAGGAAATCAAGCGGCTGCCCCAGTCTGCCATTGACGCCCTGCAAGCGGGCTATGAAGAGGCGCTGGCCCTGCTCAACTCCCTCAATCCGGCCCAGCTATTGAGCGCACTATTTTCCGCTTTTGAGGTGGTGGAAGATGCGATCGCCGCCCTCGATCTCACCGCCCTGCTGAAGCCCCTGGATGATCTCCACGCGCAATACCTGCAAGCTCCCCTGGCCTCGCTACAGCCTGCCCAGCTATTGCAGCCCCTGTCCGCCGCGTTTCAGAAGGTTACCGCTAGCTTCGACCGGTTCGACAGCGCCCAGATCATCGCGCCGCTGACCCAGCTGCTCGATCGCCTCAAAACCAGCCTGACCGGCTTAGATTTAGCCCAGTGGATCGACGACCTGCTCGCCCTGGTGAACCAGGTTAAAGACGGCATTCAGGCGATTCGTCCTTCTGAATTGCTGGCTCCCCTGGCGGAGGAATTTGCCCGCCTTGAAACCGAGCTAGACCGGGTCAAGCCCTCGGTGCTGTTTCAGCCTGCGGTGGAGCTGGCCGCCCCCCTAGTGGCCCTGATCGACGACGTACAGCAGAGCGTGGTGACGGCCCTACACGCCATGTTCCAGGCACCCCTGGCCCTGCTCGACCAGCTTCAGCCCGAGGTGCTGACGGCTCAGATTCACGGGGCGATCGACGCGGTGCTGGCAGCCCTGCGCAGCTTAAACCTACCTGCCCGCTTTAACCAGCTCAAGGCCCAGCACTTTGACCTACGGCTGGCGGTGCAGACCCCCGGGGCCGAGGCCAAGCTGGCCCTGGTGGGCAACCTCGACCCGGAGGTGGAACTGGGGGATTTGGTCGCTCTCTACAGTCGCCTGGTGAGCGGGCTAGAGGCGCTGAAGCAAAACCTGGATCTGCGGAGTCTGGGCGTTTTGTATATCGAGTTGCGCGACAAACTCCTGGGTCTGCTGCCCCCCTACGCGCGGGAGTTGCTGGATGTGGAAACTTTCAAACGGGTGATGCGGCTGGCCGACCCCACCCGATTTCTCACCGCCCTGGATGAGCGGTTTGAAGCCCTAAAGGCGCGCCTGCTGCCGATTCGCCCGGAGGATATCGGGGCGGAATTGGATGCCACCTACGACGCAGTGGTGGGGCTGCTGGAGGGGCTGGCGATCGAAGACAGTCTGGCCCAGGTGCGCACTACCATCGAACGACTCCAGGGCATTGTCACCGGGCTGCGGATCGACTTTTTGGCGGCGGATATTGACCAGGCTCTGGCCCAGGTACGCGCCGTGGTCGATGGCCTCGACCCCATGGGCATGGCAGCGGGGCTGGATGCCATCTATCAACGGCTGGTGGAGGTGGTGGAAGATACCCTGCCCTCGCGGCTGCTGGCGGGACTGAATATCCTGCTGGATCAGGTGAAGGGGCTGATCAACTCCGTCAATCCGCGCGTGGTGCTAGAGCTCCCCCTGCTGGCGGCCTGGGCGGCCATCCAAACCGCCCTAGATGACATTGACCTGACCGTAGTGCTCACGCCGCTGATCGACAAGCTCGACGAATTGCAGGTGGAGTTTGAACTCAGCCTGGGCCGCACCGAAGACGCCTTTGACGACATGCTGCGGGCGGCGCGCAATGCCCTCAGCGGCAGTGGAGCCAGCGCTAGCGGGGGGATAAGTTTGTAATGGCAACTATCGATCGCACTATTTTTGTCAAAGTCGTCACCCTCGACCCGGTGACCAGCAGCCCCATTCCGGTGCCCGATGTGCGGGTTAAGGTGCAGCACCGGGTGCCGTTTTGGTTTGATACCACCCTCTCTCAAGGGGAGCCCGTGACCGGTAGAGACGGCATTGCCGAGGTGGTGCTGCGGTTTGAGGAAAGCAGTGAAACCAGCCTCGACCCTTACTTCACTCTGACGCTGCCGGAGGGGCTGCGGGAGGTTTCCAGCGGAGCGCTCGATCCGGCCCGCCCCAGCTTTACCCTGCCGGGGGAATGGGAGAGTCGCCACGAAAACCGCGATCGCATCGCCAACCTGCCCAGCTTTAGCGATCGCAGCCAGCCCTTCACCGTCTATATTGGCCTCGCCACCCAGCTCCACCTCTCCTACAGCGACTTTCGGGAGGGGCGCAGCAACCCCATCGCCCTGCCGGAGAACGCCGTCGAGATAGTGCTGATCGACGAAGACATTTGCTTTGACGACACCCTCACAGGGGTTGGCTATCACCCCCGCGAAAACCGCATCATTCCCCTAGGCAAAACTGAGGGTGACGATCGCAACGAAGACCGCTATCCCTACTTCGACATCGTCCCTACCGTGCCCTACGCGATGGATTTGGCCGAGGCCGAGGCCGCCCAGCCCCGCGCCTGGATCGACCCCCCCGGCTCCCCCCTGGGTAGCCTGGGGGGCGGCAGCTTTGAGCAGGTGGGGCTGCTGGCGGTAGATGCCCACGGCTTTGTCTTTATGGTGGATAGCGCCCCTACTCCGCCGGTGATTCACCGGTTTTACCCCGACGGTACCCTTTGCGAGACCATCGCCACCTGGCGCGAGAGCGGCAGCAGTCGGCAGTTTTCCCAGCCGCGCGGGCTGGCGGTGGATGGCGATCGCCGCCTGCTGGTGACCGATGACCGGGCGATTCTGGTGTTTCGCCCCAACCATGGGTCGGTGCGGTTAACCGCCAGTGGCCAGGTGCCCGCCGAGGCCGGACGCTACCGCTTCATTTTCCGCTGGGATAGCTGGACGGATTCGGCTGATCCGCTGTTGGCCAGTCGCTCCTTTGGCCGTCCCCTGGGGTTGGCCAGGTTCCAGATTCCTGGGGATACCGATCAGTACCTGGCGGTGGCGGATTGGGGGCAAGCTGCCCCGGTGATCCTCAATCCTGCGGTGCATATTTTTAATCTGACAGCCTCCACGGTCTCTAGCCTGAACCATCGGCTGAGTTTTGCGCCGGGGGCAGGGGTGGTGCCGGCGGCGGTGGCCTGCGATCGCAGCGGTCGGCTGGTGGTCTGTAGCCGCGACCAGCACCAGGTCTCGGCCTGGCAACTGGCGGATAGCGGCGGCTGGAGTGCCACCCCGATCTGGCAGGTGGGGGGCACCGCTGGCAGCGCCAACACCGAATTTGACGGCCCCGTTGCCCTGGCCGTCGATGCCAAGCATGGCACCGTCGCCGTGGTCGATGGCAACAACCGCCGGGTGCAGCGCCTCAGCCTCACCAATGGCACTTTTCTCGCTACCTGGGCTGTCCCCTATCCCGAGGCCCCAGCCCAGCCGATCGCACCCGTGGGCATAGCAATTGACGATCGCGGCGAAATCTATCTCGCCGATGGCGGCAACCAGCGAGTGGTGCGGGCCACCCCCTTCGCCGCCAATGGCCCGCCGCTGCCCGCCGCAACGCCGCCGCGTCACGGACAGACCTGGCTACCGCGCACCGAGCTGCCCCACCTGCACCAGCCCAGCTACGTGCATCTCGATGCCCAGGGTCAAATTTGGGTCAGCGACACAGGCAACCAGCGGGTGGTGGGCTACCGGCTGACTGCAGGCACCTGGCAATTTGTGAGAGTGCTCAGCGGGCTGAATGCCCCCGTGGGTATTGCCACCAGCCCCACGGGTGAGGTGTTTGTAGCGGAATCGGGGGCCAACCAGATCAGCCAGTTTGATCCGACCGGGGCGGCGGCGGCCTCGACCACCCCAGGGTTCAACAACCCCAGGGGCATCGCCTACGGGCAGCGAGGGACGGGGCCAGCGCTCTACGTGGCCGATGCAGGCAGTAATCAGGTACTGCGGGTGGGGGCCGACGGCAACCCCACGCCTCTGGAGACCGGCGGCAATGCCCTGAGCGATCCGCGGGATGTGGCTTTCGATAGCCAGGGGAGACTCTACGTGCTGGATGGGGGCAACCACCGCATTGTGCGGTTTAGAGCTGATGACAGCTTCGATCGCCCCATTGCCCTCACCGACTCGGCGCTAAAGCTGCCGACGCCCTCGGGGCTGTCGATGACCCCTGACGATCGGCTGCTGGTGAGCGATCGCACCGGCAACCGCATTGTCGCCCTCATCCTGCAAGAGGCGGGCACCACCACCACCGCCCACCTCGATGCCCACTGGGATTTACAGCGCTTTTTACCCCAGGGGTTTTACCGCCTGCACACCGCTGCTGCCAACGGCACAGCCCAGTTTGGCGGCGGTCTGGCGGCTCGCCCCGCCGAAGAGTTTTTAGGCCTGGCTGCCTGGCGGGTAACCACAGGCGGCACCCTGACGGTGGTCGATAGCACCGGTGCGGCAAGCCCACCCATTGTGCTGGCCCCAGACGACTGGGTATTTGTAGAAAATAATCAGACCGTCAGCGCCAGCAATAACCTCAGCGTGACGGTTGACCCCAACATCTATTACCCCGAGCTGGCCCAGCACCTGCTGCTGGCGGCCCCCAGCCGGGCGGTGGCCGATGGCAACGGCCTGCTCGTCATGGCCGACACGGGCCAAAACCGAGTGCGGCTCCTGCGCCGCAGCACCCCCCTGAGCGGCAACCTGTTTGACCTGGGCCTGGGGTTGTTTGAGGGCTCCCCCGATCTGTATCTGCGATCGCACAGCCGCTCTGACCAGCGCCAGCAGCCCGGGGTTAAGCTGCGGGTCGCCGCTGGCCGCGACACCAGCCGCTTTGGCAATGCCGATCGCTGGAAAAGCCCCACCCAGGATGAATATACTGGCGACACCTACCGCCAAACCAGCCGCTTTACCGACGAGACCCCGCTCAAGGCGATGGCGATCAACGCCGTGCGGGTGATGCAGGAGGTGCAGCGCTGGCTGGTGCACACCACCCGCGCCGACAGCCCCGAGCAGCGCTGGGGCAGCGATCAACAGCCCGACTTTCTCGGCGTAGATGTGCTGGCGGTGCAGGGCAGCTTTCATCGCTGGTTTACCAATGTGCTGTCGATGGGGGCCGATGATGGCGGGCGCGGCCACGACGCCTGGGATGATTCGACCATTGCCCACGAAATGGGCCACTGGGTGTTTGACTACACGCCGCTGCGCCGCCACGTCGAGGAGGTCAAAGCCCGCTACGGGGGAGGTGAGCATTTTGCCAACCTGCTGTTTGACCAGGCGATCGCCCTGGTCGAAGGCTACGGCGAATATATTCAGCTGTTTTGGGGCAGCGAGTTTTCGGGCCGCGATCGCCTGCGCGGGTTTCCGATCTCGAATGTGTCAACCCTACGTCGCCGGGGCAGCACCATTGCCATTCCCCTCTACGATCAGCGCAACCGGGGGCTCGAAGCCGAGGGCTATTTCGCCAATACTCTCTGGCAGATTCACCACCTCGTGGCCAATCCCGGCCTGGGGTTTGCCGATGCGCCCAGCTACTGGTGGGCCTACAACAGCCACCTGACGGCGGCCCAAAGCCAGCGCCTGGTTGATCTGCTGCGGCTGCCCTTTCGCCAGTTTCCCGACGACGATGACCACTGGGCCGACACCGCCAATACCCACCTGTTTCGCCAGATTTTGGCCCAGGCCCGCAGCAGCCAACCCGACCTGGTGACCGCCTTACAGCAGATCTACGAACTTAACAACCAGCTCATGCCCCAGCTGCGGCTGCGACGGCTGACCGGGGGCAGCCCAGGGGCCGACGTCGCTTCGCCCCTGGCCCTGGCGGCGGGGGCCAGCACCAATTTCGTCGTCGATGTGCAGGATGCCACCGATCGCCCCCTGGCGGGCTACAACCTGCTGTTTACGATCGCTGGCGGCGGCAGCCTCACCCCGATCACGCCAGGGTTGCCCCCCCGCCAGGGTCGACGCCTCGACACCCTGCTGCACCAGGCCGAGCGGGCCACCGACGCCCAGGGAGAGGTGCGCTTTATCTACCAGGCCCCGGCCAGTGCCCCGGCCACGGGCAGCATTGAGTTTAAAATTCTCTACCAGCCCCACTTCTACCTTCACAGCGACCCGCCGCTGCCCACCGACAGCCGCGAGGTAATGCTGCAAAAGCTTTACCTGGCGGCGCTTCATCGGGTGGCCCCACCGACAGAATTCGGCTTTGAACTCTCCCTCACCGTAGAGGTGCAATTGTCATGACCTGTACCACCATCGGTAAGGAAATTGTGCGCGGTACCATCTGCCGCGATCGCTGGAACATCACCGTTCTGGTCAACCATAGCGAGCCGGTGCCCCTGAACCGGCTGTCGCACCTGTGGCTGAGCGTCGACTGGCACCCGGATACGGGCGATCGCAATGTGCTGCTGGTGCTGCGATCGCAAACCCCCAGCAGCGGCGGCCAGGTGCGCTTTAACGGCCCCGAGGGCGGCGATCGCCGCACCTTTACCGGCGACAGCCAGCTACTGCTGGCCCTCTACGGCACCCGCGCCTCCGGCGGCACCGCCCCCGACGTGTTTTTAGATGTGGTGGTGGACGACGAAGTCCGCCAATCCATTGGTCTGCGGGTAGAGGCTCAGCCCCAGCCCGATGTGGAGGCAGGGCTAGATCAGCTCCAGGCGGAACTGGCGGTCGCCGCCCAGCCCACCCGCCCCACCGACCCCGCCCAGCAACCCCGATGGGATCGCTACGCTCGCCTGTTTACCGATGCCCGGCTCATCGCCGACGCCCTCACCGCCATCCCTCCGGCTGACATTCCCGCCGTGGGGGGAACCGTAACCCCCCGCCCCTTTGACCTGGAGGAAATCAAAACCCACCTGCGCTCCCACGGGCAGCCCAACAGTCTAGCCGAAACCAAGGCCCAGGGCCGCAGCGATGCCTTTGACCCGTTTCGCGGTCACTGGCGGGGCGACTGGCGGCAAAAATTCTCTTGTCCACCCGCCTTTAACATTTGCCAAGACCACCAGTGGGGCGACACCGTCCCGCTGCCGTCTCACCCGGAACTCTATGTGCAACGAGTGCGCCTAGGCGATGACAGCCGCCCCTACCGGGAAGGCTCCGCCGCCTGCACCGCTCTACCTGAGGCCGAGCGCGACCTGACTCTGCCCGCCGTAAACCTGATCAACATCCAAACCGGCGTGATCGTCGGCGCGGTGGGAGTCAGGAGCGCTCCCGATGCCGGGGTGGTCGCCCTGCGCCCCCATGTGGGGTTTTACATTGACCACGGCAAACTCCTGTGGGTGGCGGAAGAAAGCCTCAGCGCCGACGGCAACGAGGTCACCTACAGCGTGTTCTACGAAATCCGCGAGGGCGACCCGGTGGATCAGCCCCTCTACACCATTCAGGGGCTTGAGCTGCGCTGGCAGCGGGGCCACAACGCCATCCAGGGCGATATCACCACCAAGGCCGGGCAGTACCTGAAGATCATGACCGCCGCAGAGCGCGAGCTGGAAAGGCAGTTCCGCGATCGCGCCCTGCAACCCGGCCATCTAGCGCAGCCCTACTACCGTCGCCAGCTCGAACGCCTCACCCCCACCGATGTCACCGCCTTTCTCGACAACCCAGCGACCAGCAGCACGGTCAGGGCTTATCTAGAACGCCTGCGGGAATTTGTCACCCAGCAAAAGGCCCTGGCCGAAGCCCCCACTGGCCCCCGCCCTGCCATTACCTTCATCATGGGCGCAGAGCCAGAGGATGCCGCCAACCAGTTCTACAACTCGGCTCGGGGCTTCTTCACCGTGAATCCGGCGGGTGCGCTGATTACCAACCTGCGCACCCTGGTCGAAGTCCGCGATTATCTGGCCAACCAGGCACCGACCAGCCCCTGGGGCGAAATCAACATCGTCGTCCACGCCAACGAAGAGGGGGGCATGAGCATTCCCGTGGCGGCTGGGGGCGAAAACACTACGCGGCAGCTCTTGCAGCAGGCGATCGCCGCTGGGGATTTTGCTTCCCTTGCCGATGCCCGAGTCGATGTGCGCACCACCCTGCGGATTCGGGGCTGTGCCCTGGGCCAGAGCCAGGCCATGCTCACCCTGCTCAGCACCGCCTTTGGCGGTACCGATTTGCAGCACCCAGTGGTGCGTGCGCCACGCCACCTGCAAGCCTACTCCTCCCGGTGGACCGGTACCCAAGCCAACATCACCGAGGTCGAGGAATTTCCCGTGGAATTTTGGCTGGCTGGCTGGCCCGGTGCCGCTGACCAGCAGCCCAGCCGCGCCACCCTGGTGCAGCAGTTTACCAATACCTACCCCGGCGTTGCTCTCGATTGGGATGCCGCCCTGCGGGGCCGGGTGGCGGGCGTTACCCAAGAGATCCGCAGCCGCACCTTTACCTACACCTTTGCCTTTACCTATCCCACCAGCAATCCGCCCACCATCGGGACGACCCAGGCCCAGCGCCTGGCCTGGCTGCGGGCTAACTCGTCCTTCGATGCTGATATCCAACTGTTTGGCCACGCCGTAGACGACTATGCCTGGCAGATTGCGGTCACCATTCAAGCCACTGGCCCTGGCCAAGAGCGGGCCGGCCTCGCCGCCGCCGGAACCCGCACGGTACTGCGGCTCCAGCGCAACGTGCGGGCGCAGCTCTCCGATGTACTTTTCAGCCTCAACAGCAGCCTGCAAACCGACCTCAGCCGCCGCACCCTCTCTCCTGCCCTGCGCACGGCCTTTGCCGATGCTGGTCATCCCCTCTCTGAGGTGGCCGTGGTGTTGATCCGCGAAGTCAACCAGCAGTGGCTGATCCTCGACCCGGCCCACCTGCTGCTGAACCAGCCCACCGCTATCCGCACCTTTTTAGTGCGCCGCACCGACACCAACCTCACCGTCCGCCGTGAGGACGACCTGACCACTGGAGCTGTGGTACGCGCCCACCCTCCGGCCACAGACCTGCGCCACTTCGGCGAATACGTTCCCGCCCGCCCCGCCACCCAACCCCTAGGCGAAAACATCCCCCCGTAGCCGTAACCCGCCCCTACCCCTCCCAGGAGGGGATGGCCGCCTCCCCCACCTCCCCATCTCCCCACTCCCCTACCCCATGGTCAACGTCCCCTTCCTCAGCACTACCGCCCCCGCTGCCACCCGGCGACCGGCCTTTGCGATCGCCCACAGCAGCGGCGCATCCTCTGGCCTGGGTGGTCTGGGGGGCGGCCTGGCGGCAGCGGCGGGAGATCTGCTGGGGCTGGGGGGCGAAGATTTTTGGCTCAGCCACACCCTGGAGATTGCCGTGCAGACCGGGCCGCTGCCCTTTGTGAATACCGCCAGCATCACCTTTGCCGCTGCCGGAGCGCCAGACATCGCCCTGGCGGATAGCATTACCCTTTCCCTAGGCTACGCCGACGCCGAGCCAGAGGCGGTGTTTACGGGCACCGTTAGCCGCCTGGTGCGTACCCTGCAAGGGCTTACTCACCTCCAGGCCAGCGACGGCGGCGGCGGCCTGGCGCGGCAGCGGCTCAACCAAAGCTACGAATCTCAAACAGCAGGCGACATCGTCAAGGATCTGGCCGGGCAGGCGGGGGTAGAAACCGACGTAGTAGAAGACGGGGTAGATCTGCCTTTTTTTGCGATCGCCAGCGCCACCCCCGCCCATGCCCAGATCGCCGCCCTGGCCCGCCGCAGCGGCTACTGGGCCTATTTTACCCCCGCTGG
This sequence comes from Phormidium sp. VAR_61_metabat_6, assembly GCA_031425055.1. Classification (GTDB taxonomy): domain Bacteria; phylum Cyanobacteriota; class Cyanobacteriia; order Phormidesmidales; family Phormidesmidaceae; genus Nodosilinea. Next base: position 21,993 of record JANPIO010000052.1, read on the forward strand.
CCAGCTCACCTTTGCCCCCGTGGGCGAGGGTGACACGGTGCAGACTTTTACCTACGGCATCGACGTGCTCAAGCTAGAGATTGCCGAGGCCGCCCCCGCCCTGCATGGTGTGCAGGTCAGCGGCGAAGGGGCGGCAGGCAGTCAGGGACAAGATGCCTGGAACTGGCTGGTGGCCGATGCCACCGGGGTACAGGCCCAGGCGGGCAGTGGCCAGGCCCAGCGCTGGCTGAGCGACGGTGCCCTGCGCAGCCAGGAGGCGGTACGGGCCGCCGCCACCGCCCACGCCTCTGCCGCAGCCTCCTTACAGATCAGCGGGGAACTGTGGGTACCCGGCGCGCCCAAGGTAACGGTGGGCAGTCGAGTGGCGATCGCCGATGCCTTGGACGATTTTCTAAACGGCACCTACCAGGTGGAGCGGGTGTGCCATCGGTTATCTAAATTGCGGGGGTTTGTCACCCGGTTGAGCTTTGTGAAAACCGCCTCGGTGCCCCTCGGTGCCCTGGCGGGCCTGCCGGGAGGGCTGCCATGACCACCCTCACCCTCTACGAAACCATCCAGCGCATTGTGCAGGAGGAGCTCAGCCGTCAGCAAACGGCGGAACTGGCCGTGGTGCAAGAAAACCACCCCCACGCCGACGCAGGCGATACCGACAACTACGCCTGCACCGTGGTGCTGCGCAACAGCGGTCTGGTGCTGCGCCAGGTGCCCGTCGCCACCCCCCGCATCGGCCAAGTCAGCATTCCCTCTGTGGGGGATCTGGTGCTGGTGCAGTTTGTCGGCGGCGATCTCAATGCCCCGGTGATCACCGGCAGCCTCTACAGCGACGCGGCCCGCCCCCCGATGAGCGAACCCCAGCAGGCGGTGTGGCATTTGCCCCCCGATGCCGCCGAAGACGACGCCCTGCGCGTGGTCTTTAAAGGGGAAGACCCCAAGGAAATTCAGCTCTCCCTGGGCACCGCCCTGAAGATTACCCTGCTGGACGACGACCCCGTAGTCTCTATTGATGTAGATGGGGGCAAAGCGGCGATCGCGATCGATCGTGACGGAGCCATCACCATCACCAGCCAGGGCGATCTCACGCTGGAGGGCAACGAAGTTTCGATCACCGCCCAATCGAAACTCACCCTGGAAGCTCAGGGCGACACCGTAATCAAGGGGGCCACTGTGAACATTAATTGACTGTTTCTGCCTCATAGATCGCGCCATTGAATGCAGGGGTATGCGACCAACGCAGGAAGTCTCTCCACGCTACGTCCTGACCCACCCCTCCCACTCCCCCACCCATCCCACTCCCCCACCTCCCCCACATCCCCATGCCCCAACCCGCCGCCAAACAAGGAGACCAAATCCTCGCCACCGACGCCCACATCATCATGGTGCCGACCCCCGGTGGCCCGGTACCGACGCCGTTGCCCCACCCCTTTACTGGGCAGATCGACGGCAGCCTGAGTGGCGATGTCAACATCGGCGGCATGCCCGCCGCCGTCCAGGGCAGCACCGCCAACAATCTGCCGGCCCACATTCCCCAGGGAGGGTCGTTTCAAGCCCCGCCGAAAAACCAAGCGACGATTCAGACCGGCAGCGGCACAGTGTTTATCAACGGTAAGCCCGCCGCTCGCCACGGCGACACCGCCCTCACCTGCAATGACCCGGCGGATGCCCCCGTGGGCACCGTGGTGGCGGTCGGCACTGTATTTATTGGAGGTTAACCATGGCCATCGATGCCCACCTGAGAACCGACCTGCGGCTGCAACTGCGGCAGGCGGCGCTGCGCCCGGTGTACGGCAGCCAGGAGCTGGTGCGCCGCATTCCCCAGGGGCGGGTGACCGACTTTGCCACCGTTGAGGGACAAGACAACCTGGCCCAGGCGGTGGTGGTACGCCTGCTCACCCCGCGCGGCGAGCTGACGGCCCTGGGCCATCCCGAATATGGCTCGCGGCTGCACGAGCTGATCGGGCGGCTGAATGTGGAGACCAACCTGGATTTGATTCGGCTCTACATTCTCGAAAGCCTGGCCCAGGAGCCGCGCCTGGAAAAGGTGGAGCGTCTGGAGGTGACCCCTGCGCCCGGTAGCCGCGATGGTCAAGGACCGGCCCTTAGGGGCCATCGCATCAATGTATTCCTTCTAGCTAAGCCCGTGGCCGCGCCCGCGACGCCAATTTCCTTTGTTTTGGAGGTGGCCCCATGAGTTTTCGCCGTCGCCCGTTTCCCGAAGTGCTGGACAATTTGCTCACCAGCATTACCCTCGGCGTGTCTTCAGAAAGCCACCCGTTTCCGCCGCCGGGGGCCACCGCGCCCCCCTACCGCCACACCCTGCAACAGCCCCCGGTGGCCGAAATTCAGTCGGTCTACGGCCAGCGGGATGGGCAGTCGATGCTGTTTCGCCAGGGCAGTGACTATGCCCTGGAGGAGAGCCGCACCCTGGTCTGGCTGGAGGGGGCGCAACTGCCCGACCCCGGCAGCCTGCTGGCGGTCAACTACTATCCCCAAGCGGCGCTGCCGGTGCTGACGGATATCTACACTGGCAGCGTGGTGCGCACCCTGAGCGAGTCGGTGGCGCTGGAAATTGCCCGCCTCTACGCCCAGCTGGAGCAGGTCTACGACTCGGGCTTTGTGGATACGGCCAGCGATCGCGCCCTCGACCATGTGGTGGCCCTGCTGGGTATCGAGCGGGTGCGGGGCGGCTTTGCCACCGGCCTGCTGGAGTTTACCCGCGCCGCCAGCAGCCGGGGGGCGATCAATATTCCGGCGGGAACGCGGGTGATCACCGCCGCCGGCAGCGTGGAGTACGAAACCACAGAGACGGTGCAGATGGCCCCCGACCAGACCACCGTGCGGGTGCCCATCCGCGACCTAGAGCAAAACGACCCCCTGCCCGCCAATACCCTGACCACCCTGGTGGTGCCCCTGGCCGGGATGGCCAGCGTGACTAACCCCGCCCCCACGGCGATCGCCACCCGCAGCGAAACCGATGTCGAGCTGCGATCGCGCACCAAAACCTTTCTCTACGGCAGCCAGCGGGCCACCCTGGGGGCGATGCAGCAGGCCGTGGCCAGCCAGGGCCTCACCGCCGAGATCGAAGAACTCACCGACGAGAATGGCATTCGCCGCCTAAAAATCACCCCCCTGGTGGACACCCTGCCCGCCGACCAGTACCAGCGGCTCTACAGCGCCTTGGAGGCGGCGCGCCCGGCGGGCATCCCCTTTGACATTGCCGCGGTGAGCCCGCCCGTGCCGCTGGATGTGAGCCTGCGGCTGACCACCGCCAGCGGCCTGCTGGAGCAGGATCTGCGGGGCATTCAGCACCAGCTGCAAGAACAGCTCACCGAGTACTTTGCCAAACTGCCCAGCACCGAAGCGGGCAGCCTCAACCGGCTGATTGGCCTGGCCCTGGCCATCAGCGGGGTAGAAGATGTGCGCATTCTCAAGGTGGTGCGGGCCGATACCCAAGCCACCGTCGTGCCCGACCCCGCCAGCGGCCAGCTCACCACCCAGGGCTTCCCGGTGCGGCTGGGCAGTTTGGATATGGCCGACCCCAATCTGCCCAGCCGGCTGACGGTGCGGGTTGGCCAGCCCGATGACGCGGCCCCGGCGGATTTACCGGCGATCGAGGCGGCGGTGCGCCCGGCGATCGCCGCCCTCAACGACCGCAACGCTAGCGAAACCCTGCCCCCCGAGCAGCGCCAGCTCGCCTACGGTCGGCTGCTGGCGGTGGTGCCTCTGCCCAACCACCCGGCCAGTTCCCTGCCCGACACCGCGCCCCCGGTGCCCGACCTCACCCCCTACCAGGTGCAGTTTGTGATCACCCAGGTCAGCCAGCTCAGCCAGGTGCTGACGGCGGCCAGCGACCCGGCCTACCCCCTCACCCCCTTCGAGCGGCTGAGTTTAGATCGCGTTGAGCCCATGGCCCTGGAGGCGACCGATGGCTAAATACGAGCAAATTCGCGATCGCATACCCTCCCTCTATCGCCCTCAGCCGGGGGACGACGGGCTGATGGTGCAGTTTTTGCGGGCCGTGGGGCGATCGCTGGAGCAGGTAGATCTAGAGGCCGCCGCCGTGCTCCAGGCCCACTGGTTTGAGTACGCCGATCTGGCCCTCTACGATGGGTTCTTCCAGCGTCGCCGCCAGCTTTTGGGTGAACCGCCACCTCCCCCCGGCGATCCGTCTCTGCTGGGCTTTCCGTATATCGACGACTTGGCCTATCTGAGCGCCCTGCTGGGCCTCTCTCCCTGGCAGGAACCCAACCCCGAAACCGTGGAAGCCTTTCGCCTGCGGGTGCGCCGCACCGTGGCCTTGTATCGTGACGGCCTGGGCACCAACCAGGCCCTGCGCCGCATGGTAGAGCTGCAACTGCCGATGGATCTGACCGCCGCCCCGGCCCTGCGCGATCGCCCCTTCTGGCTAGAGGAGGGCGTGCCTATCGCCACCACCCTGGCCGCTGCCACCCCCAGGGGTGCCCCGACGGACATGGTCGGCCCCCTGATGCGCTGGAGCCATACCCATAGCGGCCTGCGCCCCGTCTGCCCCACCCTCTACATCCAGGGCGTGGCTCCCCAGGCAGACCGCATTGACGCCACCATATCGCCGCTGATCGAGCGCTACAGCGGGCCAGGGCAGCCCCTGGGCATTGCCTACCTGGGCAGCTTGGCGGCAGGGGAAACCCTGCGAATTCAGCCCGCCTTCACCAGCTGGCTGGGCACCGCCGAGGGCATGCAGCAGACCACTTCAGCCACCGACCCCAGCGCCGCTGGCCCCTGGAATGCGGTAGAGGATGGGCCAGCGGGCACGGTGGTGGCGATCGCTCAAACCGAAGATGCTGCCCTCTGGGTAGCGGTCAACGGCGAGGGCGGCGGCCAACTCTGGCGCTACGACGGCACCATCTGGAGCGAGGAGCCCACCGCATTGGGCACCATCCACTGCCTCCACGCCCACGGGCAGGATCTGCTGATCGGCACTGACGATGGCCTGGTGCGGCTGCCCCTATTTCCCCCCGAGGGCGAAGAGCAAACCCTGACCACCCTGCCCAGCGCAGCGGTCTTTGCCCTGGCGGCGATGGCGGGCCAGCTCTGGCTGGGCACTGCCACCGGGGCCTTCACCCTCAATGGCGACGGTACCCTGGCCCCTACGCAACTCCAGGGGGTTGAGGTCTACGCCATTTATGGCGATGGGGGAGATGGGGCGCGGTTCTTTGGCACCGGCTGGGGGCTGCTGATGCACCAGCCGCCCCTAGACACCTGGTACCGCTATCGGGGCCAGGTGCGTACCGAGCAGCAGTCAGAATGGGATCGGTTCGATCCATCCACCGGGCCAGCCGATGGCGATGAGGACTTTCTGCCCACCGTCCGCACCATCACCCGCAGTCACGATGGATCGCTCTGGCTAGGCACCGATCAGGGCCTGGCCCGCTACCTGGCCCAGCCGGTGCGGGGGCTGACCAGCGAAACCGTGCTCCACGCCTTCCCCGACATCAGCCAGGGTCGGGTGAATGCCCTGGCCATTGACCCGCGCGGGCTGCTGTGGGTGGGGTGCGATCGCGGCCTGTTGCGCTACGACGGCTACCGCCTCTGGCAACACCAGGGCGATCGCTGGCAATCCCTGGGCCGAGCCGACCAAGTCTATGGAGGCGATCGGGAACCCATCCCCCGCGACGCGTGGCGCTACAGCCCCACCAGCGGCCAGTGGGAACGCTTTACTCCCCTTACCTTTGATCTAGAACTGCGCACGGTGGCGGAGTCGGCGATGCATAGTGTTGCCTGGATCGATGGCGCGATCGCCGACCTGGGCCAGTGGGATGGCACCACCTTCAGTCCCACAGCCGATGCCCCAGACCCCACCCCCCAGCTGCGCCTGCGCTACAAACCCCGACCCACCGAAATTCGCGACGGCGGCATTGTCGCCGTGCCGCGCCTGTCCGTGGGCCAATCCACCTGGCGCTACCTGCGGGTCGAGGGTGAATCTCCCGTCGATACTGAAAGCCGCCCGCTCTGGACCAGCGAGGGCCGCCGAGTCGGGAATGACCCCAGCAGCCTCGACCCAGAGTCGGGCCGCTGGGATCTGGAACCCCCACCCCCCAGCCACTTTGACGCCACCCTGTTCGCCTTTCTGCCCGCCGCGCGGGTGGGGCTGAGCTGGCAGCCCCACCAGGCGGCCTCAGTCCTGGTGCGCCTACATCCTCTACAACCCGAGGAAGCCATCGACCCGATCATCATTGACCGGGTGTGGACAGGCATGCAGCAAGTCCGCCCCGCCGGGGTGCAGGTACAGCTAGCCCTGGGCGATGACCTGCTCAAGGGCGAAGGATCTACCGCTTGACCATCGCCGGTCTTTGTCGGGTGGGCACTGCCCACCATTGATTAGCCACCATTGATCAAGAAGATGCCAAGCAATCACCTTACCGACAGCCCAATTCTGACCCATCGACAGACCATCCAACCACAGACAGTCACACAAGCAAGCAGTAAGAGGTAACTACCATGGGGCTTTTAGCAGATGCAATTGGCAACAAAGTAGCCGGAGAACTGATCAAATCTCAGGATTGGAACCAGCTGGTAGCGGCCCTAGAAACGGTGGAAGCCAGCCTCAATGAGCGCGTTGACAGCCTGGAAACCACCCTCACCGGCCAGATCGCCACCCTGGGCGACCAGATTACCCAACTGCGCAGCGATGTAGACGACCTGCAAGCGGTAGTCAACCCGCTGGTGCGACAGTATTATCGCCTCAACCTGAGAACGGAGCGGGTGAGCTACGCCCTAGGTCAGCTGGCCGAGATCACCATCCAACTCACCGATCTGCAAGGAGCCTCGCTGACCTTTACCCCCCCAACTCGCCCCTGGGTAGACCTGGTGGCCACCTGGGGCCAGTTTAGGCCCGTGTCTAGCTTTACCACCCGGGGCGGCGTGGGCGATCGCACTATTTCCGTGCAGGTCGATGCCAACGGCCTAGGCCGCGTGCAGCTCCGCTCTGACTACGCCGAAGGTCTCGCCGACGAAGACGAAGACGAAATGGTCGTGGTGCTGCAAAGCCGCCCCCAGGGCATGACCATGCCCATTGCCGACGCCATTCTCGCTGCCACTACCCCCATGGAAGCGCGCCCCACCTACCAACTGCTGCGCAGCGAATACGAGCGATCGGGTCGGGTGCAAACCTACCTCGACACCCACTATCTGCGCCATCCATCCATCTCGGTGGGCACCCTGTTGCCTAACCTGGGCAGCCGCTGGCGCGACTACCGGGCTACCGTGATGGCCTTTGTCAAACCCGATGCTGACCCCACCACCGCTGACGCCAGCCTGGGGGTGAGTTCTTTGCAAATTACCTTCCGCGACTGGATTGGCCCCTGGATTGTGGACTTCATCAACCCGCCAGTGGTGGAGCTGCCCGTGGGCAACTACCGCGATCGCCTGCGGCCTAAGATCACCGGGCGCTATCTAGAGTCCACCGTCTTGATCAAGGACGAAATTACCGCCATCGTGCGGGGTAAGGGGCTGCTGGGCAAACAGCGCGACTACCGCACCCTCAACGAAGCTCTCAACCAGCTCGACCCAGAGACATCGCCCCCCTTCCTCAATACCCTGACCGAATCGATGCGGGATGCGATCGGCATTCAGCAGGCCCTCGGCGCAACCCAAACCAAAGCCCTGGGCCTGGCCACCCAAGACGTGGGCTTTAAGGTGTTCAGCGATGCCGCCCTGCGCGCCGACACCAACACCGCCGCCGCCCAGGAGACCCTAGCGACCACCGTGCAAACCCAAGTCACCCAGGGCATCGCCCAGGCTCGCCAAACCCTACAGCAGGAGCAGCAGGCCTTCCGCGTCTCGATCGAAGCAGAAAACGGCGTGGTGCAGCGGGCCATTCGCCAGCAAATTTCGCCCCTGCAAGATCAGGTCGCCGTGCTGCGCAACCTCGACCCCACTGTGGTCAACCGCCAGCTTCAGGATGTGGCCGCCCTGAAAACCCAGGTCGAAGCGATCTTGCCCAACCTCCGCCTGCCCCGTTGAGGACACGCCCCATGCCGACTACCATCGATATCGCTCAGATCCATGAGGAGCTTCAGGCTCTGCGCCAGCAGGTTGCCCTCCTCCAGCAGCAGGTGCAGCGCCCTCGGGTCACGCTGGCATCTTCTCGCCCGGCCCCATTTTTGGGGCAGCCGGTAATAATCACGGGCACTGTTACCAATGCAGCGGGGGCACCCCAGGCGGGGGCAGCGGTGGTGCTATCGACCACCTGGGGCCGTTTGAAGAGTCGCGATCGCCTCCTCGCTGAGCAGGGCACCAGCCTGGTGGTAGTCACCGGGGCCGAGGGGCAGTTTAGCGTCGATCTGCTGCCCCCCACCTCCGAGGATCTGCTGGCGGCACAGCAGGAGGCTCTGGAACTGTTTCTAGCCCAGCTGGAGCCTACCGCCGTCACCCCGCGCCAAACCGAGGCCGATCTGCGAGAAATGGCCCACCTCTACCAGTGGGATGTCAACCACGCTTATCGCCAGGCCCTGGATATCTACTTTCGCGACTTTGGCGACGGGCTGCTGGAGTCGGTGAACGTGCACGACTACCTGCAACAGTGGGACTATTTAGAGGCCACGGTGGTGGCCTACGTGCAACAGCCGGGGGGCACCACCGTCGAGGGTCTGGGGGCGCTCATGGTGCCCTTTAAGCACTGGCTTGGCCCTTGGCTGGAGGTCTTTTTGACCCTCTCCAAGGCCCAAAATCCGCTGCCCACTGTTCTGGATGCCCTGCAAAAAACTAGCCCGCTAGGAAACTTACAGGCAGGTGTCTACCGGCAGGTGAGCGACTACGTGGGCAGCCAGTCTGGCATTGTCGGAGCCTACATTGGCCGTAAGGTGGTCGAAAACACCGTGCAATCCTTTTTGCTGGAGGGGTTGGACGATCTGGAGGTGGGCGTTAAAGCCGACCTGGCCCCATCCCTGCAAGTGGCCAGCGGGCTGCTGGCGGCGGGTGGCGTTAGCGGTTTGCAAAGCGTGGTGCAAACCCGTAGCGAGCTAAGGCTAGAGGTTGGCACCCAGATTGAATCGAGTGGCATAGCGGTCGGTGCCCTCACGGATCGGGTGACTGGCATGGCCACTCAGCTCTCGGGTTTGCAAGTTAACCTAGGCACCGTGTCTGGTCGAGTGGATACCCTGCAAACCGGCTTTAACCAGTTTGGCAATCGCCTGGGCGGTCTGGCCACCGATGTGCTGGGTTGGGGCGATCGCATTGAGGGATTGCAGGGTCGTTTCGGCCAGGTTGACAGCACTGTTTCCGGCCTGAACGAACAGTTTGAAGGCCTGCGGGGGCAATTCAACCAGTTCGATCGCAATGTCTCTGGCCTCAGTGAGCAGGTCGGAGGATTGCAGGGTCGGTTTGCCCAGGTAGATGACCAGGTGGGCCGCCTTTCCTCCAGCATGGCGGGGCTGACCAATCAGTTTGGTACGCTCCAGGGCAGCTTCGAGCGGCTAGATACCAGCACCACCACGCGCTTTAACCAGATCGGCACCCGCATTGGCACCCTCGAAGGCCGCGTGACGGTGGTGGACAATCGCTTTGGCGCGGTGGTGGGCCGGGTTGACACGCTGGATACAACGGTGACGGACTTTGGCAATACCCTCGGCGTTCTCGATCGCACTGTGGCCGATTTTGGTGGCTCGGTCGGGCCGTTGCGCGATCGCCTTGACACCCAGGACAAAACCATCGCCACCCTGCAAGAGCAAAACCAGGCCTTCGACGGGCGACTAACCACAATCCAGACCAGCAACCAGGACATGGATGGCCGTGTCACCCAGCTCAACCAGGAGGTGGTGGGCCTGAGGCAAGACACCGTCAGCCTCAACCAGGGCATCACCCAGGTCAATACGTCCGTGGATCGGCTTCAGCGCAACGTCAGCACCGTCAACAACCAGGTCAACGGGCTAGATACCCGTGTGACTACGGTGCAGGGCGGTCTAACTACCTTGGCTAACCGGGTGAGCACCCTGGATACCCGCGTGGTCACCTTAGATACCCGCGTGGGGGGCATTACTCGCGATGTCACCTTGCTTAACACCAGCGTCGGTACTCTGCAAACTAGCGTCAGTCAGGTCGATACTCGCCTGACCACCGTTGGCGGGCAAGTGGGCCGTCTAGAAACTAACGTTTCCACCCTGGACGGTCGATTCACGAACCTGAATGGCCAGGTCGGTGGAATAGAGAGAAATCTGAGCAGCCTCACCCGCGTGTCGACCGATCGCATCGCCGTGCTCGAAAACTCCATCAGCCGGGTTGGTAACAACGTCTTGTCCCTTCGTACGGACCTGAATCGGTAACTATGGCCCTTCCCCTCGGCACTCACACCCTAGACCTAGCCACGGGCCAGCCGCCCCGCCGCAGTTTTCGCCACCTGTGGATTCTTGACTTGCCCCCTGTCGGTAGCACCCAAACCCTGGGGTTAGCTCCTCAAACGGCGCTCCAGGCCGAGTTTCTCTCCCTCACCTTCAATGCTCTGGCTGTCGGTGCTGTAGTACCGGCCAGCCGCACCAACCAGGGCGATGGGGTGCGGGTTAATTTGGATTTACCCCTGCGCCTGCACCGGGTGGTTTTTGCGGCAGGTGTAACCGGCACCATCACCGTGCATCGGGTAGATGGCAGCGCGATCGCAGAACAGCCCACTACCAGCGCCACCATTTTGAGCGGCCAGATCACGCTATCTCAGGAGTTCAGCGATCGCCAATTTGTCCTCAAACGCCAAGACAGCACTCTAACCACCGGCAACATTACTGAGCTGTGGCTGATCAGCTATCCCACCACTCCTCGATTTGGCTTTTTGGACGAGCGCCAGTCTCCTGCCCCGCTAATTCCCCTCTGGCAGGCGGCGGGGCAGCTCACCACCAGCAACACCCAGAGCCGCCTAACCCTGGCCGCCCAAGATTTTCAGCCCCTGGAGCGATTTCTGGTGGGGCAATCTCTCCCGGCCCTTCAGTTCGTGGCTGAGTCTGACGCGCCCTGTCGGGTTCAGATTACCAGTACCGATCTCAACTACCGGATTTCCTACCAAGGCTTTGCCCCTAATGCCCTTGCCCCCGCCAAACAGGTGCTGCGGTTCCAGAGCAGCGATCTACGGCCCCAGTCCCTCGACCTGACCCTACCGCCCCAGGTGCAGGTCGCCTCCCTAGACATGAGCCTGAGCCTGACTGGCTCTCAGCAGCCCGTCGATCCCCTGGCGACTACTCCTCAAGCACCACCCACCCAGCGTCAAGGCATTGAACTGTTGCCCCAGCAGTGGGGCGGGCTGCCCTTTACCCCTGCCGAGGCTACCCGGTATAGCGGCGTTACCCTGGGGCTGCTGCTGCTGCGTTGGCGTGAAAGCCTCCCGGAACGGGAATCGCGCACCACCCTCACCGTAGACCTGCGCACTGACGCAGACGGCCTCCCCGGTGCATCCTTAGCCCAAATGAGCCAGACTGTCCCGAGTGCCAGCCAACCCCAGTGGATGACCGTCCGCTTTGCAGAGCCAGTGGTGCTCTACAGCCAACCCTACTGGCTGCTAGTCGGCGCTAGCGAACCGGCACTGTGGCTTACCCAACCCGGCGAAGGGGATGTTTATCGGTTGGATCGCCCTCCCCAGACCCTGTGGATCACCCGCCAGCACTACGCAAACCTGCAACCGCTTTACCAGTTTTTGGTGCCTGCACTATTGCCTGCCGCCAAGGAATCGGCAGCGCCTAGTATCCATCCCGCATTGTCGCTGCAGATTGCGAATGTTACGTTGCCTGTGATCTGCGAGACAGACCCTAATCATGCTCGTGTAAACCTTATGCCAGGCTTGCCTACGGCTAACGTTAGCTCAGCCGTAGTGCTTACCCTTTCGACTACTACTGCTGGCATTATCACGGTCTACGCACCGGAGATTACCTACACCCCTGAGCAATAAGCGGCTACAAGGGCATTTCCTCCCTCGCCTCCGCCATCATCTGCTGCCGCACTACCAGCGGTGCAATCACCTCCCCATCAGTCGCCGTGCAGGCGCATCTCCCACACCCGAGCTACTCAGCGGGGGCAGCACAGCGTTGGGGAAGAGGTCAGCGGTGCAGCGGGTGTCGAGAGCCTGATCCGGGTGGTTATCCACAAAGGCCACTAGTCCCGCCCATTCCGATTCACCTCGTAGGCCATATGCTGATCCAGACTGGGAGTAGCGATACCGTGCTTCTTCCCTGTCAGCGGGTCTTTTTTGGCCAGCCACCGCTTCAAGCCGGCAGAGCAAAAGCCGTAGGTGAGCAGAAAGCGTTGGCGCAGCCTCTCCGTGGGAGAATCGCGCCCAAAGGGCTGTAGGCAACGCTGGGTCGCTGTCGGGGGGCAACAAACAGGCGCTGTATGGCCTGGGTGCGATCGCGACTGGTTTCACCCTCCGCCCTTGTCCACATCGTGTCGTAGAAGAAAAATGAGACGCCAGCAAAGCCCATGCCTCGGGCCGTCTGCACCTGCTGCTGAATCAGCGCCATGGGTACAGGTCGATCCTTTAAACCGCTCAGAATGCCAACGCCGGTGGGAATATGGCGACGAGCCTGCTGAAGGGCGCGATCGCGGAGGGCGTTGCGAAAGCTGGCCAGGTTATCCCGGTAAACCTGAACGACTAACTCTTCGATGTAGCCCTTTTCTCGCCAGCGGGGCCAGTCTTGGAGGTGGTGGGTATAGGCAAAGGCCGCAGGGTTAGGCGAAACCGACAGCACCGCGTTGGGTCGTCTTGCTTTCACCGTCCAAAATACCCGATCCATAAATTCGGTAATTTTATTGGCTCGCCAGCGCGTCCACTCAGCGTCGTAGGGGTTGACGGGTGGCGCTTGGCCTCGGTGTTCTTGTCGATACAAGTTAATGGTGTAGGGGTCATAGCCAAACGCTACCGGCAAGCTGAAGTGATCGTCGAGCTGTAGCCCGTCGACCTCGTAGTTAGCCATCAGCTCGGCCACTAGGTCGAGAACGAACTGCTGCACCTCTGGATGAAATGGATTGAGCCACACCCGAGGGTGTCTGCCCTCCTGGTCTCGGCCCGCAGCGGGCAAAATCCCCTGCTTTTGGGTTAGCCAGTCGGGATGGCGCAGCGCCAGAGGTGAGTTGGCCGGGGCCATAAAGCCAAACTCAAACCAGGGAATAACGCTGAGACCGAGGTCTTTAGCGGTTTGAGCTACTTCGAGCAGCATGTCGCGATCGCCCTGGGCTGCTTCTAATGCCTCATTGCGCCCTTGTTCTTCCAGATCGGGGTAAAGCCCCTGTTTATAGCCTGTTGCTCGTTCGGCCACCTGACTGGGGTAGAGGGTGTAGCCCCAGCTCCACACCGCTGGGTAAACGGTGTTGAAGCGGTTGTTGGCGAGTTGTTGCAGCGAGTCTTTGACCGCCTGCTCCGAAAAAAGCACCTGACTATCGACATTGGTCAGCCAAACTCCCCGAATCTCGGTGGACGCATTGGCAGTGGCCTGCGCTGGCAACAACCCGATCGCACCTTGAGCGATTCCGATCAACAGGGCGGTCAATACAGCAAGGCCCAAATAGCAAAACCGTCTCATGGCATTTCCCAAATAGCGCTGCGGGCGTTTTTATCCTCACTACCAATTGCCAGTATTTCGGCTTGATTTTTCGAACTTGTCAGCCTGATATTCAACTGGTACACAGGCTTGAGAGGCGATTGAGGAAATTGCCTAGGCGCTCCTTGCGGTGGGAAAGTTATGGCGAGACGGAGCTAGGGCGCGAGCGCAGCCAATCCACTCCACCCAAATTCTGCGAGTTCATTGTGCCGTCGCCATCGGCCCCTTACGCCAGGGGCCGACACGGGTTAGTCGGCCTGGCGCTGCACGATGGCAGTGAGTTGATCGGAGTCAAGAATGATAATTTTGCCGCCCCGCTCGTAGGCCACCGCGCCCTTGAGCTGTTTAAACAGGCGCACACATTCTTCGTAGGTGATGCCAATACTGCGGGCGATTTGGTAGTGGGTGAGGTGCGATCGCAGCCGTTGACCTTCTGGCACCGCCTCCGTACCGGCGCTGGCGGCAAAATACTCCAGGTAATGAATCAACCGCACGATCGCCCGTTCTGACACCAGGCCATGCACCCGGTTGTGCAGGTGCTGAAGCCGCTGGTTGAAGATGCTCAGCAGGTGCAGGGCTAGCTCTGGAGCGGCCTGAAACCCCTTCAGCAAAGCTTCTCGCTCGATGGTCAGCACCTCAATTGGCTCCATGGCGGTGGCGGTGGCCGGAGCCTGGCCATTGCCAAACAGCGCCGGAGCCGCAAACACCTCATCGGCCCCCAGCAGCCGCAAGATCGTCTCCTTACCTGACTCAGAGACCTTGGTCAGGCGCAGCGAACCCCCTGCCAGGAGGTAGAGGCAGGCGGGCAGGGCATCACCCTCCTGAAATACGGTTTCATCGGTGCTGTAGGCTTTGAGGCGGCTGTGGGTGGCGAGCTGCGACAGCAGCGGCAGGTCTAGGTCTTTAAACAGGCCAATTTTCTGAAGCTGCTGGGCATCGACCGGCATGGTTGGGGTAACTCAGAGAACGGCGGGCCTTCACTAAACTATACCGATTCTCAAGCCACACTTTTGGCAAGCTGCGATCTTCTGTGAGCCAGGCAAAATAAGCATCTCAGGCAAAATGAGCGCCAGCTTTGGGGGCGTTTATGAGCTACCTCATGAACACCCCAAGCCCACTCTGCCACAGTGGAGACATCCCCTTCTGGTCAATGCTATGACGGCACCACCGCTCAATCTCAAAACCGCTCCTGGCCATGAGGTGCTGGCCGCAGCGGGTAAAAAGATCCTGCGTCCCGGTGGGCAAGGAGCTACGGAAACACTGTTCACCTGGGTCAACTTTCAACCCGGCGATACTGTGCTAGAACTGGCCGCCAGCTTTGGCTATAGCGCCATTGCCCTGGCCCAGCGCTACGGCATCAAGGTCGTCGGGGTCGAAAAAAATCCTGAGAGTGTGGCCCGCGCCCGCACCAACGTAGAAGCCGCTGGCCTGAGCGATCGCGTAGATATCCGCGAAGGCGATATTTTTCACCTAGAGCGCATTCCCGAGCAGTTTGACTACGTACTGGGCGAGGCGATTTTGTCGATGCAGTCGGCTCCTGGTAAGGCCAAAATTTTGCAGGGGGTGGGCGATCGCCTCAAACCCGGCGGACAGTTCCTCAGCCATGAAATGCTGGCTCAGGGTACTCGCATCGAAGCCATTTACCAAGAACTGGCTACCACCATTCGCGTCAACACCGCCCCACTGAGCGAGGTGGGCTGGCAAGCGGCCTCTGAGGCGGCAAATCTAACCGTGCAGCAGCACCAAACTGGCCCGATCGCCCTCCTCAACCCGCTGCGCATTGCCCAAGAAGAAGGACTGGGTACCCTGCTCAGCCTGGGCTGGAATTTGCTCGTGCACCCGCTCATGCGGCAGCGCATTTTAGCGATGCGACGGGTGTTTGCCGAGTACGGCGACGACCTGGGCTACATCATCCTTCGCGCTGAAAAACCGACTGAATGATTCTCTTTCTTTAAGGTCACTATGACAACTACAATTCTCTCGTTTCAGCCAACCTTTACCCAACTGCAAGAGCACATTGAGTATCCCAAAGCAGGTACGTTGAGCAAAGTGCTCCTGCAAGACCAGAACTGTCAATACACGCTCTTTTGCCTGGCGGCAGATACCAAAATTTCAGCACATACCTCTACCCGCAATGCCGTTGTTCAGTGCCTAGAGGGCAAAGGGGTCTTGACCTTAGAGGGCAAGGATATTGCCCTAGAGCCGGGGGTGTTGATTGTGATGCCCGCTAACGCGCCCCACGCTCTGAAAGCGATCGCGAATCTGGCCTTTTTGCTCACCCTGTCGAAGCCTTAGTTCAAATCCAAAAATCAACAACCAGCGTCACCTAGAACTGGAATTTCCATCCTTCCTTCGTTCTGCTGAAGTTGCAGGGTGCCCTCTACAGCGACCGACTCAATTTCTCCTGGTTCACCCAGGGTGACATCGACGTGCAGCTGAATGGCGTCATCTGGGCTGGCAAAGGTTTGCGAGGTTTGTTGTCCATAAAACTCATTTCCCGATGCGGCAATGCGGCGAAAGCGGATAAATTCGCCATTGAGTTTCATCAGGGCCACAGCATCGGCTGGGGGTTGAGCCAGCCCGTTAAAGAAGAGATACTCCGGCGATCGCAGTCCATCATCTCGGTGCCACAGAGTCATGCCGCAGCCACCCCCATCCTGAGCAAACAGTTCGTCAAGGGTAAATCGATCAACTACCGGGAGCACGGGGTTAGCGGTAGGGGCGCTAAGCACCGGTGACGAGGGGGTTTGGGGCCGGTCGGCCACTGGGGTGCAAGCCCAGCCCACGGGCATCATTATTAGAATTAGCAGCAGGGATGGTAGTCGTTTCATCACGGGGTTGCCTCACGGTAGATGGCATAGCTCGGGACTGCTCGGAACTATCACAATTTATCGGGATTTACAGACCTAGCTCTCTGTGAACGCCTCATTTGCCCCCGCTGGGTCAGCGGCAAACAACTGCTGCCACCACCGCTGCACCTCCAGCGATGAGTTCTCTAGCAGCGCATTCCCCTGGGCGATCGCTTCAGCATACTGAGCCTGGGCCTCATCCCCACAGCCCCCCGCCTCCACATGGCGAATCATCGACTGCACAATCGGCAGCGCAATGCCCACCCCAAACAGCGCATTGAAACCCACAATCACCGCAGGGGCCGACAAAACCACCGCAATCTCAGGCAACAGCGCCATCACCCCCACTAAAATCAGAAAAAAGATTGGCGTAGCAATACCAGCACTGACCGCCGCCGCCACAATCTTATCGCGAAACTCATCCACCGTAATGTCGCCCCGGTAGAGATCTAGGGTGTAGGCCAACGCCGTCACCAGCGCCTGAGTGAGCACCGCCGCGCCCGTGGCCGCCAGACCCAACCGCGCGATCGTCGTTGAGTTCTTCAGCACCGAATCCACCGCGTTGTAGAAGCGAATGTAGGTCTGCTCGCCCCCCGTCATCGTCGCCGCACCGCGACGGATATTGTCTGTGCCCAGTTCCCACACAACATTCTCAGCCCCACTGCTGCCCCCCTTAGAGTGAGCCTGGATGTGGCTGCCATGCTTGTCCGACAAAAAGACCCGCATATCACGCTCGCTGGCCCCCAGCTTAGACGTACCTGGTATTTTGTCGAACAGCCCCATCATGTCGGCATCCGATCGCGGCGCATCGCCCAAACGGGTGCCCGCTCTCTGTAATCGACGCGCCAGGGCAGGCATTTCCTGGGCTAGCTCTTGAGCCGTGCGCGGCAGGTCTTTGAGGGCATTGGCCGTGACCATGCCAGAGATGCCAAGGGCTGCGATCGCCCCCTGCCAATCTTCTAAAGCCTTGCCCATCGCCTCCAGGCTTTGCTGAGATTGTTGCTGCCCCGTCTTCTGTAGCTCATGGAGAGTAGCCAAGCCGGTAACGGTCAGCGTTTGAGCGGTTTGCTGAGCACCTTTGCCAACAGTTTTGACGTGCCCAATCGCATTGTCTAACCCCTCAGCCCCCTGCTCAACGGTCTTTTGGGCAACCTGCTGGGCCTGTTGTAAGGCCTGTGCGCTGGCCGTCGCTAGCTCTTCGGTGGCCTGCTGGGTTGCGGCAACGGCGTTATCAATGTGGCTACCGATCTGCTGATTGGTCTCTGATGCCGCATCTGCCAACTGTTTAGCGTGATCCCAGAGGTTCATTGATTTATTTCCCCCAGCGCAGGGGGCGAAAAAGTATTGCTAGTCGGGATAGATCCCTGCTACTAGACTGCCCTTGAAAATCAGTGGGATGCCGCTATTGCTAAGGCCTTTGCAGAGTCATCACAAACAGTGCCCAGGTGCGCCGATTGCTGTGAGCGCTGTAGCCCCGCAGGCCAAGGCGATCGCACGCCTTCCTCAGCGCCAAATCGCACGCCTGCTAGGCATGGCGATTCTTACACGTGTTCTACTTACCTGCTCTACTACCTGTCAGAATAGAGTTAGCTATGGAGCGACAATAGGGCAACCTTAATATAGAACCAGTTTGGTTAGATATCCCCATGAAGTCCTTTGGTAAATGCTTGGAAGAAGAATATCCCTGCGACCTGACGCCCAACCTTCAATCAAAGGCAAGCTCAGCCTACCCCCGTCCTCAGCTACAGCGGTCTCAGTGGACTTCTTTGGATGGCTCATGGAAGTTCACTTACGATGACGAAGGGCGCTATGCGCGGCCTACTGATGTGACAGCGTGGGATCAGGATATCGAAGTTCCCTTCGTTCCCGAATCTATCCGCAGTGGTATTCATGACCAGGGATTCCATCCAAATTGCTGGTATGAGCGAGAGTTTGAAGTGTCTGCTGAGGGCAACGGTCAAAGACCGGCCAAAGGCCAACGCGTCCTGCTCCACTTTGGTGCCGTCGATTATCGGGCGCGGGTGTGGGTCAATGGCGAATTTATGATCGACCACGAAGGCGGGCACACCCCCTTCTCGATGGATATCACCTCCGTATTGCGCCCCGATGGTCAGCAGACGGTAACCCTGTGGGCAGAGGACGACCCCCACGACCTGGCAAAACCACGGGGTAAGCAGGACTGGCAGCGAGAGCCCCACAGCATCTGGTATCCCCGCACCAGCGGCATCTGGCAAACGGTGTGGCTAGAACAAGTTCCTGCCACCTATATCGATCGCATCAAATGGACTCCCCATTTTGAGCGCTGGGAAATCGGCTTTGAAGGGTTTGTCTCCGGCGACCTGCAAAAGGAAATGCACCTGAAAGTGCGCTTGACCGTGGGCAAACAGCTCCTAGTCAACGACATGTATGAGGTGCTGAATGGCGAAATTCACCGCCGCATTGCCCTGTCTGACCCCGGCATTGATGACTATCGCAATGCATTGCTGTGGAGTCCTGAGAAGCCGACGCTGATTGATGCCCAGATTCAACTCTGGTGTCAGGGGCAGTTGGTGGATGAGGTGACCTCCTATACCGCCATGCGGACGGTGAGTATTCAGCGCGATCGCTTCATGCTCAACGGGCACCCCTACTATCTACGGCTGGTGCTCGATCAGGGCTACTGGGAAGACACCCTGATGACGGCCCCGTCCGATGATGCCCTGCGCCGGGATGTGGAACTGGTCAAGCAAATGGGCTTCAACGGCGTGCGTAAGCACCAGAAAATTGAAGATCCTCGCTTCCTTTACTGGGCCGACGTGCTGGGGCTGATGGTCTGGGAAGAAATGCCCAGTGCCTACCGCTTTAGCCCCAAGGCAGTCGAACGGCTGACGAAGGAGTGGACCGAGGTGATCGAACGGGATGCCAGCCATCCCTGCATTGTGGTCTGGGTGCCCTTTAACGAGTCGTGGGGTGTCCCTGACTTGACCGCGACTCCGGCCCATCGCCACTGTGTCCAGGCGTTATATCACCTGACCAAAACCCTCGACCCGACCCGTCCGGTGATTGGCAATGACGGCTGGGAGAGTACGGCTACCGACATTTTGGCGATCCACGACTACGACACTCAATCCCATAGTTTGGCAAAACGCTATGGGCCTGAGGTGAAGTTGGCGGATCTGTTCGATCGCCAGCGTCCTGGCGGCCGGGTGCTGACCCTAGACGGCTATCCCCACCAAGGACAGCCGATTATGCTGACGGAGTTTGGCGGCATTGCCTGTACCAAACCCGAAGAACAGAGCAACACCTGGGGCTATGCGCGCTCGGACAATGCGCTGGAGTTTCAGCGGCAGTATGCGGCGCTGCTGCAAACGGTGAATCATGTGGAAATGTTTAGCGGTTTCTGCTATACCCAGCTGACCGATACCTTCCAGGAGGCAAACGGGCTGTTATATATCGATCGCACGCCAAAGTTCCCTATGTGGGCGATCGCATCTGCCACTTTAGGTAGGGGGATGGGAGAGGATGCCTCGTCTATGCTGCAAGAGCCCGCAAACGTAGCGCAGGCCCACATAGAACATGCACTCTCAGACGCTCTTGAAGCCAGATGGGCGCAACCTCACCCTGTACAGCCGGTCACCCATTGCGGCGGGAATAACTGCGCCTAGTCCGAGCAGTGAACCCGTCCAGGCCAACCCTCACCTCCGCTGGCATCCGCTGCGGGGGGAGTGGGTGGCCTACGCCAGCCATCGCCAGGGGCGGACATTCATGCCGCCTCCAGAATATAATCCGCTGGCCCCAACCAAAGACCCGCAGTTTCCCACTGAGTTGCCCCAGGGCCACTACGACATTGCGGTATTTGAAAATCGGTTTCCGTCGCTGACTCCGTCAGCGGCGGATGCCCCGCGTGAAATTGTAGATACGGTGCCCGCCAATGGCGTCTGCGAGGTGGTGGTGTTTACCCAAAACCCGCAGGCGGCGCTGAGTTCGCTACCGCTGGATCATATTGAGCTGCTGTTTCAGGTGTGGGGCGATCGCACCCGAGCGATTAGCCAGCATCCCCAAATTCAATACGTCCTGCCCTTTGAGAACAAAGGGGTTGAAGTGGGGGTAACGCTACACCATCCCCACGGACAAATCTATGCCTATCCCTTTGTGCCGCCGGTTCCGGCCCGGATGGGAGAGTGTCAGCTGGAGCATTATCAGCAGCACCAGCGAGGATTATTAGAGGATTTAATTCAGGCAGAGATTGAGGATAATCAGCGGATTTTGTATCGGGATGAGTGGGCGATCGCTTTTGTTCCCGTATGTGCGCGCTATGCCTATGAGGTGTGGATTGCCCCAATTCAACCCGTTTCAACATTTCTAGATCTAACCGCTGAGCAACGGGCGAGCTTAGCCAGAGCGCTCAAGACGGTGACTCTGAAGTATGACGGATTGTGGCAGCGTCCGTTTCCCTATTTGATGGCCTGGTTTCAGGCTCCTGTGAATGGGGAAGCGCATCCCGAGTGGCACCTTCATGCCCAGTTTTACCCACCCTATCGTACGTCAGACCGGCTCAAATATTTAGCTGGAACCGAGCTGGCGGCGGGGATGTTTGCCAATGATGCGCTGCCGGAAGAAAAAGCCAAGGAATTACAGGCCGTTAACGTTGAGCTTGAACAGGTTACGCACGTTTAAGTCGGTAGTTGTCATTGACCGCTGAGTAGGGCAATTTATGCCATGAATCGAGCAGAAGAAATCTCTGAAAAATTAGCCATTCTGCGGAACACGCTCCAGGAAACGGATGCCGCCGGAATTCGACTGCGGGGCACCGACTGGTTTGCCTGGGCGACGGCTGGGGGTTCCAATACGGTGCTGCTGGCCGCTGAAACTGGGGTGGCTGAGGTGTTAGTGACTCCCACCGATGCCTGGGTGCTGACCGATGAAATCGAAGCCCAGCGGCTAAAGGATGAGGAATTGCCAGAGGGTTCTCCCTACAAACTTCAGGTCAACCCTTGGGCACAAGGTTCTGAGCGAACAGCCTTTGTTGAGGAAGCGAGCCAGGGCGGCCAGGTGTTGAGCGACCAGCCATCGGGAGTCTCGACTGAAGCGGCCCTGCCTGCATCTCTCATCCAGCGGCGCAGAGTAATGTTGCCCAGCGAACTGGATCGTTACCGCCAAGTAGGACGGCTGGCCAGTGAAGCGATGACCGAGGTTTTGACCCAAGCCCAGCCGACCTGGACGGAGCATCAGCTCGCGGGAGCTGGGGCAGAAGCCATCTGGGCCAAGGGACTGCATCCGGCGCTGACCCTGGCCGCGGGCGATCGCCGCCTTCCCCTCTACCGCCATCCCCTGCCCAGCGGTGAAACCCTGGGGCGACAGGCGATGCTGGTGTTTTGTGCGCGCGGTCATGGGCTGATTGTCAGCCTGACCCGCTTTGTGTTCTTTGAAAAATTATCGGCAGAGGATCACCAACGCCATCGCACCATTGCTGAGATTGAAGCTGTTGCCTTGAATCATTCCCAGGTCAATACGTCGCTGAATGCCATTTATCACGCGTTGGCCACGGCCTACGAACAACACGGGTTCCCCAACGCGATTCGGGAACACCATCAGGGGGGCACCGCTGGCTACGGGGCGCGGGAGGTGGTGGCTACGGCAGAGACGGGCGATCGCCTCGCTGCCCCTGTGGCCTTGGCCTGGAACCCTAGCATTCCGGGGGCAAAGGTTGAAGATACCTTTGTTTTGCACCCCGATAACGGTTTGGAGAACCTGAGTTTTGACCCCCAGTTTCCCCACCAGGAGATCGCTGGACGACTCCGATCGATGCCCCTGGAGCGTTAACCATGGACTATACCCAGATTTTCAACACCGCGCCCGCAGTTGAAGCCCGTGCCCCCGGACGGGTGAACTTGCTGGGCGAACACACCGATTACAACGATGGGTTTGTGCTGCCGACCGCCATTCCCCAACACACCACCGTTGCCATCGGCTTTAGCCCCGACGATCGCCACCATGTCTACTCTGCCGAGTTGAAGGAGCGGGTTGACCTTGACCCCGCTGGGGCCAATCCCCAGGGTTTTGCTCGCTATGTTGACGGCTGCATTCGCGTCCTAGAAACGGCTGGACACAAAATTCCGCCTTTGAATATCTTCGTCACGTCGTCGGTTCCTATTGGTTCGGGGCTGTCTAGCAGTGCCGCGCTGGAAGTAGCCATCCTGCGAGGACTGCGATCGCTCCTTCACCTGCCGCTCAACGATGTGCAGATCGCTCAGCTCGGCCAGCAGGCCGAAATTCAGTATGCCGGGGTCAGCTGCGGCATTCTCGACCAGATGGCCTCCAGTCTGGCCGACACCGAGCACATGCTGTTCCTTGATACCCGCACCCTCGAGCGCCAAATTTTGCCTTTTCCTGAAGGTGCAGAAATTGTTGTGATCGATAGTGGTGTGGCGCGATCGCTGGCTACCAGCGGCTACAACCAGCGCCGCGCGGAGTGCGAAGCCGCCGCTGAGCAACTGGGCGTTAAAGCTCTGCGCGACATCACCGACCCCCAGCAGGCCGAGTCATTATCCGACCCGCTTCGCCAGCGGGCCCGCCATGTGATCACCGAAAACAACCGGGTCTTAAAAGCCCTAGAGGGCGTCACCGCCGAAGCCTTCGGAGCACTGATGAACGCCTCCCACGCCAGCCTGCGCGACGACTACGAAGTCTCTGTCCCTGCCCTCGACACCCTGGTAGACATGCTTCAAACCACCCCCGATGTTTTTGGTGCCCGCCTCACCGGAGCCGGATTTGGCGGGGCCTGCGTTGCCCTAGTCACTAAGGGAAAAGGGGAGGCGATCGCCCACTCCACCCTCGAACGCTACAACCAAACTGGGCACAGCGGACACATCCTCGTTAGCTAACCCCCATGAGCAGCGAACCATCCCAAAACCAACTGGAAACTATGAATCAGTTGATCGAAGGGGCCATTGGTAGCCATGATGCCGTTAAATTGGACGCCTTCGTTCAATCTTCACCTCCAGAATTTTCGGTGCGGTAGGGACACTGCCTGCAACGCCTGACCGTAAAAATCGCATGCATAGAGTTCTTCGCAAAAGAAATTGAGATTTTTGAAGAATCCTCAGAACCACAGGCATTTCGCCTCTACCAATGGGGAGAATAGGAATATGTTGAGGGTTACATTTTGTTCTGCGATCGCCTTCAGCAGCACGATGTCATCTCTAACTCCCCCATTTAGCGGATTGCGCAATGATTCAGAGCCTTCACAAAACGACGATCAACCCAACCGATTTAGATCAGCTTGCAGAAGACTTAAACCGAGATGGCATTTGCATCATTCGCGGGCTATTCGATCGCGCCCTGATCGACGAATGGAAAGCCGCCTTTGATGCCCTATTTCACCAGCGGCAGCAGCAACCGGGTGGTGTTGCTCCTCGAGGCCCTGGCCGAGGTTACGTTACTCTGCCCTGGGTTGCCCCCTTTGCCAACCCTGAAGTCTTTGCTAACCCAACTATTTTGGGCATTCTCGATCGCGTCTTTTATCAGGAATATAAGCTGGTACAGTTGGCCGCCGATATTCCCATGCAGGGATCTGAATATCAGGACATTCACCGCGACTTTCGACCCCTATTTTCTGACCAAATTGCGACACCGCTCTATGCCCTGGCGGTCAACTTTCCCCTAGTTGAAGTTACCGCCGACAACGGCCCCTTTGAGATGGCGCGGGGCACCCACGTGATTTCCCGTGAGGAAGGGCTGGTCAAACTGCGAGCGGGCGAAATTGCGATGGAGCAATTTCATATGCAGCTAGGAGATGTAATGGTGCGATCGCCATTGGCCCTACACCGGGGCACCCCCAATCGCACTGCCGAACCCCGCCCCATGGTGGTGATGGGGTACGTCATGCACTGGCTTCACACCCATAAGGTAGATTTAACCCTGGAGCAAGCCTACTACAATGAGTTGTCACCGCAGCAGCAGCAGTTGCTCCGATGTAACACCGTAGAACAGCTATCCGACAACGCCACGGAAACCTACGTGAAGTTTGAATATTAGTCGCATGAGGCGCGAGCTTAACGACCGGAGGAGGTGGTTGCTGAGTGCTGCCTCCTGCGATCGCTAAACCTCAACTTGGTTAAACAATGGCTCCGCAGACCTATACCAACCCGGTTTACCCAGAGTATTTTGCCGACCCGTTTGTCTGGCAATATCAGGGGATTTATTATGCGATCGGTACGGGGCCAGCGGAAGCGGCGGGCGAAGTGGATGAACTGCACAAGCGGCGAGTCTTTCCTCTACTGACATCCGAGGATTTGATACGGTGGCAGCCTGCCGGAGATGCTCTGCTGCGGCCTGATCCCGCTTTGGGGGATAACTTTTGGGCACCGGAAGTGGCTTGCCACGCAGGCATCTTCTATCTTTACTACTCCGTAGGGCATGGGGATAAAAACCATCAGCTACGGGTCGCCACCAGTATTGACCCCCTCGGGCCTTTTCAGGATGTCGGCGAGTCGTTAATTGATCCCAATTCCTGTGCGTTTGCCATTGATCCCAGCCCCTTTCAGGATGACGATGGGCAGTGGTATCTCTTCTATGCCCAAGATTTTTTAGATACGGAAGCAGGAGTACGGGCGGGCACGGCCCTGGTGGTCGATCGCCTCTCAACCATGACTACCCTCGCCGGAGAACCTAGAGTCGTGCTGCGCCCGCAGCACGACTGGCAACGGTTTTTAGTCGATCGCCCCATGTATGGCGGCATCTACGATTGGCATACCTTGGAAGGTCCCTGCGTGCGCAAACACGGCGATCGCTACTACTGTTTTTACAGCGGTGGGCGCTGGGAAACGGAGCGCTACGGGGTTGACTATGGCGTTGCCGATCACGTTCTGGGGCCATATTCAGATAGTGGCAATGAGCAGGGGCCACGGGTGTTGCGATCGCACCTCGGCTATGTTTTAGGCCCCGGCCATAACTCGATCGCCCTGCATCCTGACAACGCCACTGAATACGTGGTTTACCATGCCTGGGACCCGGCGATGACAGCACGGCGAATGTGCATTGATCGGCTGCTCTGGACCGCAGAAGGCCCTCGCTGCGACGGTCCAACCTGGACACCACAAGACATTTAAGAAATTGGTTTTAAGCAGGGTATTGGGATGCTATCAAACGTAACTACGGGTAACGCCTATAGCGATGGAGAAAAACAGCGAGGATGGTTTGTCGGATCGTTTATTAACCCATCTATCAGTCCCCGCTCAACCTCGGCAGTGGAAGTGAAATGGGGCGTTCACAAGGCGGGCGACTGCCGCCCCGAATGGACAGACCCGGCTGAAACCACGACCCTCTCCGTTCTGATAAGCGGTCGGTTTTGCCTACAGTTTCCCGATGGTGAAATGGTGCTAGCCAAACAGGGAGATTATGCGCTCTGGCTGCCTGGTATTGCTCATTTTTGGCGGGCAGACGCAGACTCCGTGGTGCTGACCGTTCGGTGGTAAATGTCTCTTGTTGAGGGCAATTAGGGGCGATCGCTCCCATGACGCTGCTGGTGCCATTGCCACGCATGGGTGAGAATTTTGTCGAGATCAGCATACTGGGGTTGCCAACCCAGCCCGCTGCGGGCCTTGTCGCTGCTGCCCACCAGAATGGCAGGATCACCGGGGCGGCGGTGGTGCTCCACCACCTGAATCTCCCGCTGTGTCACTCGACGGGCTGCTTCAATCACTTCACGCACAGAGAAACCGCTCCCGTTGCCTAAATTAAACACATCACTATCGCCACCGTTTTGCAGATATTGCAAACCCAAAACGTGAGCCTGGGCCAAATCCGCAACGTGAATATAGTCGCGAACGCAGGTGCCATCAGGGGTGGGATAATCCGTGCCGAAGATGGCGATGCTTTCTAGCTTGCCCAGTGCCGCCAGCAGCACCAGCGGAATCAGGTGGGTTTCCGGCGCATGGTCTTCGCCCAATCGTCCATCCGGATCAGCTCCTGCCGCATTAAAGTAGCGAAAGCGAACCGACTTTAACCCATAGGCTGCATCAAAATCCGCCAGCATCAGCTCTACCATTTGTTTACTGGTGGCGTAGGGGCTCATGGGTGCTTGAGGATGGTCTTCGGTAATGGGCACAAACTTGGGAGTTCCATAGAGCGCACAGGTAGACGAAAATACCAATTGCTTTACTGAAGCCGCCACCATGGCCTCTAAAAGCGTTAAGGTTCCGGCCACATTGTTGCGGTAATATTTGCCCGGATCGGTGACCGATTCCCCGACGGCAATGTAGGCCGCAAAGTGCATCACAGCGGCAATTGGGTAGGTGGCAAAAAGGTGATCGAGGCAGGGGCGATCGCTAATGTCACCCACCACCACTTTGACCTGCAACGCTTGCTCCACCAACTCCTGGTGCCCATTCGATAAATTATCTAGCACCAACAGGTCATACCCTGCCTGTTGCAAAGCCAGGGCTGCATGGGAACCAATATATCCCGCCCCTCCCGTCACCAAAATCATCGATTGCTCAGGCATGGTGTTTCACAAATTTAAAGGGCAATTTCAACCGTATTTTGAATTTCTATACCTAAAAAGTTTTGTTTGATGCGCTCGAAACCAACTTAATCTCAAAGAGCAGGGCTAAGGGTAGCCGTTAACACACAAATGTTTGCGTTCATCCCTTATTTATTAAGGCAGTCCAGAGAAACTGATAAAGTCCCTTAAAGAATGAACCTGCTATGAATGGGCAGCAATTTCCGTAGGGACTGCAATGAGCCCCTGGGCTTAACTTAGCAGATTAATAAAAAGTAGCTGTCTATTCCTCTAACTCTAGAAGTAATTGCTTAATTCAGCAACCAATCGGTCTAGGGTAAGGGCGCGAAAAAGGTATCAAAGGCAAGCGATCGCACCTAGGTAAACAAGATTGGCCTCCACCGAGAGCGAAAAACCATAGTCATTTTTTGGCAGGCCGCGCTCCAGCAACGGCTGCAACCGTTGACAAATCAGCGCATCGTAGGAGCTAACCAAACATCCCGCAGATGGCTACTCTCGTCAACCTGGTTGAGCAATTAACGCTAGCAATAACCGCTGCAATAGCGCAGATACATTACTTTTGATTTCTTGAACTTCTACCCAAAGGGATGTTCCAAATGGAAACAAACCTCCTACTCTAAAGGTGTTAGTTCCCCAGATATCCTTTGTGACACCTGAGGCAGCTAAGAGCGAATATTTTTCAAAATCAAGAGAATTGGCAGTTGTTTTCCATGGATAGCTGCGCAAGCCATGGGATTTTACCTAAGATTCTGTCTGGCTTAGCTCTCAAAACAAACCACGATTTTGGAAACAATAGCTTGTTTAACCTGTGAATTGGGAGGTGAAGATGTCAACCCACTACATTTCGGAGAGCTATTTTAATAGAAAGTTGTTAGATAAGAATTTGATAGAAGAGCAACCTTATCCAGAGCAAAGCGCCGCATCTCTTAGTTTACGGTGGCCTGAAGCTACGGAGTTAGCACCCCCAGCACCTAGATCACCAGATTTGATTTGCTTTTCCCATCTACGGTGGGATTTTGTGTATCAGCGGCCCCAGCATCTGCTCAACCGTTGTGCTCAGGCCCGCCGCGTTTTTATTGTGGAGGAGCCGATCGTCGTTCCTGAAGAGACGTCCTATCTCGATATTAGTAAGCGTGATTGTGGGGTGTGGATTGTTGTTCCCCATATGGCCGAAAGCCTGAGCGACGAAGAATTTACGCTCTCCCTGCAACAGTTGCTGAATACCCTGTTTGCCGAGGCTCAAATTCAACAACCAATCCTCTGGTATTACACGCCCATGGCCGTGCCGTTTACCCATCATCTGCCCTCGTCCGCTGCGGTGTATGACTGCATGGACGAGCTTTCCGCTTTCCAGGGAGCACATCCCCAACTGCAAGCTTGGGAAGCCCGTTTGTTTGAGCTGGCCGATCTCGTATTTACGGGTGGACATAGCCTCTACGAAGCTAAGCGGCACCAACATGCGAATGTCCATGCCTTTCCCAGCAGCATTGAGGCGACCCACTTTGCCCAGGCTCGACAGGCCCTGCCCGAACCTTCCGATCAGGCCAATATTCCCCATCCCCGCATGGGATTTTATGGGGTGATCGATGAACGACTGGATCTAGAGTTGCTGGACGGGATCGCTCAGGCTCGGCCTGACTGGCATTTGGTCATAGTTGGCCCAGTCGTCAAAATTGATGAGGCATCTCTTCCCCAGCGTCCCAATATTCACTATCTAGGGGGCAAATCCTATCAAGAGTTGCCTCACTATCTAGCCGGTTGGGAGGTGGCGCTGCTGCTGTTTGCCCGTAACGAATCGACCCGTTTTATCAGTCCCACTAAAACACCAGAATACTTGGCCGGTGGAAAGCCTGTGGTGTCCACCTCGATTCGCGATGTGGTGCGGCCCTACGGCGACGAAAACCTGGTTCACATCGCCGATACGGTGCCGGAGTTTGTGGAGGCGATCGCCGCTGCTCTTGCCCAGGGCCAAAACCCTTCCGACTGGCTCGATCGGGTTGATGCGCGGTTAGCTCAAACCTCTTGGGATTTGACCTGGCAGGCCATGAATGACCGGATTGAGGAGGCGATTGCCACCAACACCCGCAAGACCACCTCGTCCGAGACCAAATATCTAACGGCGATCGCAGCCGACGTTGACTAGCTAGCGATCTAAATTTTCACCGCAAGGAGTGCCCCCATGTTTGACTATTTAATTGTTGGTGCTGGCTTTGCTGGCAGTGTTTTAGCAGAGCGCTTAGCAAATCAGCAAAATAAAAAAATTCTGATTGTAGATACTCGCAACCATATTGGTGGTAACGCCTACGATCACTACAACGAAGACGGGATTTTGGTGCATAAATATGGCCCCCACATCTTTCACACCAACTCCCGTGATGTGTTTGAATATTTGTCTTTGTTTACCCCCTGGCGACGCTACGAGCATCGAGTACTCGCCAGCGTGGATGGTCAATTAGTCCCGATTCCTATCAATCTCGACACCATTAATAAGCTCTATGGGCTAAAGCTGACCGCCTTTGAGGTTGAAGAGTTTCTAGCCTCTCTAGCCGAGACTAAAGACTACATTCGCACCTCTGAAGATGTGGTGGTAAGCAAAGTGGGGCGAGAACTCTATGAAAAGTTTTTCCGCAACTACACCCGCAAACAGTGGGGCGTTGACCCTTCTGAGCTAGATAAATCCGTCACTGCCCGCGTTCCCACTCGCACCAACCGAGACGATCGCTACTTTACTGATACCTACCAGGCTATGCCGCTCCACGGCTACACCCGCATGTTTGAGCAGATGTTGACCCATCCCAACATCAAAATCATGCTCAATACCGATTACCGAGAAATTCAGGATGTCATTCCCTACAAGGAAATGATTTACACCGGCCCGGTGGATGGATTCTTTGATTACTGCTATGGCAAGCTGCCCTATCGCTCCCTCGAGTTCA
>JANPIO010000053.1:0-2821 GCA_031425055.1 Phormidium sp. VAR_61_metabat_6
CCCAACGCATACCGGCTTCATCGGTATCTAACCGCTCGTTAAGGGGATGGCTACCCCGCCATTATCACTCAAACGTAGGGTGGGCATTGCCCACCTTAGTTCAAGCTTTCTTACAGCGAAGCCGCCGGTTATTGTCCTGACTAAAAGGTGGGCAATGCCCACCCGACCGAAGCTATATGTTTTTTGCGGTGGCTAAGCGGCCAGGATCTTGTCGTCTAGGGCAAAATCGACCTCAGCTTTGTCTGCACCAGAGGTCAGATAATCATTCTGGAACGAATCTTTTAGACCCGCAACCAAGTCGTAGGTGGGTGCCCAACCCAATTCTGCCTGAGCTTTATCAATGGCGGTAAAGAAGTGCTGCACCCGCATGGGGAAAGCCTTGGCCTTGCCAAAGTCAAAGGCTTTGGGGTCGTAGTGAACAATCTTGAGGGCATCAGGATCTTTGCCAGCTGCCAGCGCACAGGCGCGGGCCAGACCGTCGAAGGTGACGGCTTTTTCGCCGGAGATATTGTAGATTTGGCCGATCGCCGTCTCGTTTCCCAGCACCGCTGCCATGGCGATCGCCAGATCTTGCACATGGCCCAACTGGGTGAGGTGCATGCCGTTGCCGGGAATGAGAATGGGGCGATCGCGCACCACCCGATCAAAGAACCAGGCCTCTAGCGGGTTGTAGTTCTGCGGGCCATAGATGTAAACCGGGCGCACCGAGGTAAAAGGCACCCCCTGGGCTTGCAGGTAGGCCTCGGTTTCAAACTTGCCTTTGTGGCGGCTTTTCGGATCCACCGCATCGCCTTCGATGTGGGGCATTTGGTCAGACTTGAGGTAGACCCCAGCGGAGCTGACGTAGACCAAGTGCTGGAGCTTGTCGCCGAACAGTTCTACTAGCGGCTGGGTATCTGATAGCTCGCGCCCATTGTTGTCGAAGATAGCGTCGAAGGCTTCGCCCGCCAGCTGGTTGAGGCTGCTGGGGTCGGTGCGATCGCCCACAATAGTCGGCACCCCCTCGACCGGCGCAGGATGGTTGCCCCGGTTAAACAACACCACCTCGTGCCCCTGCTCAATCAATAGTTTGGTTAGATACACCCCAATAAACCGGGTGCCACCCATGACCAGTACACGCATTGCCCTCTCCTTCCTGCTAACCAGCCGTCTAGAACATGCTGAAAGCAACATGCTGGAAGACGCACTGAACTTAATGTATGTATATTAAGCTGCGCCGATCCCCCAAATTCTTTCGAAGAATCAAGGGATTTGGGTGCAAAGCCGTTAAGCAAACCAGTAGATAACGGCCTAGATCTTACGCTAAGGGGGGAACCCGCCTAAAATATTATGAGTTGAGCACTGGCCTTAACACCCCAAGCGCGAGATTGTCTCTACATGCGAGAGCTGGACAACGCCTATAGACTTTTGGAGCTAGAGCCCGGTGCCTCTCTTGAGGAAGTCAACCAGGCGTATAAAGATCTAGTGTTCGTCTGGCACCCCGATCGCATTCCCCAAGACAACGAGCGACTGTATCAAAAGGCCCAAGACAAGATCAAAGCGCTAAATCACGCTCGAGATTTGCTGCGATCGCACAACCGCAGTAGTCCCAGCAGTGCTAGCTCGGCCAGCACTCGCTACGGCACCGCCAGCGGCTATCGCCCCTCGACCACCAGCGGCTACGGCACTGGTGACTATCGCTCGACCTACAGCAACGGCTATAGCAGCAAGGGCTACGGCAGTGCCCAGTCCCGAGATGACGACAGCGAAGAAGAACAGCGATCGACCTCCCACAATCGCTACTACCGCTACCAGCGCAGCACCTACGGCAGCAGCTACTACGGGGCCAGCCAAAGCGACGGCAACCCATCCTCGGGTAGCTCATCCAGCAACGGTTCCTCGCCAAACTCCAGCGCATCCAGCAGCAGCCCCT
Organism: Phormidium sp. VAR_61_metabat_6; assembly: GCA_031425055.1. GTDB lineage: Bacteria > Cyanobacteriota > Cyanobacteriia > Phormidesmidales > Phormidesmidaceae > Nodosilinea. Next base: position 1,913 of record JANPIO010000053.1, read on the forward strand.
CCTCAAGCTCTAGCACCAGCCAGTCGCAAACCTACCGTGAGCGGCGCGATGCAGCCGCAGGGGTAGGGGGCGATAAGACTGCCAGCGCTAAGGGCAATTCGGACAGCCAGAGCCAGGCCAGTACCAACGGCAAAGCACCTAGCTCCCCCCCCAGCACCCAGGCCAGCTCAAAACCCGCCAACGATTCCTACAACAGCTACAACGCCCACACTCGCAACGGAGCCGCGCGATCGCGCCAAAGCCCCGACCTCAGCGGCACCGACATGAGCGGGGCCAACCTGCGCGAAAAAGACTTTGCGGGACGCAACCTCAGCGAGGCCAACCTCAGCGGGGCCGACCTCAGCGATGCCTTTTTGCACAAGGTCAATCTCAACCGTGCCAACCTCAGCAAAGCCAAGCTGTTTCGTGCCAACCTACTCCAGGCCGACCTCAGCCACGCCAACCTGCGCGAGGCCGATCTGATTGGGGCTGACTTTAGCGGGGCTGACCTCAGCGGGGCCGACCTCAGCGGCGCAAAGGTCGCCGTCGGCGGTCGTACCATGGTCAAGCTCACTGGCACCATTCTCACTGGGGCGATCATGCCCGATGGATCGATCCACGACTGAGACCATACAGGATGGGCTTCTTTTAAGGAGCGGCAGGGTTTACTGCTACAAACCCGGCCTGCAACTTAACTAGGGCTGCGTTTGGCGTTTTCACCCCCATGAAGCGGCTTAAGGGCTGTAACGAGCATTCCTCATGATTGTGGGGAACTGTCCTGGCTGAGTTGGGTCGCCTCGGGCAAAATTAGCATGGCATCGCCAAAGGAATAGAAGCGGTAGTCGTGCTGAATAGCTGTTTCATATAGCCCCAGCAATCGCTCTCGGCCAATCAACGCGCTGACCAGCATCAGCAGACTAGAGCCCGGCA
>JANPIO010000054.1:0-9868 GCA_031425055.1 Phormidium sp. VAR_61_metabat_6
AATACTCTTTGGGAGTGAAATTGGGCAATAATGGGAAATACTTTCAACTAGCCTAAAAAAGCGGTTGAGCTGAGACTGGCACACGTTTGACTGACAGCTTTAAAAAGTGGTTTGAACGGGTTATGGGGTGCTGGCGACGATTTTGAAACCAGACGAGGTGGACGTTCACTTGCTGATTGAAGGGCTGTATCATCGGTATGGCTACGATTTTCGCAATTATGCTTCCGCCTCCCTCAAACGCCGCATTCAAAGCTTTCTCAAAACTGAAGAAATTGCTACCGTAGCCGAGTTGCAGGCCCAGGCGTTGACCGATCGCGCCTGTGCCGAGCGGCTGCTGTTGGGGCTAACGGTCAACACCACGGCCATGTTTCGTGACCCAAGCTTCTACGTGGCCTTCCGACAGCAGGTGGTGCCGCTGTTGCGCACCTATCCCTTTTTACGCATTTGGCATGCCGGCTGCTCTACAGGGCAGGAGGTCTACTCGATGGCAATTCTGCTGCAAGAGGAAGGGATTTACCACCGCTGCCGCATCTATGCCACCGATGCCAATAATCGGGTTTTGCAAATTGCTCGGCAGGGAATCTATCCCTACAAGCAAATGCAGGACTATACTCAGCTGTACTTAAAGGCCGGTGGGCAGCGGACGTTTTCAGAATACTATACGGCCAACTATAACAATGTGATTTTGCGGCCTGCACTGCGGGAGCGGGTAGTTTTTGGTGAGCACAATTTGGTCACCGATGGCTCGTTCAATGAGTTTAATGTGATCATTTGCCGTAATGTGTTGATCTACTTCAACCCAGCCCTGCAAAATCAGGTTCACGGGCTGTTTTATAACAGTCTGTGCAAGTTTGGAATTCTTGGCTTGGGCAAACAGGAAACCATTCGGTTTACGAAGTATGAAACCGCCTATGATGATTTGGCAAAAGCTGAAAAGCTGTATAGGAGACGCAATTAGTGGCCTATGAACTGATTGTAATTGGCACTTCTCTAGGCGGATTGTCGGCCCTAAAAACTGTGCTTGGTGCGCTCCCTCAGGATTTTTCTGCGGCGCTAGCTGTTGTGCAACATCGCCATCGCGAATCTGATCAGGGATTGGGTAATTTTTTACAGCAGTTTACGATTCTTCCAGTGCATGAAGTTGAAGATAAAGAACGCATTCAGCCGGGGCACGTTTATCTCGCCCCAGCTGACTATCACTTGCTGGTAGAATACGGGTATTTTTCTCTGTCTGTTGATGAGCCGGTTTCCTACGCGCGCCCGTCGATTGATGTGCTGCTAGAGTCGGCTGCTGACAGCTATAACGAACGTGTGATTGGTGTAATTTTGACCGGAGCCAACCAAGATGGAGTGAGGGGGCTATCAATCCTGAAGGCGCGGGGCGGGGTCGCCATTGTGCAAGACCCAGACACGGCGGAAAGCCCAGTGCTGCCGAGGGCCGCGATCATGGCGATCGCCGTCGATGCCATACTGCCCCTCTCGCAAATTGCTGCCCGCTTAATTCACCTCTGCGCCACGACAGGAGGTAAGTGATGCAAACCGAGTCAACCGTCAACATTCTTCTCGTCGATGATCAGCCCGAAAACCTAGTGGCCCTAGAGGCTATCTTAGGCGAACTAGGGGCTAATTTAGTCAAATCAACCTCGGGAGAGGAGGCGCTGCGCTGTCTGCTGCAGGACGATTTTGCGGTGATTTTGCTGGATGTGCAAATGCCTCAGATGGATGGATTTGAGGTGGCTACGCTCATTCGCCATCGCCAGCGATCGCGCGATACCCCAATTATTTTTCTAACTGCCTTTAGCAGCAACGAACAGTTTATGTTTAAGGGCTATGCCCTGGGGGCTGTAGATTATTTAATCAAGCCAATTGCGCCCAATATTTTGCTGTCAAAGGTGGCCATTTTTATTGAGCTTTTTAAAAAGACCGCAGCCCTACGGCAAAAAACAGAAATCTTACAGCGACAGGCCACTCAATTAGAAGCGATTAATACTGAGCTGCAAATGAGTGAAGAGCGGTTTCGCCTGCTCAGCACCTGTTCCCCCTTGGGGGTATTTGTCACCGATACTGAAGGCCGCTGCGTCTACACCAACCCCCGCTATCAGTCCATCTGTGGCTCAGCCGAGGCTGTTCCTGAGCAGAGTTGGCTAGGCTCCGTGCATCCCGACGACTCGGCGATTGCCCAATCGACCTGGCACACTTTCATGGCCGATGGGCACGAATATTCCCAGGAGTTTCGGGTTCAGGTTCAGTCTGGGGATGCTGGCTCGCGCTGGGTTGCGGTGCGCTCGGCTCGTCTGGTGTCGGAGCAAAAGCAGTTTCTCGGCTACGTGGGCACCGTTGAAGACATTACCGAGCGCAAGCAGGCCGAGGCCGCCAATGCCCAGATCATTCGCGAGCAGGCGGCCCGTCAGGAGGCGGAGACGGCCAACCGCATGAAGGATGAGTTTATTGCGGTCTTGTCCCACGAGCTGCGGACGCCGCTAAATTCGATTTTGGGCTGGTCGCAGCTGCTGCGATCGCGCAAGCTAGATCCGCAAAAAACGGAATACGCCATCGCTACCATTGAGCGCAACGCCGTTGCCCAAAAACAGCTGATTGAAGACATTCTCGACGTATCCCAGATTGTGCGGGGCAAGCTCCAGCTCCACTGCCAGCCGCTGGATCTGACGGCGATCGCCCAGTCGGCGTTAGAGACGGTGCGGCCAGCGGCAGAGGCCAAGGCGATCGCCCTGGTTGACAACGTTCAAGACACCGCCCGTCTAGAGATTGTGGGAGATGCCCTGCGGTTGCAGCAGGTCGTCTGGAATTTGCTCACCAACGCGATCAAATTTACCCCCCAGCAGGGGCGGGTCAACCTGCATCTCTCGACGGTAGCCGATCTGCCCGAGGCCCTAGTGCCTTCCCCCAAGGCCTATGGGCCGGGCTATGCCCAGCTGCGCATCAGCGACACCGGCATGGGCATTGACATTGATTTTTTGCCCCACATTTTTGATCGGTTTCGCCAGGCCGATAGCAGCACCACTCGCGACCAGGGAGGGCTGGGCCTGGGGCTGGCGATCGTTTACTACCTGGTAGAGCAGCACCAGGGCTATGTTTGGGCCGAAAGCCCTGGCGCGAATCAAGGCACCACCTTTACCGTGGCCCTGCCGCTGGTGCCCTCTCCCTCTACCCCTGTGCCTTCTCTCTTCTCGGACGACAAACCGGCTGAGGTCGGGCCTCGCGCCCTGGTGAATCTGCCGATCTTGATCGTTGATGACGACGATGACACCCGTGACTATTTGACGTTTCTGCTAGAGTCCCAGGGGGCAATTGTCACGACGGCAGCCACGGCGGGGGAAGGTTTTCAGCGGCTCAGCTCAACCCAGCCGGCGCTGCTGCTGTGTGACATCAGCATGCCCGATATGGATGGCTACACCCTGATGCAAAAAATTAGAACGCAGCTGCCCGCACCCCAGGCTCAGATTCCGGCGATCGCCATCACGGCCCACGCCCGCGTTTCTGACCAGACCCAGGCCCTAGCCGCCGGGTTTCAGCACCATCTGCCCAAACCAGTGGAGGCGGAAGTACTCATTCAAACCATTCTTCAGGTGACCGGGGCAATAGCGTCCGCGCTAAATAGCTGAGCCTTTACCCCTTGCCAGAAGGGCTAAATCTTGGTACATCTGTGCCATGTCCTCAGGCCGCACTCACGATCGCATTACTCTCTGGGCCTTACCCCTAGTGGTGTTGGCTGCTTTTCGCGTCACCCTCAGTGGCCATCTGACCGCAGTGGTCTGTCTGGGGTTTTTGCTGGGCGGCTGGATGCTCGGCCCCGACCTCGACATTCACTCGGTGCAGTACAAACGCTGGGGCTGGCTGCGGTGGATCTGGCTTCCCTACCGGAACCGCATTCGCCACCGATCGCACTGGTCCCACGGGCCGGTCATTGGCACCGTGGTGCGGGTGCTCTACCTGTCGCTCTGGCTGAGCTTGATGGGGCTGCTGCTCGTCAATCTGCTCAACAGCGCCCAGCGCACAGCCCTTTCTTGGGGAGACCTGCTCAACGGGCTGGGCTGGGGGTTAGTCGCCTACTGGCCCTGGTGGCTGGCCCTGGTGGTGGGGCTAGAACTCGGTGCTCTGAGCCACTATGTAGCCGACTGGATATCTTCAGCGTCTAAGGGCAAGCGGAGGCGATCCAAGAAGCGAAGGCGGCGGTAGTGGAGCGGTGGGTAAGTGGCAGAATACCCAGCTGGTTTTGAGGTTTGAATTTTGAGGTTTATTTGAGGTTTGAATGTTTGGTATACAAAAAGCATTCAAAACTTAAAGCTAAGCACTCAAAACTGATTCATCTCCATCTACCCCTCCACCAGCGGTGACTTCTCCCAGCGATCGCCATCAACTACCGTATGCACCTGCCACTGGGGGTTGGGTTGAGGGTAGTCTCGCCGAAAGTGGCCGCCCCGGCTCTCGGTGCGAAAGGCGGCGCTGTTGAGAATCAGCCAGGCAATGTCGTAGAGGTTGCCCAGTTCGCCCCAGGCTCGCACCAATGGCCAGTCAAGGGTGTCCGGCAGGGCATAGGTTTGGTTGGGCGACAGCTGATGTAGGGACTGCCACGGGTGCTGTTGCCACTCAGTGCGCCACTGGCTCAGGGCAGCGATCGCCCCCTCTAGCCGCGTCTGCTCACGACTAATGGCAGCCGCGTCCCACATCAGCTGGGTGAGCTGCTCGCGCTGGTGATGAATCGTTGCCAGGGCGTCTTCGGCGGTGTTAGGGGGCCACAGGGCGACCTCACCCAGGGCTGAGGCCGCTGAGGCGGCTTCCTTCGCTGCTTTAGCGTCAAAATCGCTGTCCGCTTGCAGCGGCAGGTTGGCCAGTTCAGCGCCGTAGACCAGGCATTCCAGCAGAGAGTTGCTGGCCAGCCGGTTGGCCCCATGCACCCCGGTGCTGGCGTTTTCGCCCACGGCATAGAGACCTGGAATCGTGGTTTGACTGCTGAGATCCGTTGTGATGCCGCCCATCCAGTAGTGAGCCGCAGGGGAAACCGGCACTGGGTCGGTGAGGGGGTCACAGCCCCAGGTGCGACACACCTGCAAAATGTTGGGGAAGCGATACTGCAAGCGATCGCGCGGTATGGATCGCATATCGAGCCACACCCGGCTGTCGCCCGTCTTTTGCAGGTGGTGAAAAATGGCGCGGCTGACCACATCACGCGGAGCCAGCTCACCGTCGGGATGGTATTCGAAGGCGAAGCGGTAGCCCTGGCGATCGACTAGGTGTGCGCCTTCCCCCCGCACCGCTTCGCTGATTAAAAAGGGCGGTGCCCCCGGTTCCGCCAGAGACGTGGGGTGAAACTGGACAAATTCTAAATCGCGTAGCTGGGCTCCGGCCCGCCAGGCCATGGCCACGCCATCACCGGTGCTGGCGGCAGGGTTAGTGGTCTGGGCATAGACCTGACCGCCGCCGCCTGTGGCCAGCACCGTGGCCTGGGCCGACAGCCACTGAAGCCGCTGGTTGTGGGCCACCAGAGCGCCCCGGCAGCAGCCTTCGACCATCCACAGATCAAGGGCAAAGGCGCTTTCAAACACGGTAATGTTGGGCCGCTGGAGCACTGCCTCGGCCAAAATCGACACGATCGCCCGTCCGGTAGTGTCGGCGGCGTGGAGCACGCGGCGACGCGAGTGGGCGGCCTCTAGGGTCATGGCCAGCTGACCTTCGGTGCGATCGAAGGCGACTCCTAGATCCACCAGGCGCTGAATACAGGGAGCAGCCTTACTGGCCAGGTGCTCTACCGCTGAGGCATCACACAGCCCTGCTCCGGCCACCAGGGTGTCAGCCACGTGAAGCGAGACGGCATCGTCTACGCCAATGGCGGCGGCAATGCCCCCCTGGGCCCAATCGCTGGCGGAAATTGACAGGGTATCTTTAGTCACCAGGCCAATGCGCCACTGGGGCGGAATCGAGAGCGCCGAGTAAAGCCCGGCGGCACCTCCCCCAATCACCAGCACATCGAAGTAGTGGCCCTGGGGTGGCGCAAGCGGCGACAAATCAGGCTGGGTCAAAGACGACTCCCAAGAATGATTCAAACAATAGGGTGCTAAAAACCCTGGCTAACCAGCGTTGACCTTGGGCCAACCTGACCAACCAGGGCTACTAAGGGCGGCTCAGCCGAACAGTGGGATGGCCCGCTGTCTACTTGTAAACGCCGTTGTTAAAGCGATCGCCACCTTCCACTAAGGCAGAATCAGTCACAGTAACCGTGAAGTTATCCAGGTTTTCGCGCAAAATCTCAAGCTGCGGCTCGCTCAGGCCCGGCAGATCGAGCACGTCATCAACGCTCTCGTAGGGAGCATTGAGCAGAATCTTGCGCGCCAGGGTGGGGTACAGTCCAGGAAACTTTCTAAAGCCCTGTACGTTGGCGTTGTTGAGATCCAATTTAGCCCCATATTCTGTCTTGAGCTTGGCATCGACCGAATTTTGCGGTGATTCTGCCAGCCAGGCTGTGGCCTCAAAGGGGGCGCTCAGAAGGTCTGCCCCAAAGATAGGCCCAGAGATGGGCTGCGCTACAGCGGGGCTGCTTACCCAACCAAACAGCACTGCCAGCGCAACGAGTAGGCCAACCAGTTGTTTCATTTACCCTAATCCTCTCCTACCAGTGTGAATGACTATACACAGCATTTCTAAGAGACTACCATTTCCCCGGCCCCACAGCGGAGAAAGAACGCTATCGAGCCGTTCCTGTAGTCTTCATGGAGATTCCTGGGGGAGGCGTTCTAACTCTTCGGCATAGTACTCGCCAATGTCTTGGCCACGCAGCAAAACTTGCTCATACCGAATGGCTGCCCGCAGAGTAACTGGCTGCCCCGGCGGCGGTGGGGCAGCAGCGCTGAGCACCCAGATGGAGCCTGAGTCATCGGCCAGCTCGTACAATCCCTGGCCCACTAAGGGCAAATGGCGGCCGACGGTGCCAGCCAGATAGACCGTGTCACGCTGGCTCTGGCCTGCCTCACCGATAGGGGTAACGGGGTCAAGCCAGGCCAAGCCGGGCCAGGTGCTGAGGCGATCGCGCAGCGAATAGCCCACCGTGGCATCGACGCTGGCTCCGCAGCTGGTAACCGCCACCAGGGCTAAGCCAACCGCTCCGTAGTAGGTAAACTGATGCTTTAGGTAGTTCATAGAAGCTTTTTAAGGCGCTGAGCGGCGATCGCAGGCGTTTAGAGGATCAAAATCTGAGACACTGAGAAGGCGTCGAATCCTGACTCTAGGCAAAGCTTGCCCCGGGAGGCTGACTGCGATCGTTTCCGAGATACAGGTTAGCGCACCCGGCCATGACCCAACTGCTCGACGGCAAAGCCCTAGCGGCCCAAATTCAAACCGATCTGGCCACCGATGTTCAGGCCTTCGTCGCCCAGGGGCGCCGTCCCCCTGGGCTGGCGGTGATCATGGTGGGTGACAACCCCGCCAGCGCCGCCTACGTGCGCAACAAAGAGCGGGCCTGTAGTCGAGTCGGCATTGCCTCCTACGGTAAGCACCTGCCCACCACCGTCTCCCAGCAGGAAGTGGCCGACCTGATTCAGCAGCTCAATGGCGACCCCAACGTAGACGGCATTTTGGTGCAGCTGCCCCTGCCCGACCATCTCGATGCGGTGGCGCTGCTGCTCACCATTGACCCCGATAAAGATGCCGACGGGCTGCACCCCATCAATCTAGGACGGCTGGTGCGCGGCGAACCGGGCCTGCGCAGCTGCACCCCCTATGGCGTGATGCGGCTGCTAGAGGCCGCTAAAATTGACCCCGCTGGGGCCACCGCCGTGGTAGTGGGGCGCAGTATTCTCGTAGGTAAGCCCATGGCCCTGATGCTGCTAGAGGCCAACGCCACCGTGACTATGGCTCATTCGCGCACCCCCGATTTAGCCTCGGTGATGCGGCAAGCTGATATTCTAGTGGCGGCGGTGGGCCGCCCCGGTATGATTACTGCTGCTGACGTTAAGCCCGGCAGCGTTGTCATTGATGTGGGCATTAACCGAGTCGAGCAGCCCGACGGCTCAGCTCGGCTGGTGGGGGATGTCGATTTTGCCTCGGTGAAGCCGGTGGCTTCGGCGATTACTCCGGTGCCGGGGGGGGTTGGCCCAATGACTGTGGCTATGCTGCTTGAGAACACCGTAACCAGCTACCGCAACCGCCTGTAAACGCAGGATCTATCCAGTTTCAAACTCATTTTTGTCGCCTTTTAACTGCCTGCCGCTATGGTGCCAACCAACTCCCTCGATTCTAGACCCGCTGCTGCTGGCCCCTTTGACCTCGAAGCCTACCTGAAAGAGCGTCGCCCTCTGGTAGAAGCTGCCCTCGACTCGGCCCTAGCCCTGCGCTATCCCGAAACCCTCTACGAATCCATGCGCTATTCGCTGCTGGCTGGAGGTAAGCGCCTGCGCCCCATTCTTTGTCTGGCCACCTGTGAGCTGGTGGGCGGCAGTATAGCGATGGCCATGCCCACGGCCTGTGCCCTGGAGATGATCCACACCATGTCGCTGATTCACGACGACCTGCCATCGATGGATAACGATGACTACCGCCGGGGCCGCTTGACCAACCACAAGGTTTACGGCGACGACGTGGCCATTTTGGCGGGCGATGCGCTGCTGACCTATGCCTTTGAGCATGTGGCCACCCAAACCCAGGGGGCAGATCCCGTGCGGGTGCTGCGGGTGGTTGCCGGGCTGGGTAAAGCAGTGGGGGGCGAAGGTCTGGTGGGCGGTCAAGTGGTGGATTTGGCCAGCGAGGGCAACCCCAATGTGACGCTAGAAACCCTCAACTATATTCACAACCATAAGACTGCGGCCCTGCTCGAAGTTTCGGTGACCTCTGGGGCCATACTGGCGGGGGCCGATGAGGACGCGATCGAAAGCCTGCGCCAGTACGCCCAGCGTATTGGCCTGGCCTTTCAAATTGTGGATGATATTCTCGATATCACTTCGACATCTGAAACCCTGGGTAAGTCAGTCGGCAAAGACATTACGGCTCAAAAGGTGACCTACCCCAGCCTCTGGGGCATTGAAGAATCGCGTCGCCAGGCCAACCAGCTGATCGAGGCGGCGAAGGAAAGTTTGGCCGGGTTTGGGGAGCTGAACCGGCCTCTGCTGGCGATCGCCGATTATATTGTTGCCCGTACCTACTAGGTTTGCCTGCACCGATGGACAGTTTTAGCGACATCTTCAATAACCATGTGCTCATGGTGGCGTTAATTGCCTCCTTTACAGCCCAGGGGCTCAAGGCTGTCATTGAGCTGGTGCGCCACCGCAAGCTCAATCTGCGGGTGATGGTGGAAACCGGTGGTATGCCCAGCGCCCACTCGGCTCTGGTCACGGCCCTAGCGGGCGGCATTGGCCAAACCCTGGGCTGGGCAAGTCCCATATTTGCGGCTACCGCTGTGTTTTCGGTGATTGTTATGTACGACGCAGCGGGAGTGCGCCAGGCGGCGGGCAAGCAGGCCAAAGTGCTCAACCAAATTATTGATGAGCTGTTTCAAGAAAAGCCCGAAATTAGAGAAGATCGGCTGAAGGAACTACTGGGACATACACCTTTTCAGGTGATTGCCGGGTCAATTTTAGGAGCGATGATCTCCTGCCTGGCCGCACCGGCCTACTGATGCCGGCATCCCATTCGGTTGCACCCGGTTTTCGGGGCATTGCAGTGCAATGCCCCTTATAAGATTATTGTTTTGAAAAAGAAGCCCTAGGGAGCGGTAAGGGCTACCGCTGGAGTCAGCATCACCACTTCCTGGCTATCGACGATGAAGCCAGCGATGTTGAGGCTGGTGAGTACGGCCAGGGTAGAGGCGGCCCCGGTCACATCTGGGCTGTGGGCAATGAGTAAGTAAGAGCGCTGGCGATGC
>JANPIO010000055.1:0-7274 GCA_031425055.1 Phormidium sp. VAR_61_metabat_6
ACCACTCTACTGGCGCGGCTTCGGCCTCAATCACCGTTAGGGCACGGCGCTGGAAATTCACCGCATTGGCAAAAAACAGGGGTGCGTCGTAGCGATAGATCACCAGCCCCGGAATCGTGGTGGCTCCCGGCCAGTCCGTCACATCGTGCAGCCCAGCAATATTGGGCACCCTGCCCATCACCGCATCGTGGGGGCGGGCAATGCGGGCAAAGAGTTCGATGACGGAGAGACCAACGGCGATCGCCACCCCCATCAGCAAGTCCGTTGCTAGCACCCCCACCGTCGTGGCCAGCGCCAGAGCAAAATCTCCCTGACGAAAAGCCCTCAGCCGCACAAACTCGGGAATATCTATCAACTTAGTGGCGGCAAAGATCACCAGCGCCCCCAGTGCCGCCGTCGGAAACATCGCCAACAGGGGCCGCAAAAATAACAGCACCCCCAGCACCACCCCAAAGGCCGCCAGCGAATACACCTGGCTCTTGCTGCCCATAGAGTCGCCAATGGCCGTTCGACTGGCGCTGCTGCTTACCGGAAAGCCCTGCATCAGCCCACCGCCCAAGTTGGCCACCCCCAGGGCAAATAGCTCCTGGTTGGCGTCAATCGTCTGATGGTGGCGGGCCGCCAACGCCCTCGCCGTCAGCACATTGTCTGAATAGCCCACGATCGCAATCCCCACCGCCGCCGCCAAAATCTGTAGCATCTCCTGACGAGAGGCCAACGGCACCACAAACCGGGGCAGCCCCGCCGGAATCTCGCCCACAACCCTGACCCCCTGCTGGTCTAGCCCCAGCCATGCCACCAGGGTCGTGGCCAACAAAACCGCTAGCAGCGGCCCCGGCACCCGAGGAAACCAGGCCTGCACCGCAAACAAAAACACCAAAACAAAGCCAGCCACCGCCACTGTTGGCCCGTGAGCCAGGCCCAGGTGGCTCCCAAATTCCCCCAACTGCCCCAACACCGACTCTGATTCAACGGGTACCCCGCTCACTCGGCTGAGCTGCCCGGCGATCATGATGACGGCGACCCCAGCCATATAGCCAATCAAAATCGGCTTAGAGAGCAAATCGGCCAAAAATCCCAGCCGAGCCGCATACCCCACCAGACACAATATCCCCACCGCACAGGCCAATATTGAGGCCAACATGGAGTAGCTGGTGTCAGAGGTCGCGGCTAGGGGGGCGATCGCCACCGCTGTCATCACCGCCGTGCTCGACTCTGGCCCTACCGAAAGCTGGGGCGACGTGCCCACCAAGGTGTACAGCAGCAGCGCCGGCAAAATGGCCCATAGCCCTTGCACAGGGCCAACTCCCGCCAATTCTCCATAGGCCATGCACTGGGGAATGAGATAGGCGGCCACGGTGACCCCCGCTAGGCTGTCTTGGCGCAGCCAGACAGTAGGGTAATGGCGCAGGCGCTCTAACCCAGGCATTAGGGCAGAGACTGGAGAAGAGTTGGGTTTTACAGTCACCTTGGTTCTCAAATTAAAACAAGAATCAGTAGCTTACCGCTTAACTCACCACAGAACGAAAGCCTCTGGCCGGAATACAGGATCCATCACTGGGGCGATCTCAACGCTATAGAACTTGTTGCCGCCGTTGCTTTAGCCGCTGCCAAAAGATAAACCCCTGAGCGGGTGAACTGCCAAAAACAGAAAAAACTATGCCTATTGAGAACGCAAGCGTCTTTCTATTGACCGATAAGACACATAAATCTGGGTTTTAGTATGACACCAAGACAAACTTTCAGGAGACCTCAAATATGGCTTTGTACCATCTCAAGGATTACTACCCCAACTACAAGGAAACGCTGGGTGACGGGCAAATGGGAGACATTGGTTCCTACTCCGTTTACGCTCAGGGAGAAGACAAAGTTGGCACCGCAAAAGATCTGCTTGTAGACGAATCCGGTCGTTTTCGTTATCTAGTAGTTGACACCGGCCCGTGGATCTTTGGGAAAAGTGTTTTGGTTCCCGTTGGTGTGGCCCGGTTTGATTACAGCAAGAACTCCGTTCATGTAAACGGCTTGTCTAAAACTCAGGTCGAAAACTTGCCTGAATACAAAGACGACACTGTAGTAGACGAGCGTTACGAAGAGCAAGTTCGCGGTCAGTATCGGCCCATGGCGCAGAGCCGTTCTAGCCGTCAGTTTTTAGGCAATACCTACGTCGCGCCCAATGACGCCTCCAACATGAATCCCTTAGACTCTGAGCGGATGAATCCTCTAGAGGTAGATCAGCAGCGCACCCAAGCTCCTGTTGGTAACACTGAAGGGGTTCAAAAGATTCGTGAAACCATGGCTAATCAAGAAGTTGCCCAGCCAGCTCCTACTGCCTACGATCGCGAATCCAGTCTTTACGGTTTAAGCGATGAAGACAACCACGGTCCTCTACGGCTGTATGAAGAGCGCCTAGTCGCTCACCGCAATCGCGCCAAAGTGGGCGAAGTAATCGTGGGCAAACGCATTGAGACTCAAACCGCTGAAGTCTCTGAGCCGATTGAAAAAGAGCGCATTGTGATCGAAAGACGCGATGTTACTGGCCAGCCCGCCGTAGGCACCGACCACGTCTTTGAGAACCAAGAAGTGGCTCGCATGGAAGTCTACGAAGAGCAAGTTAGCGTCGAGAAAGAGGCTTTCGTTCGTGAAGAAGTTGATGTTCACAAGGAAACTGATCGTGAGCTAATCCGCTCGCGGGAAGAGATCCGTCGTGAAGAATTAGATATCACCACCGACGGCAACCCTAAAATCGATCGATAGGGTTTGAACGCGGAGATAAACGTTAGTATCTCCGTTTTCTCTAAGAGGGCGTAGCCACAGCTACGTCCTCTTAATATCTATGGCAAATATTAATTATTAGTTTACTTGCGCCTCAAAATGCCTCAACAACACTTAATTAACAATGACGTCTTCGATCGCTCAGGATATCTAATCGGCAATGTGGTTAGAGTTCAGCCCTCAACCGCCGCAGATTTTTCTCTTATCGTGCAGCTCATAGGCCGTCATGGCGGAAGTGATCAAGCCACTATTCCCAGCGCCTCTATTACAGATATAGACTCCGAGAATAAAACTATCTATGTCGACCGAGATCAAAGTGAATTTTCTCCCAACGCCGGTCAGAAAATTCAGCTAGTTGAAGAGCGCTTAGTCGTTAATCGTAAGCGTGTCAAGGTGGGTGAGGTTAGCATCCGTCGAGTCGTCGAAACCGAGATAATAGAGGTTCCCGTGCGGCGAGAAAAGCTTGTTATTGAACATATAGGTAGCGGCACTCCCCCCGTCGAGATGAGCCTAGGAGAAACTCAGCTTCAAGGTCATGAAATCGCTGTTCAGCCCGACAGCAATCGAGATATCACTGCTAGTGGTACCTTTAAAACTATTCAAAGCACGATGTCTTTTCTTGGCACCGCTGAACAGAGACCAGAGCTTCACTGCGAAAAAATCAGAGTGGCCATTCTTCTCGATGGCGAAAATGGTCTTAAAGGAACTATTTATGAGTTTGAAACTCCTCAAGCTGCAATTCAGAAGCTTTCGCGGCTAGAAAAAGTTCTTTTCGACCAACTCAGCCACGTTCGCCTAGAGCTGTTTCTGAGCGATCCCACCATGGTGCAAACCTATCAGAATTTAATCTCAGAACACACTGCCGCTTAAAACTTTGTTTAAGGCATCGACTCAGAAATCAGCGGCTTAGCTGCCGCTCAAATCTACGCTGTTGTAGAGGCTCATGGCCTTGTCGACCCCGTCAGCGAGGGTCTTGTCAATCGCGCGCAGAGTCGTATCAACGACCGTATCTAGTGTGCTGCGCTCGGCTTTAGAAAAGTTGCCCAGCACATGGGAAACCACTGCCTTATCCCCAACCCGTTCGCTGGCCCCAATGCCAATGCGCAGCCGGGGAAAATCTTGGGTGCCGAGGTGAGCGATCGCCGACTTCATGCCGTTATGTCCTCCGGCAGATCCCGACAGCCGCAGCCGCAGCCGCCCCACTGGCAAATCCATATCGTCGTAGACCACTAGCACCTGACTCGGTTCCAACTTCAGCCAGTCGAGCACCGCCCGCATTGACTGGCCCGAGCGGTTCATATAGGTCAGCGGCTTAAGCAAATACACCTTCTGGCGCGCTGGCCCAAACCCCGCCCCATACTCGCCCTGAAATCGTCGCTCCTCTTTAAGAGAAACGGCCCAGGACTTAGAAAGGCGATCGACTACTTCAAAGCCAATATTGTGGCGGGTGCCCGCGTACTTATCTCCTGGATTACCCAAACCCACAATCAGACAGGGTAGAACAGGCAATGCTGCGTCAGCCATAGATTAACGGCCCTAATACCTCAAGCAGGGGAATCAGTTTCAGTTGGCTCAGCCGCGGGGCTGCTGCCGTTGGTGTCGCTCGACTCTAGCGGGGCGACCTCGGGCTCCACCGCAGCGGCGACCTGAGGCGGTGTCAATACCTTAGGTGATTCAGGCTCAAGGGTGGCTTTCATCGGCGCAGTCACCGCCTTCTCAATCTGTTGGGCCTCCTTCTTAAACTCCTCCTCAAACTCCCGAGAAGCTTCTTGAAAACCCTTAATGGCTTTTCCCATACTGCGGCCAATTTCTGGCAGCTTTTTGGGGCCAAACACCAGCAGCGCCAGCACCATAATTAGCGCCATCTCTGGCAAACCCACACCAAACACGTTCATAGGTCAACTCCCAAGTAACGACGGCTGTGCAAACTACCTGCTGCTGTGCACCGATATGCGTGCATCAAACGCCAAAAGAGGCTGGGTAGTCAAGGGTCTACACCAGCCTCAGATTAGTAAATTTTGGATGCCGTATCCAAACTGCGTTGGCAAAATCTGAGGCCAAACCGTGTTGGCTCGATCCCCAAACTCCCTAGAGCCCTACGCTGCGCCAGTCCACATCAAAGCTTTCCAACACGATGGAAGAATTATAAAGCTGCAAAATAATCAGCAGAAACACGAAGAACAGACCGATAAAAACCGCCATCACCGGGGTAGTGCCCCAGCCAGGAGCAACCTTACCGTACTCGGAGTTGAGGGGCTTTAACACGTCTCCTAACCTAGTCCGTTGTGCCATGGATCCTTCCACAATCAACACTTTATAGTTCGTAATATTATAGGATGGGGTGGTTTCCTATTCTCATAAACCCCATGGAACCTGCAACAGTTCTTATCATTTCCGTAGCTACCGTGGTGGTAGCCGTGACTGGTTACTCAGTGTACATGTCCTTTGGCCCCCCATCCAAGCAGTTGGCTGACCCCTTTGACGACCACGAAGACTAAGGTTTTTTTAGGGCGATGCCTCTAAAGTTCTGGGCATCGCCCCATGACCTCAGGTTTTGGACGCAAAATCATTGATTGCACAGGTTTCTAGTGGTAGGATTAGAAACCTGTGGATTTATCTTGGCTGTCCTGCCGAAATCCGTACAGGTCAAAACTTTCAACCTCAACGAATGTTGCTTTAAACCCTATGATTAAGCTTCGACTCAAGCGTTTCGGCAAAAAGCGGGAAGTCAGCTACCGCATCGTAGCCATCAATAGCGATGCCCGTCGCGATGGTCGCCCCCTGGAAGAAGTCGGTTTCTACAACCCCCGCACCGACGAAACTCGGCTCGATGTTCCCGCCATCACCCGTCGCCTAGAGCAGGGTGCACAGCCTACCCAGACCGTGCGGCACATCCTTGAAAAGGCCAACCTGCTTGAAAAGCGTAAGGCCAACTTCAAGACCGAAGCTAAGGCTGAAGCCTAGGTCACCCATTGCCTTTAGCCCTTGCCCCCACCATGGATAGCCCTGATTTCCCAGGACTGGTTCGATTTTTGGTAGAGCCTTTTTTAGACTCGCCTGATTCTTTGCGTATCGATTGCGAAGAGAATGCCGTGCAGTCTAAGGTATGGATCCGAATTGCCTTTAAGGGCGATGAGCGGGGCAAGGTGTTTGGCCGAGGCGGGCGCAATATTCAGGCAATTCGCACCATTGTGCGGGCGACAGCGGCACTGTCAGGCTGGTCAGCCTACGTGGATGTGTACGGTGCCTCGGAGCAAGAAGCTGAGACTGATCATAGACATCGCAGTGGTCCCCCTCGTCCCTTGTCGGATAAGCCCAAGCCTCAGCTTCGACCTAAGACCTAGTGCTGTACCCGCATAGTGCGGGCCTAAACTACTCTGCCAATCGTTTTAGATGGACTCTCCCCTGCGGATTGAATTGCCTACCTCGGAGGGCGCTGTGGCTCTGGCAGGCTACCGAGATGAAAATATTAAACTCCTGGCCAGCCAAACTGGAGCATCTCTAGTGTTGCGCGGCCAGGAGTTATTTATTTCGGGCACAGACAGTGGTACGACGCTGGCCCAGCGGTTGGTCATGGCCCTAGAACCTCTGTGGAGCCAGGGGCAACCGGTAACCACCGCCGATATTATGACGGCCCGCCAAGCCCTCGACACCGATCGCATCGATGAGCTCCAGGCCATCCACCAAGATGTGGTGGCTCGCACTCGCCGAGGCGAGGTGGTGCGGGCCAAGACTTTTCGCCAAAAGCAGTATGTTAAAGCCCTGCGCAGTCAGGACATGGTGTTTTGTATTGGCCCAGCAGGCACTGGCAAGACTTTTTTGGCAACCTTGGTGGGCATTCAGGCGCTGCTCAACAACGAGTTTGAGCGCCTGATTTTGACTCGCCCGGCGGTCGAAGCGGGGGAACGGCTGGGCTTCTTACCCGGCGACCTCCAGCAGAAGGTCAACCCCTACCTGCGACCGCTCTACGACGCTCTCCACGAGTTGGTAGACCCCGAAAAGATCGCTAACTTGATGGAGCGCGGCATTATCGAGGTGGCTCCTTTGGCCTACATGCGAGGGCGCACCCTCAACAACGCCTTTGTGATTATGGATGAGGCCCAAAACACCACCCCGGCCCAGATGAAGATGGTGTTGACCCGCCTGGGCTTTAAGTCGCGCATGGTAGTGACGGGTGATGTCACCCAAACTGACTTACCGGCAGACCAGACCTCAGGCCTAGCCGTGGCCCAGCAAATTCTCAAAGGGGTAAACGGGATTGCCTTTTGCCAGCTCAACCAGGCGGATGTGGTGCGTCACCCGCTGGTGCAGCGGATTGTAGCCGCTTACGAAACCTACGAGAGCCGGGTGACCAAGCGCGATCGGCCTCGATAGCTTTGTGCCTTGCTCTCGCGTGGATAGAGCTAGAAAGCAAAAGAGTGAAAAGTTAAGGATAAAAATGTCAGCAGGCGCAAATAGCCCAAGCTTTTGAGCTGGTTATTGGGGCGATCGCCCCAATAACC
>JANPIO010000056.1:0-4840 GCA_031425055.1 Phormidium sp. VAR_61_metabat_6
TCAGTCAAGCCTGTGCGGCAACTCGGTTACACCAGCCCACCCCATCCTTACTCCCTCAAGCTGAACCTGAACAGGATGACTCACCACCGGCTCAACAGGAGCCTCTCTCCTTAGCTTAAAAGTTAGCTGAGGGACGGTTACCAAGAAAGGAAGGGCCAAGACCCTTCCTTTTTTTGTGGATAGGGGTATCGGTGCCCAGGGGAGGCAGCAATCCCTTTACAATTGGGCTAGCGATCGCAGTTAAGGAAGTCAGGCCATTGGTTATGCGTGTCGGTTTGCTGGGGCTGGGAACAGTGGGGTCGGGGACAGCCAAGATTTTGCTCGACCCGGCCCATCGCCATCCCCTTGTGGGGCAGATAGATTTGGCTCGGGTGGGGGTGCGCAGTCTCGATAAGCCGCGCCCGGTAGACATTGAGGGCGATCGCCTCACTACTGACCTGGAGAGCATTGTGGCTGACCCCACCATCGATGTGGTGGTGGAGGTGATAGGGGGGCTAGAGCCGGCGCGATCGCTGATTCTCAAGGCGATCGCCCACGGTAAGCATGTGGTGACGGCCAACAAGGCGGTGATTGCTCGCTACGGCGACGAGATTTTTACCGCCGCCAATCAGGCCGGGGTCTATGTGCTGCTGGAGGCGGCGGTGGCGGGAGGGATTCCTGTCATTCAGCCACTGAAGCAGGCTCTGGGGGTGAACCGCATCCGCGCGGTGACGGGGATTATCAACGGCACCACCAACTACATTCTCACTCGCATGCAGCGGGAGGGGGGCGACTTTGAGGCGATTTTGGCCGATGCCCAGCGCCTGGGCTACGCCGAGGCCGACCCCAGTGCCGATGTGGATGGGCTAGATGCCGCCGACAAGATTGCGATTTTGGCGTCGCTGGCCTTTGGGGGCCGGATTAAGCTGTCGGAGGTCTATAGCGAGGGCATTCGCCAGGTAACCGCGGCTGATATTGCCTACGCTGAGCGGCTGGGGTTTGTGATCAAGCTGCTGGCGATCGCCCGTCGCGACGGCGACTTTGATGAAACCTCTGACCAGGCGCTCGATCAGCTTCAACTGCGGGTGCACCCGACGCTGGTGCCCATTAGCCATCCGCTGGCCTCAGTGAATGATGTCTACAACGCCATTTTGATTGAGGGCGACCCGATTGGTCAGGTGATGTTCTTTGGGCCGGGGGCGGGGGAAGGGCCGACGGCCAGTGCCGTAGTGTCTGACCTGCTAAATTTGGCGGCAAACCTGCGGGCGGGGACTACGCCTCAGGCTACCAATCCGCTGCTGGCCTGTAGTCATCAGCACTACTGCAAGGTCAGCCCGATGGCCGACATTGTCAGCCGTTTTTACGTGCGGCTGCTGGCGGAGGATGCGCCGGGGGTGATTGGCAAGCTGGGGACGTGTTTTGGCCGTCACCAGGTGAGTCTGGAGTCGATTGTGCAGATTGGTCAGCACGAGACGCGGGCGGAGATTGTGATTGTTAGCCATGAGGTGACGGAGGCGAACTTTCAGGCGGCGCTGGATGAGCTGCGGGAGTATAGGGAAATCCACAGTGTGGCCAGTGTGCTGCGGGTGCTGTAGGGTGCATTCGCGGCCTTGCCCCAGCCCGGATTCGATCTGAGATCTGATGGGCCGCAATGCACCGCTAACGGTATTGGGTATGTTGCTTAGGATTGGCGGCGCACAACTGGGGGCAAAGCCAGATCTACTGCTGGGGCCATTTCGCTGGCCCCAGACCCCCATCGAGAAGGACGTTCCGCCGTCCTTCACCTCACGGAAAGGAGTGAGCGATCATTGGTTTAAACCTCTGTTCTGCAAATGAGCTTATTGGGGACACTGACCCTACGGTTCCGCCTAACTTGTGTGGCTAGCGATTTCGCAAAGCTTTTTGCGGGACGTAGGGTGGGCACTGCCCACCAGCACAGGTTATAGCTGTCACATAAAGCCCACTACGATTGCTCTTCGTTCTTCGTTCTTTTACTCTATGTCCAGTATTCAATCTGCACGGCACCCCATACAAAGGCTGTTGCGTTACGGGCAGAATTACCGGCCGCAGATTTGGGGTGCGATCGCCAACTCTGTTCTCAACACCATCTTCGATCTGGCCCCGCCCTACCTGATCGGTATTGCCATCGATGTGGTGACCAACAACGAAAGCTCGCTAATTGCCCGTATAGGAGTTACCAGCATTCCGGGGCAGCTGGGGGTGCTGTCGGCGCTGACGTTTTTGATCTGGACCCTGGAGTCGCTGAGTGAGTATATCTATGCGTGGCTGTGGCGCAACCTGGCCCAGAATTTGCAGCACGACCTGCGGATCGACACCTACAGCCACCTGCAAAGCCAGGATCTCAGTTATTTTGAAGATCGCAGCACGGGCGGCCTGCTGTCGATTCTCAATGACGACATCAACCAGCTGGAGCGGTTCCTCAATACCGGTGCCCACAACCTACTGCGGTTTTTTACTACCGTGATTTGGGTGGGGACGACGTTCTTAATCTTGGCACCGGGGGTGTCGTGGATGGTGATGCTGCCGATTCCCTTGGTGCTGTGGGGGTCGATCGCCTTTCAGAAACGGCTGGCCCCGCGCTACGCTGAGGTGCGCGATAAGGCGGGGTTGATCAGCGGGCGGTTGGCCAACAACCTGTCGGGGATTGCCACGATTAAGAGCTTTACAGCAGAGGGGTATGAGCGCGATCGCGTCACCCTAGACAGCGATGCCTACCGCTACAGCAACCGTCGGGCGATCGCCCTCAGCGCCGCCTTTATTCCGCTGATTCGAATTTTCATTTTGGTGGGCTTTACCCTGATGCTGTTTTTGGGTGGTCTGGCGGTGGCCGACGGCACCCTGTCGGCGGGCACCTACGGCTTTATGGTGTTCATCATTCAGCGGCTGCTGTGGCCCTTCACCCAGCTCAGCGAAATTATGGATGAATACCAGCGGGCGATGGCCTCAGTGCGCCGGGTGCTGGGCCTGCTGGATGAGCCGATTGAGCTGATTCCGGGGCGCAACCCGCTGCCGGTGGATCAGGTGCGCGGCGAGGTGCGCTATGAGAATGTGAGCTTTGCCTACGCCAACCGTCAGCCCGTTCTCAAGAATCTTTCCCTCCATATTCCCGCCGGGCAGAGTATTGGGGTGGTGGGGGCGACGGGCTCAGGCAAAAGTACGCTGGTGAAGCTGCTGCTGCGCTTTTATCAGCCCCAGCAGGGCCGCATTTTGGTCGATGGCCAGGAGATTCAAGACCTGCTGCCCCAGGATCTGCGCCGCTGCATTGGCCTGGTCAGTCAGGATGTGTTCTTGTTTTCGGGCACCGTGGCGGAGAACATCGCCTACGGCAGCTTTGACGCCACTTTCGACGACATTCTCCACGCCGCCAAGCTGGCGGAGGCCCACGAGTTTATCGTGCAGATGCCCCAGGGCTACGACACCATTGTGGGCGAGCGGGGCCAGAAACTCTCGGGCGGGCAGCGGCAGCGGCTGGCGATCGCCCGCGCCATTCTCAAAGACCCGCCAATTCTGGTGCTCGACGAGGCCACCTCGGCGGTAGATAACGAGACCGAGGCGGCGATCCAGCGATCGCTGGCGGTGATTACCCAGGGGCGCACGACTTTGGCGATCGCCCACCGGCTCTCCACCATTCGCCACTGCCACTGCATCTACGTCATGGCCCACGGCGAAATCGTCGAACGGGGCCGCCACGAAGAACTTTTGGAGATGAATGGCATCTACGCCAGCCTGTGGCGGGTGCAGTCTGGCCTGCGCTAGCCTGAGCAGAAGACCTAAGCCGACGGGATGACCTCAATCACTCCCCATCTCCCCCACCCTCCCCATCTCCCTCACATCATGCCTACCCCCCTGATCGAGTTTCGCCAGCTGCAAAAGGTCTACGGCTCGGGCAACACCGAAGTGCGGGCGCTGTGGGATATAAATTTGTCGATTTATCCCGGCGAGTACTGCGCCATCATGGGGCCGTCGGGCTCGGGCAAATCGACTGCGATGAACATGGTCGGCTGCCTCGATCGCCCCACCGCCGGAGAATATTTCTTCGACAGCCAAAATGTGGCCACTTTAGAAGACGACGCCCTGGCCCACATTCGCAACCAAAAAATTGGCTTTGTCTTTCAGCAGTTCCACCTACTGCCCCAGCTCACTGCGCGCGAAAATGTGGAGCTGCCGATGATCTACGCCGGGGTGCGCAGTGAAGTGCGCCACCAGCGGGCGACGGAGGCGCTGGTGCGGGTGGGGCTGGGCGATCGCATCAACAACAAGCCCACCCAGCTCTCAGGCGGGCAGCAGCAGCGGGTAGCGATCGCTCGGGCGATCGTCAACAATCCTTTGCTACTGCTGGCCGACGAACCCACCGGGGCGCTGGATACACGCACAACGCAGGACGTGCTTGGCATCTTTGCCGATCTCCACGCCGCAGGCATCACCGTCGTTATGGTCACCCACGAGCCCGACGTGGCCCGGGCCAGCCAGCGCATCATTTGGTTCAAAGACGGCGAAATTCTCAACGACCACCTCAGCCCTACTGATCTGGCCGAATCAATTGCCCTTCGATAGATGACTCAAAATTCCTTAGAACGTAGAAGCAAGGCATACTTTAAGCTCAGCTCACACATTGCTCGGCTAAACAATACGCAGCTCCGCTCTCTGTTGGATGACCATGAGTCGAATGCGGGTAATTCGGGCTGGGGCGCAAACCAGACCCTTACTTTTGGTGAACTCAAGATCTTTGCGAAGCGAGTTCCTGTCACAGCTCTCGAATACAAAAATCTGTTTTCTACCAAAAATCTCTATAACCTGCCGACTTACTGTAACTACGGCTTAGGCTCCACTGGCTTTAGTG
>JANPIO010000057.1:0-5602 GCA_031425055.1 Phormidium sp. VAR_61_metabat_6
GGCGACCACGCCGTGGTGGATTTGGTGGTCGAGCACCGCACCCTCTCTAAGCTGAAATCTACCTACGTCGATGCCCTGCCCACGCTAATTCGCCCCGAAACTCACCGGGTACACACCGACTTTAACCAGGCGGTGACGGCCACCGGGCGGCTGTCGTCGTCGAACCCCAACCTGCAAAATATCCCCATTCGCACCGCCTTTAGCCGCAAGATTCGGGCGGCGTTCATTCCTGAAACCGGCTGGCAGCTGGTGGCGGCAGACTACTCGCAGATTGAGCTGCGCATTCTCGCCCACCTCAGCGGTGAGCCAGTGCTGGTGGAGGCCTACAACAACAACGACGATGTGCACGGCCTCACCGCCCGGTTACTCTTCGAGAAGGAGGAGATCACCGCCGAAGAGCGGCGGGCGGGCAAGGTGATCAACTTTGGCATTATCTATGGCATGGGGGCCTCGCGCTTCGCTCGGGAGGCTGGGGTGAGCCGCACCGATGCCAAGACCTTTATCGATCGCTACTACGATCGCTACCCCAAGGTGTTTGAATACCTGCTGCAAATGCAGCGCGGGGCGATCGCCCAGGGCTACGTGCAGACCATCTGCGGGCGGCGGCGGTATTTTAATTTTACGGATGGGAAACTGCGATCGCTGCGTGGCACCGACCCCGCTGCGATCGATCTCGATTCTCTGCGCTCCAACGGCTTTGATGCCGGGTCGCTGCGGGCGGCGGCCAATGCCCCCATCCAGGGCAGCAGCGCCGACATCATCAAAATCGCCATGATTCACCTGCACGAGCTGCTGAAGGATTACCAGGCCAACCTGCTGCTGCAAGTGCACGACGAACTGGTGTTTGAGGTGCCCCCCGACGAGTGGGCCGAACTCCAGCCAAAAATCACCGCCGTGATGGAATCTGCCGTGGAGCTGAAGGTGCCCCTCAAGGTCGAAGCCCACGCCGGGCCAAACTGGATGGAAGCCAAGTAAAAACACCCCGGCAAACCGTTTTGAGGAAGGACACTCAATGGATTCGACTCGGTATACCCGTGGGCAAGAGGCACTGGCCAGAATTCACGGCCACATTGGCCAAGGCGTAATGGATTCTCTAGGCGATATCGCCCCCGATTTCGCGCGATTCATCATTGAGTTTCCCTACGGCGATATCTGCTCCCGCGAGGGTTTGTCGCCCAAAGAGCGGCAGATTGCCACGATCGCATCCTTAGTCACCCTCGGCAATGCACCTACTGTTTTAAAGGCCCACATTCAAGGTGCTTTGAATGTGGGCTGCACTCGGGAAGAAATTGTTGAAGTCATCATGCAAATGTCGGTTTACGCAGGCTTTCCTGCGGCTGTCAACGCCCTGCTAATTGCTAAAGACGTTTTTTCAGAGCTAGATCTACACCAACAAGCTGGCAGTGATAACCACTAGCAGCACCCAACTCTTTCAACCCGCATCCCAGAATTCCAACCGGCAAACTTGGCCCCACCCACCCGCACAAAAGTTGAATAGATGGGGTAAGTTTAGGCCTGTGGTTTAGCCTTCCTCGGTTATGGGTCTTAAACGTTTTTTTACCGGCCTCTGCCTGGGCGTAGTGCTTAGCGTATGCCTTTCTTGCTCCCAGCGGGTGCTGCTCTCGGAAACCCCTGCTCCAGCGGCCCCAACTGCTGAAGCTGAGGTAATATCCCCCGCTGAGGCCCGCGAAGGGGCGGTAACCGACGTGGCTCCAGCCCCGCCAGAGTTGTCTGCCGAAGCTCAGGCGATCGTGGCAAGTGTGGCGGGAGGATTGGCCAACCCGCCGCGTAAGGATGTGCGTCTGGTAGCGATTAGCGACCTCAATAGCGCCTACGGCTCGACCGATTACGACCCTGAGGTGGATAAGGCGATCGCCCTCTTACCCTTTTGGCAGCCCGACCTAGTTGTCTGCGGCGGCGATATGGTAGCGGGGCAAAGCCCATCCCTTACAGCGACTCAAATTCAGGCCATGTGGCAGGCGTTTGACGACCACGTAGCAGCACCCCTGCGCCAACAATCCGTGCCCTTTGGCTTTACCATCGGCAACCACGATGCCTCGGGTGCCAGAGGCTCCAATAACCAATTTCTGTTTCAGCAGGAGCGCGATCTGGCCACGGCCTACTGGACGGCCCCCGAGCACAGCCCTGGGGTTAACTTCATCGATCGCACCGATTTTCCCTTCTATTACACCTTTGAGCAGCAGGGGATTTTCTTCATGGCCTGGGATGGCTCGTCGAGCCGCCTGCCCGAGGAAAAGCTGGCCTGGATCGAACAAGCCCTAGCCAGCGACGCGGCCCAGCAGGCCAAGGCTCGCATTTTGCTCAGCCACCTGCCCCTCTACGGCATTGCGGTGGGGCGCGACAAACCCGGCGAAGTGCTCAACAACGCCGATCAGCTGCGGGCCATGCTAGAGCGCTACAACGTGCACACCTATATCAGCGGCCACCAGCACGCCTACTATCCTGGCCACCGGGGCAATCTACAGCTGCTGCACACCGGCCTTTTGGGGTCTGGGCCGCGCGCCCTGATCGACAGCAGTCTGCCGCCGGGGAAGGTGCTGACGGTGATCGACATTGACTTTGCCGACCCAGAGCTGACCACCTACACCAGCTACGACATGGCAACCCTGCGCACGATTGAGTATGCAGAACTGCCCCGGTTTTTGGCGGGCCATAACGGCATTGTGCTGCGGCGAGATGTTGACTACGACGAGCTGGCCCCCGACGAAAAATCCTTTTGTGAGCAGCGACTGGGACAGGGACTCTGCAGCGGACATTTGCCCTTTCCCAAACCCAGAACCTACAGCGCCTAGCCCTCGTTTGCCCCCCCATAACAGGGCTGGGCAACGGCATATTTTGTGCTAGTCTGATAAAAATTACGGACAACTATGTCCGATTTTTTCTGTCTGTATATACTTCGTACTGACAGCTAACCATGACGACTCTGCCTGGAGCAATGGGAGGTGGCTCGACCGCTCCGGGGCAATCTAGAACAGTCTGTAGGTTTAACAACCTGTTGTTTGATTCGTTAGTGCATGTCCAGGAGTATAGAAGCGATTTCGTATGACTCAAGTCGTTGTAGGTGAAAACGAAGGCATTGAATCGGCCCTACGCCGCTTTAAGCGGCAGGTCTCCAAGGCCGGGGTTTTTTCAGAAGTTAAGCGTCGCCGCCACTTCGAGACGCCCCAAGAGAAGCTAAAGCGCAAAGCTGTTGCGCGCCGCAAAAAGCGCTTTCGTTAAGCCCTAGCTCGTGCAAGACACGGGCAAGGCAACTGTCAAAAAGAGGGATGCTGCTGGTCAGTGTCCCTCTTTTGTTGGGGGTTGGGGGCACGGGTTAGTCGTCGGAGTTGGCAGTGACCAGGGTCAGCAGAGGGCCGACTTGCTCTTGGCCGCTCACCGCCAGCTCGCTGTGGCAGAGCACAACGCGATCGCTGACTCGCCCCAGCAGATCGCGCAAAATGCGCTCGGGGCGATCGCGGTGCAGCGTTTCAATATCCTCAGTCGTCCAGGGGCGGCCCCGGTACGAGCCTAGAAATAGCGGATAGCCAAACAGCAGGTTGTCGGTACCGGCCAGCCAGCGGGGCGACCCGGCGTCAATCCAAAAGTGCCAGCGGTGGCGCAGGCGTTGCAGACGGTACTGATAAACCGTGGCGATGGTGATCACCTGGGCCGACTCCACCGGGTAGGGGTTGGCGGTCACGGTGCCCTGGCGCAGCAGCAAAATAAACCGCTCTAGGGAATTGCGAATCGGT
Organism: Phormidium sp. VAR_61_metabat_6; assembly: GCA_031425055.1. GTDB lineage: Bacteria > Cyanobacteriota > Cyanobacteriia > Phormidesmidales > Phormidesmidaceae > Nodosilinea. The sequence continues at coordinate 3,753 of JANPIO010000057.1, forward strand.
TCCGCTGGTTTTTTGGCCAGCATGGGCGTGACCTGGCGCAGGCGCTCGTCCACCGCCCAGTAGTGTTGGGCGGTTTCCATTAGCTCTCGCAGGGCGGCGAGCTGGTCGGCGGGCAGATGACTACCGCCCCAGTAAAAGGCTTGAATGGCGCGATCGAGCACGCTCAACACGCCTGGAGTCAAGCGCTGCTGACGCTGCTGGCGCTGCTGCTCGATCCACTGGCGCAGACGGCTGTAAGCCTCGGTGGCCTTGTAGCCCAGCCGATCCCAGCGTTCGAAGCGCTCGACCGGCAACAGTTCGGGCTGCTCTAGGCTGGGTTCAAAGCAGTGGTCAACCAGCAGCTCGGCTCGCACCGGGTCGATCTGCACGGCCTCAAACCAGGGGCCGACCTCCGGGGCCTGGGGAGTTTGGCTCAGCACCACCAGCATTTCGGCTACCTCTTCGGCGGTGGCCAGTCGCCCCAGGCCGGGATACACAAAGGTAAGCAGGGTGAGCAGCGATCGCACCAGGGGCGAGTGAATCACCGGCCTCTGGTCGCTGAGGGAGGCCACCGGCAGCCCCCGATCGCTGAGAATTTCGGCCAGGGTGTAGCGGGCGATCGCATCTAAGCCCGGCCCAATAATTGCAATCTCCTGGGGAGCGACCTGGCCTTCCTTCACCACCTCGACCACTCGCTCCGCCGTTTGGCGCAGCAGCTCTCCCCGAGACACCGTTTGCAGAGTTTCAAAACACGGTAGCGGTTCCGGCAGCGCTAGAGGATCCATTACCCACTCCACCACCTGATCGCCCCACTCATAAGCCAAGGAGTCGGTTGCTGGAGTGGTCTGGTCGGTCACCTGGCACTGATCTCGGAGCTGTTCGAGGGCATCAGGATCGGCCCCCAGCCCCATACGCACCTTGCCATGGCGGTTCCAGGTCATGGCCACGGGCCGCCCAGCGTCGATAAATACCTGGAGCCACTGGGCGGCGATCGCCGGATATTCATCTAAGTCATCGGCAAATAGGCCGCCGTAGCGGGCCAGCAGTTTCTCTTGGTAGAGGGGGTGGGGCAGCAGATGCCGCCAGTAAAGCTCGGTCATCACCCCGTAGGTAAGCAGACCCCGCGCCAGACACCAGTCGCGCCAGTCTACCAGTGCCTTGCCAGTGGCCTGCCACACCGCTTCGGGGGCAAACCCTGGGGGAATGCCCTCGGGCAGCAGCACGGGCAGGTCTTCGGCCGGAATGCCGCCAGCGGCTGCCAGCTGCAAAAAATCGAGCGATCGCCGCACGATTTGAGCCTCTAGCCAGCCCTCCACCGCCAGGGTACCGTCTAAGATTTGCTGCCGCCAATGCTCAGCGGCCAGCTCCTGTTCATTCTCAGGCCGCAGCCGCAGCGGAAACTGGGGCGACAGGCCTAGCTCAGCCACCAGCAGCGGCCAAAACAGAGTCACCTCATCCTGAATAAACCCGTTTGGAGTAGTCGTGACCACCGCCACACCGGGGGCAATATCTCCCAGCCGCGCGGCCAGCCGCAGGCGGTTGTCGCCGTTGGCGGCAAAGATTAAGTGGCTTTGGCCGAGTTCTAGTAGCGCTGGAGTAGCTGGGCGCAGCTGTTCTAGCAGCCAGGTGGTCTTGCCGCTGCCCGTTGCACCCTCAAGCCATTGGGGCGAGTTTGCCATGCCAACCTGAGGTAAACGCTATGCCTACTCTAACCTTGACTCCAGATACAAGATAGCCGAGGCAGTAAACTGCCTCGGCTGTCTTGTATCTGGAGTCAAGGTTAGAGTAGGCATAGCGTTTACCTCAGGTTGGCATGGCAAACTCGCCCCAATGGCTTGAGGGTGCAACGGGCAGCGGCAAGACCACCTGGC